>JACRBH010000160.1 GCA_016234535.1 Chloroflexota bacterium
AAGGGCATTGCTTCGGGTATGCCGCTCTCTGCTGTTTTCAGCCGCACAGACATCATGAAGAAACTTGACGTTGGTTCGATCGGCGGAACCTACGGCGGGAACGCAGTCGCTTGTGCGGCAGGCGTGGCAACTGTCCGCGCGATGAGAGACGAAAAAATGCTGGAGAATGCCGCAGAACGCGGCATCCAATTGATGATGGGGCTGCGCAAATTCCAGGAAGAGTATCCGCAGATTGGCGACGTGCGCGGCAAGGGACTGATGGTCGGCACTGAATTTGTTGTTGATGGAAGCCAGGCCAAAGCTAAACCACTGGTAAAGGAAGTAATTCGTTCCTCCGAAGAAAGAGGCATGTTGCTTCTTTCCTGCGGAACATACGACAACACCGTGCGCTGGATCCCGCCGTTGAATGTGACATCAGGGCAGGTCAATGATGGCTTGAATATCTTTGGTGAAGCACTAAAGGAAGTAATCAAGTAGACAAGGAAACAAGTACACAGGTATACGAGACGATTTTTCATCCCTGTCTGCGTGTTTACTTGTGTACCTGTATACAGGCTATACAAAATCATGACACAATCCCTCGACCGCAACAAACTCACGCAACTCCTTCAAGCTGAAGAACAACTCTTTCACAAGAATCACCCCAAATCATACGAACTGTATCAACGCGCGCGCAAGTCATTGCATGGCGGCGTGCCGATGTTGTGGATGATCCGCTGGGCGGGTTCGTTTCCCATCTTTGCAAAAGAAGCCAAAGGCGCGCACTTCACCGATGTGGACGGCAACGACTACATTGACTTCTGTCTCGGCGACACTGGTGCGATGACAGGCCACGCGCCCGAAGCAACTGTCAAGGCGATTACTGAGCAAATTCAAAAAGGCATCACGCTTATGCTGCCTTATGAAGACGTCATTTGGGTCGGTGAGGAATTGCAGCGCCGCTTCAAACTTCCATATTGGCAGTTCGCTCTCACTGCCACAGATGCGAATCGTTTTGCACTGCGTATGGCGAGGCTCATCACCGGCCGCAAGAAAATTTTGGTCTTCAATTATTGTTATCACGGTTCGGTGGATGAAACCTTCATCACGCTCGACGAAGAAGGCACGCCCATGCCGCGTCTCAATAATATGGGACCGCAGATCGATCCGCGTGAGACTTCAAAAGTCATCGAGTTCAACGACATTGGCGCGCTCGAAACTGCGCTCTCTGCGCGGGATGTGGCGGCTGTCCTCGCTGAGCCTGCGATGACCAACATTGGCATCATCCATCCCGACCCCGGTTATCACGAGGCTCTGCGCGAGATGACTCGCAAGTATGGAACTTATCTCATCATTGATGAGACTCACACGATCTGCACTGGTTCTGGCGGATACAGCGCTTCGCACGGTCTTCAGCCTGATTTCTTGACCCTCGGCAAACCCCTCGCTGGAGGAGTGCCCGCCGCGATCTATGGTTTCACGGAAGAAGTGTCACAGGCTTTCTCTGCTAAACTTTCCGTGGAAGACTCGGACGTTGGCGGAATTGGCGGGACGCTGTCGGGCAACGCCCTGTCCATTGCGGCAATGAAGGCCACACTGCAACATGTTTTGACGGAAGAGTTTTATTTCAAAGCCACTGCTTTGCAGGAACAATTCACCGCTGGCGTTCAATCGGTTATCAAAGAATTTGAGCTGCCGTGGATCGTCAAGCAATTAGGCAACCGCTCTGAATATTGGTTCCGTCCGAAGCCGCCAAAGAACGGCGGAGAAGCTCACGCCGCTGTTGACCCTGAACTCGACCGCTATATGCATCTCTTCGCGCTCAACCGCGGCATTCTGATGACTCCTTTTCATAATATGGCCTTGATCTCACCAGAGACAACTCAGGCCGATGTGGATCATCATACGAGGGTGTTTCGGGAAGCAGTGCAATCGTTGTTTAGTTAGATGTCGTTGCGAGAGCGATAGCCCGAAGCAACCACCTGCGAAGTAGAGATTGCTTCTCGAAGACTCGCAATGACATAAGTGATTTGGAGAATTACATGACTGATTACAAATCTCAAATCTGGCGTATCAATGTACGCGAACAAACCCTAAAACGCGAACCTGTCCCGCAAAATTGGCAGCGCCTCGGCGGGCGTGGACTGCTGGCGCGCATTCTGGTTGATGAAGTGGATGCGATGTGTGATCCGCTTGGCGCGGGAAATAAATTGATCTTTGCACCGGGGCTTTTGGTGGGACACATGCTTTCGTCCACCGATAGGATTTCCATCGGCGGCAAGTCTCCATTGACTGGCGGCGTCAAGGAAGCCAATGCAGGCGGGCGGACCGGCTATCACATGGCGTTTATGGGCATTCATGCGCTCATTATCGAAGACCAGCCAACGGAAGATGGCTATTGGATTTTGCATTTATCAATGAACGGCGCGAAATGGGAAAAGGCTGATGATCTCGTAGGTGTTGGCGTTTATGCAACCGCGCCGAAACTGCTTGAAAAATATGGCGATAAAGTCGCCATTGCATTGATCGGCCCCGGCGGTGAAATGCGGATGAAGTCCGCGGGGATACAGAATATCGATAAAGATAGAGTTCCGTCACGGATTGCCGCTCGCGGCGGACTCGGCGCGGTGATGGGCTCGAAGGGATTAAAGGCTATCGTGTTTGATCATGTCGGTGGGCAGAAACCAGCCATCGCGAATCCCGAGGCGTTTAAAGTCGCGCAGAAGGATTACACTGCGTCTGTCATGAATCATCCGCAATCGGTCACGTACCGTGATTATGGCACTGCCGCGATGGCGCAGATGACTCAACGCTTTGCGGCTTTAACCGTCCATAATTTTTCGCGTGGCACATTTGACAACGTGGAAAATATCAGCGGTGAGACGCTGCGCGAATTCACGTTGACTCGCGGCAAGCCTTCCGACCCTGCTCATGCCTGCATGGCTGGATGCACGATCAAATGCTCGAATGTCTTCGGCGGAGAGGATGGCAAGGTAATCGTCTCGCCGTTGGAGTATGAAACTATTGGTTTGATGGGCACGAATATTGATATTGATTCTCTCGATTCAATTGGCCGATTGAATTGGCATGTCAATGACCTGGGACTCGACTCGATCGAGATCGGCGGGTCGCTTGGTTTGGCCGCCGAAGCGGGACTCATGCGCTGGGGCAGTGAAGAAGATGCGCAGAAGTTGATCGATGAAATTCGCGCAGGCACGGAGCTTGGTCATGTACTTGGCGATGGCGCTGTGAGCGTTGGGAAGAAATATAATATTGAGCGAGTTCCTGCTGTGAAGGGGCAGACCATGTCTGCTTATGAGCCGCGCTCGATCAAAGGCACTGGCGTGACGTTTGCGACAACCCCGCAGGGCGCGGATCACACTTGCGGATTAACGATTCGCGCGCAGGTAAATCACCTCGACCCAACTCAGCAAAGAGATGTTTCACTTAATGCTCAGTTGAACATGGCTGGCTATGACACCATCGGCGCTTGTATCTTTGCAGGTTTTGGTTACGCCGCCACTCCCGATGGCGTAGTGAAACGTCTGCTAAAAGCGCGGTATGGCTGGGATGATCTGCCTGATAATATTTTGCAGGAATTAGGCAAGCAGACCATTAAGCTGGAGCGTGAGTTCAACAAACGCGCAGGCTTCACTGCCAAAGATGACCGCCTGCCCGAATGGATGACGAAGGAAGCCATTCCTGAAAACGGATCGGTCTTCGATGTGAGCGAGGATGTTCTCGATCATATATTTGATGGAATTGAATAAAACAAAAAGTGACAGTCACCCGCTTCGCGAAGGTGACTGTCACTTTTATCATTAAGCTTTTTGTGTTTTCATTCGGTATTGATACAACATCCACCCTGCGACGCCAAACAAAATTGATGTGATGATTCCTTCGTTGGTGGGCGTGAAAATTGGAGCCATTGGCCCGTTGACTTTAATGAAGCCGTTAATAAGTAGCGGCATACTTAGCGCATTGACAACGTTATGCAGAACGAAGACAGGCCAAACAGATTTGCTTATCAGCCGTAATTCGCCAAACAGAATTGCAGTGGGGAACATGACGATCAATCCGATGGAGAGAAATACAGGAATGCTGGTCGTAATGGATGACATCAATACGCTCCGGTCAAGGAAGTAATAATAATATGGCAAATGCCATGCCCACCACAAAACACCAACGATCAAATGATTCAAAATCGGATGGACTTTGGTGGCATCGAGTCTTGGGGTAAGGTAGCCGCGCCAGGCAAATTCTTCGAAGATGTTTTTCATGAGCGAGCCGACGAGCATTACGCCAACCGCCGATAAATATGCGCTGAAACCTTGCTCGGCAAAACCGTCAGCGCTGACAATGCCGAAGAGTACACCCAGCACAAAGGTCAGCAGGGCCGCGAGCGGATAGACCAGAATCGCTGTCAGATACCACTTCCAGCCTGAGAGGAGATTCAGCCCAAAACCAGAATCCTTCCAGCCATCTCCGCCAAAAGCCCGTAAAAATAATCCAGAAAGGGCAGGAGTTGCCAGCCAGATCAGAACGCCCAGACTTTGCATGGGCGGCTGCGTGTTGCCTGTGACGTTGTTGAGCCAGATGCCGAGCCAGCCTCCGCCAACTGTGAAAAGTGCGACGATAATAATGTTGCGAATTGTTTTGTTCATGAGTTTCCTATTTGAATGGTGTAGTTTTTTGTTTCGACGCGTTCGATGGCTGAGCGCAGCCAGGCGGCGTCGGATTTTGAGTTGATGTAGCCAAGCTCCAATGTGAGCAGTGCAAAAAAGGTGGTGCGCTTGTCGGCGACTTTGCCGGGTGTATTTTGGCTCATTTGATACACAGCTTCGAATACAGATAGTCGTTCTTCGATTTCCTTGAGCTTGCGATGTAAAAGGTTGAGGATTTCCCCGTCGCTGAGTTTGCCGCCAAAATAGACTTGAATGAGGAATGGCTCACGAGTGTCGTGTTCGGGCAGGGGCGTGGACAGCCATTGATGCAGTTCGGCGCGGCCCGTTTCGGTAATGTTGTAGATTTTCATGTCGAGCCGTTCTTCGCGTTCGATAATTTCTTTTTCCACAAAACCTTGTTCGTCGAGTTCGGCCAGTGTGCGGTAGATCTGACTTTGATTGGCAGGCCAGAAGTGCTGCACCGAATTGTCAAAGGCTTTTTTTAGATCGTAGCCTGAGAACGGGGCAAGGGAGAGAAAGCCAAGTATGGCGTGTTTGAGTGACATAGTGCTCCTTTTGGTAGCTAGATTTCTAGTTACCTATACTATAACACTAGTATTATAGTATAGGTAACTAGATTGTCAAGAGAATTAGTTGGAAGTTGGATTGCGGACTTTAGTCCGCAATCCCTATTTTGTGGCAGTAATTCTCATTATGAACATGTCGCTGCGAGGCATTTTTGTTTTTTTTGCCGAAGCAGTTTCCTAAATCGAAGGGATTGCTTCGTCGGGAAGACCAAGAACCCTCCTCGCAACGACATATTGAGAATTGCTGATTTTGTGGAGTTATTGTGTTCAATGAATGGGTGTTAAAATAAAACTGACAGACTATAAAAGTCTGTCAGTTTTTGAGCCACCAGTCGGCTACGACCCGACGACCTGTCGATTACGAATCGACTGCTCTACCAGCTGAGCTATGGTGGCAATTTTTATAAGCGGGCGGGATTATAAAGGATTAAAACTAAACCCGCAAGTTTTCAGCTTTCCATGTTGTCTGTGCTTTGGGAATCAAAAATCATATGCTTCGAATTGCAATGCTTTCTTATCATACCTGTCCACTCGCCACGTTGGGCGGAAAGGATACCGGCGGAATGAACGTCTACGTTCGCGATCTGACGCGCGAGTTGGGGCGCATGGGAATCCATGTGGATGTCTTTACGCGCTCGCAGGATGAACATGTTCCGCATGTTGTGCATGAATTGGGATTTGGCAATCGTGTGGTGCATGTGCCGTCGGGGCCTGAAACCCCCAAAGCCAAGAGCGAGTTGGCGAATTACATTCCCGAATTTGTAGAGGGGATTAAACAATTTGCTGTTGAGAAAGGGATTCGCTATGATGTAATTCACAGTCATTACTGGATGTCCGGGCTGGCTGCTGAATCTTTGAGCGATGCGTGGGGTGGGACACCCATCGTGCATATGTTCCATACCCTGGGTGAGATGAAGAATCGGGTGGCGCGTTCGGAGAGTGAACGCGCGGGCGAAGATCGACTCAAAGGGGAGAGGCAGGTTCTCCGTCGGGTTGACCGCATCATTGCCGCGACGATAGCTGAGACGACACAGTTGAGATTCCTCTACCGTGCAGATCAACGCAAGCTGGCCATCATTCCGCCGGGTGTGGATACGTGTCATTTTTATCCGATCCCTGCGGATGAGGCGAAGCAGTTCCTTGGTTTGAAACCCGAGAATCGGATGGTGCTTTTTGTGGGGCGCATCGAGCCGTTGAAAGGCGTAGATACTTTGATACAGGCGATGTCTTGTTTGGATTTGCAGAAGGTGCATCGCCCTGTGCATCTTGCGATTATCGGCGGTGAGCCTGATGTGAATCCAGAGGATATGACTGAAGAAATGACCCGCTTGCAAAAACTATGTGACGAGTTGTGCATGGGCGGCATGGTGATCTTCCTCGGCAAGCGCGGTCAGGACACGCTTCAATATTATTATTCCGCGGCGGAGGTGGTTGTGATGCCTTCGTTGTACGAATCGTTCGGGATGGTTGCGCTGGAGGCGATGGCTTGCGGTACGCCGGTCATTGCTTCAGAGGTGGGTGGGCTTGGCTATCTCGTCCAAAACGATGTGACCGGTTATACGATTCCCGATAGCGAGCCAGAGGCGTTGTGCGATAAGTTGTCATGGCTGTTGGGAGATGCGCATCTGCGCGAGACGATGGGGCAGCGTGCCGCGGAATATGCATTAGGTTACGCCTGGGAAAATATCGCTGCACGGATCGTGGAAGTTTATATGGGGTTGGTGAAGGATAAAGTTTGATTAATGCTTCTGCGCCATTTTTTCAGCCATTGGCGCAACTTCGCTTGTGTAAAGCTCAACCATCTTCATATCATATGGCGCGGCCACGCTCAAGACAAAGTGCTCAACACCGCGTTCGACATATCTCATCAGTTGTTCAGCGGCTTGCTGCGGAGCGCCCATCAAGACCCGGTCTTGAAGATCGAGGTTGGTATTCCATTGCCGAGCCAAAGCCTCGGCCCGCTTTTGCGCTTCTTTATGAACATGCGCTAACTTACCGGAGTTATGGAGTCGTCGTGAAAATAATATTTATGAAATAATCTCGGAGTCCAGAGAAGCCATCCTTATTAATGTGTTGACCAATTTCGATATCAGAAGAAAGAAAACCATATTGACCCATGCTAAAGCCATCGAAAGAGGCGTTATCTATATTCAATGGTATTGCGCCTTCCGCTTCGTATTGCCAGTGAGCAAATATGTCGTTCTTTTGGACAGATAAAGGAGATGGCAGGGCTAATAATGTAATCCCTGTTTCGGCGGGTGGACTATCGTCTGATAAGTTAATACGGTGCAGAACCTTCCAGCCTTGATTGTCAGGGCGTAGTATAAGCAAGTCAAATGATTCTGAAATAGTGTCGCTGTCATTGAGGTAAGTGACTCCGGTAATAAGACCATTATTTGGCACATGGTAATTATGCAAAAACAAATGGAGTGAAGCGGATGCGTCGCCTTCGGGCAATGACGGGCTTTGAACAGCAAAGTCCAAACCAATTTGCTGCGTTGGAATAACAGATTCGGCAGTTGGGTATCCTGTGTCTATTGCAATAGTTACACCGCTGCAAGAAAGCGAAAAAATTGCCAGGAGCAATAACTTGATTAATAGTCTTGTTCGTTTTAGATGACCATTCATAAATGGACTTTCTTTTCATGCAGCAAGCCAGCGCTTTGTTTTATCTGCGCTGGGGAGAAAAAGGCTGAGGCGTGGAAAACTGCTTGCGCGAATCGCGCTGCAAATCCCACACCGCCACTGCGCATTTTGTTTGCGGCGTTCATTACTTTGATGTAATGTCAGATTCGTATGTCTCTTCTCTGGTAGAACTCGGAGATGCTTCTGCATGTTGCTTGATTAAACGAAGCCACTCCTTGCGGATGATACCGCTGAACGGTCCAATGACCAGCCAGTATAGGCGAAAATAACGCCGGCTTGTATCATCGGGGCAATAAACCCGTGTCTCTGTTGTGACTCGGACAATTCCAATGTCTTGGGAGATAAAGGCAATATTTGCCGCTGTTTTGGCGTATCCTTTTTGCTGGAATTCAACAAAAGTATCAACGGTGGCAGATTGAATCTGAGCGGAATGAGTCCAAAAGCGACCAATCAATCCGAACACAATTTCCTGCGAAGGTTGATCGGCGAGAAGAACAAATCCCCATTTTAACATGCCGTCAAGAGTCAGGTTGTGTTTAGGAAGGCCGCGCAAACGATACAGCCAGCGGACAATCCATGAGTCACTCATGTTCAGATTACGTGCCGCTGAATAGACTCTCTCGATAGGCGCATGAATGTCAACTTGGTATTGTGCGTTTATATCGTAGATTGGCAGGAATTGATCAATTAACATATAGCGTTTGCCTCCATGTATAGCACTCAATGGTAAAGCTGCCCAACGGCTTGCGTTACCTGAGAGCGGGTGGGCGCGGATTCTGCTTGGGAGCAGGAAAAAACTCGAACCGCGCCGCAGAATCCCACACGTCGGATGCATACTTTGGTGGGCGGGTTTGGGTTGCGCAAGACTTGTTGCCTTACTCAAAAAAGAAAAGTTTTATTTTTGAAACAGAATTGAAACCCAACTCACAAGCGGATATTGGGCATGGGCTATGCTCTCTTTTTTGATTATCTTTAAATCGTGTTTTGCGCAAATCGTTTCCAGTTCATCCAAAGAATAATACACAAACCATCGAGTTGAGTTTTTGTAGTGGTCATACTCTTGATTGACATCTTTTTTGTGGATCAATCGAATGTAACCAATTCCCCCGGGTTTCAATTTTGAAGCAATGGCTGCAATCATAGTTTGGATATCATCCCGTTCCAACAGATGCACAAACGCGGCATTGGCAACAATGCCGTCAAAATTACCCTCAATAAAAAGCGGCAGATTGTAAAAATCCTCCACACGGAAACGATCCCAAATTCGTGGATATGAATCGCGCGCAATTTGAATTGCTTCATCTGATAAATCTATTCCATAAACATCGCAGTTGCGTGTTGCCAGATAATTAACTTCTTTTCCAGACCCGCAGCCCAGCACCAAAACCCTCCCGCTCAGGTGATTAAGATAGTTTTTAACTTCCAACTCTAGATGGTCGCCATATTTTTTGTGGAATGAGACGGCATTCTTGCTATAATACAATTGCAAAGTTTGGTACCTTTTTCGCACTTCATTCGACCAGTTATTGATTTGTGCAATGTGGCCACCTTCCCACCTCAATTGATTATCTTTGACTGTAACTTGCGATAATAAACGACCGTTTGCGATCCTTTCCGATCTTCTGCGAAAACCGGTGAAGGATCTTTCGCCAGCAGGCTGGCGCAAAAAAACCAGAGGAGTATCTTCAGCAAATAAACCAGTTACGGCTTCACTGAATTCCCTGCAAACCATGAAGCCAAAATAAGCATCACGATTAATTCCTTGCATCATTTCATAATTACGAGCACCTCGTGCATCAACAATATCTGTAATCTCCAACAAATCCATAACGCTATGTTCAAGTTTGAGCAAATTTACCGTGCCCAGTTTTGGGCCGCTTCGGTGTATGCGGAAGCGCGGATTATCAACCAGTCCAGGGAATTTCTCTTGGAAGTCCTCAATGTCTTGCCAGGTGGCGTCGTTACCGCATCGTATGGAGCGTGGCACACAGTCAATTTCGATATGCGGAAATTCCCGCAACAATTCTGTATAAAACTTCAGCAGGAAAATGCTTTCGAGATAATCATCCGGAAACGAAACAATTCGGAACGTGCGCCAGGAACTATTACGCAAAGTTTCTAGAAATATATTTGTCGCATCTACCCGAACTTTGGTGTTGGCTGTTTGCCAGAGCTGGTCGCAGATATTTCTAACTGCTGTTGGCGATTCGTCAGCGCCCTGTAGCGAAATTACATGAGTACGAACGATGTCAGATGTGGCTGCATGGTTGGACTTCTCATCAACCCCCATCAAACCGGCCGCAATTGAGATAAAAAGCCACTCCTGAAGGCTGGGATGTTTAGTTTCTTCCAGTTGTTTAAGAATATCAAAGGCAATTTTTTTACGTTTAGTGGTCAGGTTAGGGTAAATATCGATTTCAAGATCTGGGTTGTCTATAGTTACCATTAAAATTATTCGTCGGAGAATATCGGAATACTCTTGGAACCAGATTTCCTGATGCAGGGTCCGTCCGATGGGGCCGTTCATGGTCAAAACTTTTTTCGTGAGTTCTTTTGTTTCAGCAATTGAACGCCGTTTGAATAAATTGGGAAAAATGGTTTCCAGATACCCAATTTCCTGATTCAAGGTTTTATCCACCCATTCGATGAAAGACATGCCTTCTTTTAGGAAACTGGCATCCGGGCTTATCTCTGCCAGTGTAAAAGTACCGGGTTCATAATCCGAACAACAAAGCCCTTTTTTGTATGCCAGAATCGGACTATGATTTTGATATCCAAGAATACACAGTTGGGCTTCAGCGGTCAACTCGTTGCCTTTGATCAGGGTGTCAATATCTGGAATTGTTCTGGGCTGCTTTCGGTTGATATTTTTTAATGAGGGATTCCTGTCGTGAACAAATTTTTTGATTGCCGGTTGACTGGTGAAGTACAAAATTAAAACAGGCGCCAGGATAAAAATGACCAAGAGCCAGACCGGGGTTTCGATACGAAAACTAAAGTATGAAAAGATATTGGTGATTCCCTTAAGTATTTTGTCAATAATGTCAATCTTTGTTAGCTTATCAGTAATGACCGCAATTAAAATGGCTGAAATTATCGGGACGATGGTGGGAAGATACTTTTTCATGCTGTTCTCTCTTTATGAAAATACCCAATGGTTCGCGTTACTGGCGCTGAGGAGGGGATGGCGAAGCCGTCCAACTGGAAAAATGATAAGGCGTAGAAAGCTGCTTGAGATTTGCGCAGACTCCCCAGCATCAGGTGCATGTTTTGTTAGGTGACGTGCTGTTGTGCAAGACTCGCTGACTGTAAAAGAACTTGCTGGCATGAAGGTTGATAAAATTATTGCACGAACACCATTCTTTGGCAACTCCCGAAATTTATCGGTCTGCTGGAATGTACGGAATCAATCCTTTTTCGTAAGCAATGACTTGGACTTCACGAGGCATGTAACGAATATCTACCATCATCCCGTTTACTTGTAATATCCAAACCATAGGATTGTCGTCTATTCTGCTTGGTAAACACCAGTTTGGGTCAAGTTGATACATTTTTAGCATGTCGCGAATAGATTTGGCTTTATTTGCGCCACTACTCTGACTGACGCCAAACACAGCGCATAATTTATCCGCTCGCATGTGGGGAGTTTGCGATTTATCGAAAAGAAAGTTAACTGTGCCAAGTGCATAGATAATTGCACAAGCCCAAACTTCAGGTTTTCCCCGAACTATAGGAGAAGGGCGTTTTCTTGCAAGAGTTCCTGCTAATCTACGAGAAAGTCCTGCATATTCATCGTTTAGGTATTGTTTGCATACAGCGTCTGTGAGATTCACAATTGCTGAATAGAAAGGCTCTAAAGAATTTGGAACAGATTCGGATTGTTTCTTGGGCATTCAAATCATCCTGTGAATTGCAGTTGCATTTATGTTTTGCGCGAAGCAACCCAACTATGGTTTATACAGCGTGCAATATAAACACCTGATTTTGGGCATTAGTTTGCACGCTGTATAACATTCAAAATAGTGACTACTCCTTGATCTTCACAAAAAATCCGCCAGTGTCTTTTTCCAGGATTTGGAAACGTTCCTTGAAATTCATCATCATGCGTGAAAGTTGTTTGTGACCGTAGGTGCGAGGGTCAAAGCCGGGGTCAAGTTGATAGAGTGCATTGCCCATTGTGGCCAGTGATGCCCATCCGTCTTGTTGAACGGCCATCTCGAATGCCTGAGTCAGCAAGGGCAGGGGGTCGACTTCCTCTTTTTCTTCCTTGATTTTCTTTGCCCCATCCTTTGGTTTGCTGCGCGGTTGTGTGACCGCCTTTTTCACAGTCACTAGATTTTCTGTATAAACGAATACATCGCAGGCGTTGACGAAAGGTTTGGGCGTTTTCTTTTCCCCAATACCCATCACAAAGATGCCCGTCTCGCGTATGCGGGTAGCCAAGCGGGTGTAGTCGCTGTCTGAAGAAACGAGACAAAAGCCATCCACCACATCCGCGTGTAGAATGTCCATTGCGTCGATGATCATAGCGCTGTCGGTTGCGTTCTTTCCAATCGTATAGCGGAATTGTTGAATAGGTTGGAAGGCATGGAAGTTCAATGTTTCCTTCCATGAATTCATATTGGCCGTTGTCCAGTCCCCATAAATGCGGCGGACAGTCACTTGTCCATGACGGCCAGCCTCAACAAGCATTTGGGAAAGCAACCCAGCCTGGGCATTATCACCATCGATCAGCATGGCGATCTTGTTGCGTGCAAGGGATTTGATTTGTTCGTCTGTCATGACGACATTATACCTTTTGATAGGGTATCCAATATCATCAAATTCTTTTCCCCTAAAATAGTCAGGACTTTCGCTTCATGAACCAGACCCTGTGGAGCGAAAGTCCTGTTAATGTAAGGCTAAATTGCGTCCATATAGCCTGTTTTATTTATTGGGCTTTTTGCAATAGTACCTGCCCAATCGAGAGGCTGATTATGATTGCCCCATTCTATTTTATGTAATCCTTCAGTGACCATGTCCATTGCCATTGTCGTGGCCGTTGTCATTATCATTGTGATTGTCATTGCCATTGTCGTTGTCGTTGCTATTGCCATTGTCGTTGTCGTTGCCATTGTCGTTGCTATTGTCGTTGCTATTGTCATTGCTGTTGTCATTGCCATTGTTGTTGCCGTTATCATTATTATTGTCATTGCCATCATCTTCGTCATCGTCATGATCGTCTTTTACAAAAGTGGTTTCCATTTGAACGTCTGTGTCCGGGTCATCGTCTGTCAACGAGGCTGTCCATACGATCTCTCCACCGGAGGTGGGCGTGTAACTAGGGAACTGGAAACGACTGTGTCCGCCGCCCACCGGGTCGGAGACATCCATACTCACGCGATAGACCTCGACACCATTCTGAACACCCACAATAGTCGCAACTCCCTGACCACCAACCATGCCAGAATTCTTGATGTCAAGCCTGATCTTGATTGGTTTGACCTCTTTCAGTTCGATCTTTGAATTGACCTTGAACTTCTTAATGTCAAGATCGAGGCCACCCGGTGCCGGAGTTCCGGGCGTTGATGATGGAGGAACGGAAGTGTCTGTTGGCGGAATGGTGGGCGTATCTATTACCGTACCTGTGCTTGTTGGGGTCGGCGGAACAGATGTAAAGGTTGAAGTTGGGGTAGGTGGAGAAGAGGTATTGGATGGGGTCGCGGTGGCGGATGGAAAACTACCCGGATTTCCAGGGAAAGTCAGGTAATCGCGAATTTCCTGAATGTTCGTAAATCCATCACCATCGGAATCGATGTTTTCGATCAATCCAAAGGCTGCGTTATTCCTGCCGTTGTTCAAGTAGTCGGCACCATAAGGGTTTAGATTGGGAATACTACCGGTATGGCAAAGGTCGCACGATTGAAGGGCGGTGTTGGCAATATTGGGGTATCTCGCCACTGCATTACCTAAGTCAGCAGATTGTGCTTGAACCGTACCTGTCTTCGAGAAGACAACTATGATTATGGACAGGGTTAGTAGTCCGATCAGGCTAAGCACCAGCCGGAAGGGCGTCCCCCATACATTGATCTGTTTATGTTTTCGCATTTGAGTCTCCTTTTGACTATAAAGGCATTGGTCAAAAGAAAAGGTTTCAGAGGTTGTATTAAACGTAGTTTTGAGTGGTTTTACGTTTAAATATATTCAATTGTTTGTTTTTGGCTAATTGTTTGGTCGAATTTGTCTATGGGATTCCGACCATCGTGCGTAGATTTGCTGAGATTTTTATGGGTGTCTTATGGCGAATCACTCTTGCCCTCTGGATATCGCCTCTCTGAAAACCTTAACTTGTGATCAATGGTATAAGTGATTTGTCGTCTTAACTTCATAAAAGTTACGACCGCCAACATTAGAATATTATTACCAATCTCATACTCCCTGGCATCGCCCGCCATTACAATCCCCGAAGCGGAGCGAGTGGGAGGGCAGGCATGTTCTTTGCCGAAGCAGTCTTCTTGTAACAGAAGATTGCTCACCGCACTGGCGTACGGCGCAAGTGTCGGGCTATCGCTCTCGCAGCGACATATTCATAATGAGAATTGCTGCTTCGCAAACTGTGGCCTGGAGAATTTTTCTACCATTAATTTGAGAAAGCCATGCGCAAAACCTTTATCAAATCTTTACATTTGCTTTATGATATATAAAGATAAGGATAAGTAAAATCTCACCATGCCAAAAATTCTTGTAATTGACGATGAACCCTCCATTGTGACCCTTGTTCAAGCCTACTTGAAACCTGAAGGATACGAAGTTTTCACGGCGACAGATGGTCCCTCAGGCCTTAAGGCTATGCATGCTTTCAAGCCCGACCTGATCGTGCTGGACATCATGCTGCCCGGCATGGACGGGTTGGAATTGCTCGCGCGCCTGCGCCGCGAGTCACAGGTATATGTCATCTTGTTAACCGCCCGCACCGAAGAGACCGATAAGATCGTGGGACTCTCCGTCGGCGCTGATGATTATGTGACGAAGCCATTCAGTCCGCGCGAGTTGGTGGCAAGAGTCAAGGCGGCGTTAAGGCGTATTCAAACAGGATCAGGCCCGGGCGTCGAAGGAGCCGTGCTGGCTTTTCGTCATGTCCGAGTGGATACAGGGGCGCGTCAAGTCACAGTGGACGATCATCCCGTTGACCTGACAGCCAGCGAATTCGACCTCCTGCTTGCGCTTGCAGAAAACCGAGGCCGTGTTCTTTCGCGCGAACAACTACTGGAGCGGGTGTGGGGTGGGGCGTACTTCGGCGAAATGCGCGTGGTGGATGTTCACCTTGGCCACGTCCGCCAAAAGTTAGGCGACCCCGATCTTATTGCAACTGTGCGCGGTGTTGGCTATCGTTTCGATGACGAGCCTTTATAAAACTGGTGACTTATGAAAATCATTCGTTCTCATCTGGGCATAAAATTATTTCTTTCATATTTTGTTGTTATTCTGGTTGGCATGTCTGTCATCGGAATTACCACCAAGTTTGTTACACCAGCCGCTTACGCGCGCCATTTGTCTTTTATGGAATCGCAATTAGGAACAGGAACGGGTCAGGGGGCGATGGGGCAGGGCCACGGGCAGGGGCAGGGCGTTGGAATGATGGCGGATTTTTATAATAATTTTCAGGCGACATTTAATGAATCGTTGGTGATCGCGGTGATTGCCGCTTCGTTGGTTGCGCTGATCGTGAGCTTTGTTTTTAGTCGAAGTATTCTCGCGCCTGTAGGAGTGATGATGTATGCGAGCCAGCGCATTGCAGATGGACATTACGATGAACGTGTGCAGTCGCATGGGAATGACGAGCTAAATCAACTTGCAGGAAGTTTCAATCAAATGGCAGATCAGCTCGAGCAGGTTGAAAACATGCGCCGCCGTTTGATCGGCGATGTGGCGCATGAACTTCGCACGCCGCTTACCGCCATCAAAGGCTATGCCGAAGGTTTGATGGATAATGTTCTTCCCGCATCTGCTGAAACCTATCAACAGATCCATGCCGAGTCTGAACGATTGAATCGTTTGGTGGATGATTTGCAGGAGTTGAGTCGCGTTGAGTCTCACGCCACACAGCTGGATGTCCACCCTGTAGATTCAGCCTCCTTAATTAAAACTGTGACGAAGCGATTGCAGTATCAGTTCGACGAAAAGCGCGTCACTCTCAGCTCGAGCCTGCCACGTGAACCCATACATATCCTGGCTGACGAAGGCCGCGTGATCCAGGTTCTCACCAATTTGATCGGCAACGCTTTGCAATATACACCGGAGAACGGGAATGTCACGGTTTCCATCGAGCGTGTAAAAGGCGAAGCGCGAATTTCGGTCAGAGACACAGGGGTGGGAATTCCGCCGGAGCATCTCGCCAAAATCTTTGACCGCTTCTACCGCGTGGATAAATCGCGCACACGTACACGCGGCGGCTCAGGGATCGGTCTAACAATTGCGAAGCATCTTGTCGAAGCGCATGGCGGAAAACTGTGGGCCGAGAGCGCTGGTGAAAATAAAGGCAGTGTATTTACATTTACACTGCCTTTGGCAAAATAAGTTTATAGATTAACAACCCCCCAGACTTTGCTAAGGCTGAATTGGCTTGATAACCCCAATATCCGAAGGCTCGCCGCCGAATAGTCCAATATCCGTGCAGGATGATTTATCCACGCGCAATAACATAACTTCGTTTGACGTTGTATCCACCTGAATGACAGTATCCTGTTGGTAGGCCGAATCAACCGTCAGTTTAAGTGTGACCTGGTTTTGCGCAGGCAGGTTGCTGACGCATTTTCTCTTGTCAGGGTGTTCGCGGTCTTCATCCAGCGCGCGCAGCAGGGAGCAGGTGTTGGGGAGGTCTACGGTGCCGGTATTTTTTACAGTAACATAAGCGTTTGTTACTTCGCCCATGCCGTGAATAATGTCAATGCTGGTATTGCAGCCGAGAATATCCACAGAAATGGATTGTATGGGCATGAGTGTGGCTGTCTCGGAGGGGGTGATTGGCGCAAGTGTGAATGTGGGAGATGGGGTTTCGGTGATCGTTGGCGTGATAATGATGTCGCCTGGGGTTGAAGTCTCTGTAAATGTGGGGAGGATGATGATGGGTGTTGCCGTTACCACCCCCGGCGTGCGCGAAGGAATTGGTGTCCATACCGGAAAGGGTTGAGGTTGAACGCCCCAAGTATCACATGCTGAAAGCAAAAAAGCGATGGTTAGTAAAGTGAACAATCCCTTTTTCATAAGGCGATTATACCTTCTCATATCATATTGCCCACGCGCTGGTTTGCTAATCTCGATCAAGCCGCTGACGTTTTTTCCTGTAATTTTTTCCAGCTTGGTTCAACCAAGATCGAGCCGTCCGGGAAGACGATGGTCGGCACGCTTCGCAGTCCATTGTTAACTTTCATCACGAATTCAACCGCTTCTTCATCTCCCTCAAGCCCCACCCGAAGATATTCAATTTTGCTGGCCTCAAAGAATGCTTTTGCCCGATGACAATCAGGGCAATAGTCAGTGGTATACATCACGATTTGCGAAGGATGTTTAGTGTATAGATCGGTCAAGACTTAATTCCTCCAAATTTGAATTTTTATAATTACTTCAAGTTGCCACGCCAATTCCTTGCCGCGGATTATGCTAATTCACGCGAGTTTTGAAGGTAAATCCGCGAAAATCCGTGCAATCTGTGGCTAAAGATTTTAGGATTGCGCCTATTTAAAAGGGTGGCACCTGGGTTAATTATCCGCCAATGGATTTGAGATATTCGCGAATTTCAAGAGCCACAGATGCGCCTTCACCTGCGGCTGCTGCGGCCTGTTTGGTTGCGCCCGAACGCACATCTCCCGCTGCGAATATTCCGGGGATACTGGTCATCATATGTTCGGTTTTTACGAAACCCCATTGGTCAAGTTTTGCTTTTTCCTTTATTAGATCATTGTTGGGTGTTAAACCGATAAATACGAAGACGCCATCGTAGTCGAGTAACTTTTCTTCATTTAGGTTTTTGTCTTCAACAATCACGGATTCGAGTTTATTCCTGCCTCGTAGCTCCTTGATATTGTGGTTAAGCAGGACATGCATAGTCTCTTTCTCAGCCACTTTTTCCTGCAGGATTTTGCTTGCTTTTGGTTCCTGCGAGTTCACAATAATGTCAACTTGTGAAGCGAATTTGGTCAGAAAGAGTCCCTCTTCAAAACCGCTATTTCCACCGCCAACTACAAGAACTTTTTTGCCCTTATAAAAGGCGCCATCGCAAGTGGCGCAAAAATGGACATTGATTCCGATCAATTCATCTTCGCCGGGAATATCCATGCGCCGGTAGCGCGCACCCGATGCGAGTAATACAGCCTTGCTATGATAATGCTTTCCTGAACTTGTGTGGATGATATGATATTGCCCATCTTGTTCAATTTCAGACACTTTCTGTGCCTGCAAAATTTCCACTCCAAATTTTCGAGCTTGCCGGCTTAGGCGGTCCGCAAATTCAGCGCCCGGAATGCCTTCATCGAAACCGGGAAAATTATCAAGTGTTTGAGTGATGCCAGTTTGCCCGCCCAGCCCGGCTTTTTCGATAACAAGCGTCTCCAATCCTTCACGAGCGAGATAAAGCGCTGCCGTTAGCCCTGCCGGTCCGCCGCCTATAATGATCACATCATAAAACTCCAGTTTTGCATTGGTTTGGAGACCAAGTTTTTCTGCAAGTTGGGCATTGGATGGCTCAACTAATACATCGCCGTCGGGGAAGATTATGGTTGGAATGATCCTCATTCCATTGTTAATGTTTTCCACAAATGAAACACCGCCTGTCTCCTCTTCAATATCCACGCTCACGTATTGAACTCGATGTTCTCCAAAGAATTTTTTTGCCCGTTTGCAATCCGGACACCAGACTGTGCTGTAAACTGTGATGGTGGAAGGCTTCAAATTGAAGATATCTGATTTTTCAGTCATGGATTTCGTTCTCCTTGTGAATATGGATGGATTTTCGATAGATAATCTTACAAATTTTGCCAATGAGCCCTGGTTGGAGATTGTAATCATCCCATTACTTTTATGGGAGTGGGTTTGTCTGAATTTTATGTTAAAATCCATCAATATTGAATTGCATTTTCAAAGGATTTATAATGAATTTGGAGTGGCAGCGTGACAAATCTTAAGAAATCTTTATTTTGGATAGCTTTTTATTTGCTAATTGTGCTTGTATTCGGTCAATTGGATCGTTCGGACAAACCTGTTATCAACTTTGCTGCATATTTTTACCTTACCGCGATCTTTATTGTGCCGGTTATGATTTTTGTCCCTTCACTCCATAAGGTTTCTGTTGCCGTGCCCATGTTCTTTTGGGGTGCGATTTATTTTGCCCTTTTACGGATCATTGACCGTGCCAATACCGCATCCATGAATGTGGAGGTGATTGTTCTTGAGGTTGTAATATTGGAAGTTGGGGTGTGGCTTTCCTATCAACTTGCTGTTGCGATTGAAGGTTCAGAATCTTTGATGGATATACTTGCCCAGGGCACCTTTCCCCACCGGGCGCTTGAATTGGATTCAGCTTCTGAACAGATAAAGAATGAGTTTGCCAGAAGCAGGCGTTTCCATCGCCCATTATCCCTTGTGGTTGTGCATGCCTTTCCGAAGGATGAAGAAGTAGTTCGTGAAATGCTTAAAAGTTTACAGCGTGATATGCTCGCCCGCCTGTCGAATGCCCGTATAGGTCAGGCGGTTGGAGAGGCAATTCGCCAGACCGATCTGCTCTTCATGGATCATATAGGCCGGTATATCGTACTTTGTCCGGAAACCAATATGGAAAGCATAGTTTTCTTGGCGGAGCGTATTTCCCAGACCGTCGAAGAACGGACAGGGCTTCAAGTCAATTGCGGTGTTGCCTCTTTCCCCGATGAGGCTTTGACATTTGATGATTTATTGTTTCTGGGGCGTGATCGTTCAAAGCATTCCCCTGCTCCCGGCAATTTTGTTGAAATTAAAGAACAAGCTGTGAAATGACAAGTACGATATTTACTCCTGTTGATAAGTCCTCCTGGATCAATTCTTTTGATCCAAAGAAGCGTCTCTTCACTGGGCGCTCCTACCTGGTGGCAAAAAGAATCATGGATCTGACCCTTGTTATTTTGAGCATCCCGTTCTGGCTGCCAGTTCTTGGGATAATTCAATTAATTATCACTTTCACTTCCCCCGGGGCGCCTGCGATGTTCACACAATATCGCACCGGGATGGGTGGAAAACGTTTCCGCATGTATAAATTTCGGTCAATGGTTCCGGAGGCTGAAAAATTAAAGGAAAAATTTGCTCATTTGAATGAGTTGCAATGGCCGGATTTTAAAATTACAAACGATCCGCGTATTACGAAGATTGGGAGAATCCTAAGGAAAACCAGTCTTGATGAACTGCCTCAATTGTTCAATGTACTGAAGGGTGAAATGAGCCTGGTTGGCCCCCGCCCAACATCTTTTGGAACTGAAACTTATAAACTTTGGCATACTGAAAGGCTTGATGTCATGCCCGGCATGACAGGCCTATGGCAGATCATTGGGCGCGCCCAGCTTGAATTTGATGATCGACTGCGCCTGGACATAGCCTATATAGAGAGAGCTGGCCTATGGTTTGATATTAATATTCTATTTCGAACTGTTCTTGCCGTGTTCAAACAACGCGGTGCTCATTAAATCTTTGATATGGATGGTAATTGACATGTTCCTGGCGTGAATTTCGCAAATAGGCAGGTGTCACGATTTTTTTCAAAACCTATTTTATTGAAACGGCAATTATTCCAAAAATAAAACAAGGTATAATCCTTACAAAAATGCAAGGCAGGAATTAAGTAAGCGTTCGGGAAGCTGCATATTTTTATATAGTAACTTCTTATCACACCATGCTAGAACGATTTGAGAGGAAATAATAATGGAAATAAAACTTTATCTTCGAATGTTGCAAAAGGGGTGGTGGGTGATTCTGTTAGCTGCTTTGGTGGCAGTGGCGTCATCCTTAATTGTATCTTTTTTGACCGTTCCCCAGTATAGCGCAACTGCTCGATTTATAATAACTCCGAGCCCTTCACTCAAAACGAGTGTTGAAGTGATTAATAGTTTGAATACTCTGGATCGCGCCTCTGTTGTTGCTACTTATGTTGAAGTAATGAACAGCGATAAGATCCTTGCGGATTCCCTGACATTTTTGAATGCAAACCTTGACACTATTGAAAATTACACTGTTCAAGCTGTCGCGCTCCCTAGTTCAAGCGTTCTTGAATTAACAGTAACGGGCTCGGATCCGAAATTGGTGGCTGAATTATCAAATGCGATTGGGCAGCAGACAATCATCTATGCAAATAGTCTCAATTTTATACTTTCTATTAATTTTCTTGACACTGCCGTACCTCCCACCATTCCACTAACCCCTCAGCCATTGCGCGACGCCGGTCTTGGATTAGTTATAGGCATTGTTATTGGCTCTTTATTCGCAATACTAAGCGAACAGATTCGTATTCCATTTGAAGCTTATAGGCAACGGCTAAATATTGATAATATGACCGGGGTCTACAATAGCCGGTACTTCCGTCGTATTATTGAGGAAATGATATCTGAGAATCCTGATAAGAATTTTTCATTGGGTTTGATCGAAATAAACGGCTTGAGAGACCTGCTTGAATCTCTACCTCCTTCCGGCTTGCAGCAGTTATTGCAAAAAGTAACTGATATTTTGCGAAATGAACTGCGGGGCAATGACATTATCGGGCGTTGGGATGATGTGAGTTTTAGCATACTTCTTCCGGAAACTCCGGGCAATGCTGCTTCGAGAACTTTCGACCGTATTTATCAAGCTTTGTCGCTTCCTATAGAGTTGCTTCAGTTCGATTTGAATATTAACCTTGACCCGCATATTGGTGGAGTTGTTTACAGCAATCGGATTACAACCCAAGAGTTATTCACGAAGGCCAACAATTCCCTCGACGAAGCCCGCCGTAGCAGCGCAAAGCCTGTATATTTATGGGAGATGAATAGCCCATTTTGGACTGATAAAGATTCCAACTAAAATTTTTTGATTATTAATATGCGCTATTTGCGACTCATTTACAGGTGTTTTCTTGTTTTGTGTTAATGAGTTATGCGAGAATGCATATTCAATCAATCAAATAATAATGGCTAATATACCAATATGAAGACTTATGATTCTCATATCACAGAGAAGAATCCTCGAATAGCCAATGGCGGGCTGGACAGTGTTTCCGTTGTTTTGGCCCTTATTGCACTGGCTATTTCAGCGGGATCTGCTATCGCAATCGGTCAATTCGGGGCGTTGACTTTAATGATTATTCCGGCAGTGATTTTTTTAATAGTTGTTTTTGTAAACCCTGACTATGGTTTATCGATTTTTATTTTTGTTACCGCGACTCAGATTTCAAATGTAGCAATTAAATTTTATGGAGCGCCATCAATAGCCCAGCCTTTGGCTGGGCTATTGATGTTTGTTATTTTGCTTCGCACTGTGCTATACAGAGAGCGACCATTAAATTTGGGGCGTGCCGCTCCAGTACTGATTATTTATATCTTCGCGTTGTTTATCTCAATGTATAAAGCTGCTGATTTTGCGGTCAGTAGTGCTGCCTTTATCGGCTTTTTTAAGGATGCCCTGGGTGGGGTGATTATTATATTGTTGATCCAACGGCCAACCTCTTTTCGTCAAGCCATATGGGCGTTGATAATTGCTGGTATTTTTATGGGAACGATCAGCGTATTTCAAACTGTCACGCGCACATTTGATAACCCGTATTTTGGGTTTGGCGGGTGGGAATCTCAAACATCCGGCGAACAAAGCCGTAACCGATTAACAGGACCCTATGAAAATCCCAATGCATATTCCCAGGTGATGGTTGTAATCTTTGTATTGGCTTTGGAACGGCTTTGGCATGAAAAGCGCTCACTTTTGCGAATCTTCGCAGGCTGGTCTGCGATTGTCAGCAGTTTGACCATAGTGTTCACTTATTCCCGAGGCGGCGTTTTAACGTTGATCGCTGCCTTAGGGGTTTTGTTCCTCCAGAATCGTCCAAGATTGTTTCCCGTTCTTATGACACTTGTAGTTGGACTGGCATTGGCGCAATTCCTGCCCTCTGACTATACTAAACACATTAGTACATTGCAGGAGATTATTCCGACGCAGAATAATCAGATTACTGACTCCTCTTTTCGTGGACGCCTAAGTGAGAACATTGCCGCCTGGCGAATGTTTTTAGATGATCCGTTTTTCGGAGTTGGGCTGGGAAATTTCGAAGTTCAATATCAAAATTATTCACGTCAAATTGGTTTGGATATTCGTCGTGTTGCCCGGACCCCGGCGAGCTTGTATCTTGAAGTTCTTTCTGAACAGGGATTGGTTGGCGTGGTACCGTTTATTCTCCTGATATATACTATTTTTTCTGGTTTAAGATCTGCCAGATTTCAATTTTCCCTTGCGGGTATGCAGAATCAATCAAATATTACAATGGCGTTGTTTGCCGGCTTTGCGGGATATATGATCGCCGCAACCGTTAAGAATAGTGCATATTCCAATGTATACTGGATCTTGGTGGGAATGTCTTTAAGCGCGACTCAGGTTGCCCTTTTCAGCCTTCGCGAGAAAAAAGAATTGGATGGATCTCGTTAAGCATCATGAGTGATAATAGCCAGCGGGTTGATTTTACTCGGGCTGCCGTCCAAGGTACCGCAGTCCGTTACTTGATATTCTTCAGCAGCAAGTTATTGTTGTTTGTAAGCACTGCTATATTGGCCCGCTTGCTTACCAAGGACGACTTTGGTGTTGTGGGCTTTGCGATAACCACAATTAATTTCCTCGATGTAATATCATCATTGGGAGTTGGGCCGGCTCTTATATACCATCCCGAATCAGATCGAACCTCATCAACAGCATTTTGGGCGAATTTGATAATCAGCTTTGGGATTTTTGGCCTGGCTTGGTTGATCGCGCCTGCTGTGGCCCTCTACTTCCGAGATCCGCGCGCCACGGATGTCATTCGTATCTTAAGCCTGGCATATCCAGTTAGTTCGATCGGTGATACATACGGGACTTTGCTGGCTAAGAGGCTTTCTTTCAACCGTACTTTTTTACCTGAATTTTTGCGTGCAATAACCAAGGGATTATCCTCGATTGGCTTTGCATTTGCTGGTTTCGGTGCCTGGAGTCTGATTATTGGACAGATCTGTGGCGAAGCTATGGCAACCATGATTTATTGGAATTCATTATCCTGGCGCCCAGCTTTTATAATGGAAATGGCGACTTTAAAATCATTGCTTGATTATGGAGTGAAGTATGTTGGTGCTGATATTGTTAGCATTGTGCTCCTTAATCTTGATTATCTTCTAGTTGGACGTTTTCTGGGTGCAGAAGCACTGGGGGTATATACGCTTGCGTTTCGATTACCAGACTTGATCGTACTGCAATTTGCTCGCTCGCTAAGCACTGTAATATTTCCAATATATACTAAAATGCGCGGAATCCCCAATAGCATGGCTAGGGGATTTTTCATGACAACACGATATATTTCCTTGATTACCGTGCCATTGGGGCTGGGGTTGGCCCTGATCGCGCAGCCTTTCACGCTGATCGTTTTTTCTGAAAAATGGATTGAAGCTGTACCAGCCATTCAGGGTATTGCCATATACTCTTTGCTCCTCTCCCTGTCTTATAACGCCGGCGGCGCTTATAAGGCATCGGGACGGCCTCAGATCAATACATGGACAGGGTTATTTCGCTTGTCTCTGCTTTTCCCGTCCCTTTGGTGGGCCGTAGCTGTTGCACGGTCAATTGTGGCCGTTAGTTGGGTGCATGCCACAGTAGCCTTGGTGGGTACGATGGTAAATATGTATGTAGCTGCGCGGATGCTTGGTTTGCCAGTGAGAGATCTAGGTAGGGCACTCTTCCCCTCACTACTGTCTGGACTGTTGATGGCCGGAGTAGTTTTGGGCTTTCTTGTACTGACTCGAGATGCCGGACCCTGGATCCAATTGGTAGGCGGCGTTCTCGTCGGCGGATTAACCTACACAGCAAGTTTATGGGTTTTTCAACGAGATGTTGTAGTGGATGCCATTCAAGTTTTCCGAGGAGTCCTGGAAAAAGGATAATATGCGTATCGTTCAAATTCTGGATACACTACGAGTGGGAGGGGCACAGAAGATGCAGGTCTTTTTGGCAAGCTCTTTACATACTTTGGGAATAGAACTGACAGTTGTAAACCTTAGCCGTTATGCTGACTCAGCGCTGGTGCGTCAATTGGAGGAGGCAGGTGCCCGTATTGTTGAGTTTCCTTTTCCCCGCCTGTTTAGTCCCATTTCATTTTTTCGATTGGTTATGTTTTTACACCGCCAGAAATTTGATCTCGTTCATGCATATCTAACATATTCCAATATTATAGGTTCCTTGGCGGGGCGTCTGACCGGCATACCTGTTATTGCTTCCTTGCGAAACGCGGAATATCGCCATCATAAATTTATTTTTAGAAAGTATGTTGAAGATTTTTCATTCCAATATCTGGCTGATAGAGTCATGGCCAACGGCAATGCTGTGGGTGATTTCGCGCGCAAGCGATCCGGAAGAACACCAGTTGATGTTATTGTAAATGCTGTTGATATGATTCCATCATTGACGGAGGAGGAAAGAATTGTCCTTCGACATGAACTGGTAGGGGATGCTCAGCGTCTGGTGGTTTTATCTGTGGGTCGTTTAACGAGAGCCAAAGGTTTTTTTGATCTTTTGGATGCATTTAAAATTATTCACTCGGCGCAGCCCAATGCTGTCCTTGTTATTGCTGGTGGAGGCACTCTCCGAGATGGTTTGAACAGGTATATGCAGGAACTTGGCCTGCAAAACGATGTCTTTTTATTGGGGTCGCGTCATGATGTTCCCCGCCTCCTGGCAGCCGCTGATATTTATGTAAATTCGTCACACTGGGAAGGTACACCTGTTTCTGTACTGGAGGCAATGTCTGCAGGGTTGCCCACGGTGGCAACAACAGTTGGAGAAAACCCATTTTTGTTGAGTCAGGAAACGGGCCTTTTGGTTCCGCCTCATCAGCCGGAAAAACTTGCCGCTGCTATACTTTCTCTGCTTGATTCTTCCCAAAAACGAGCTGAATTAGGTTCGGCCGCGCGCGCGCGCGTTATACAAGACTATGGGCGGACGGCGTGGTGTCGGAAAATTCTCGCGCTTTATGCAAAACTTCTTCCAAAGGCTAATGAATATCTTGTTAAACTTGATGAAACTTCTATGCAGAATAAGGCCTGAAAAATGAAGGGTGTGGTAATGCTTGTTAATGAATATTCTCCAATCCCCACTGGAGGAGCGGAGCGTCAAGCAGAGCGACTTGCTTTATATTTAAAAAGTAATGGCTGGCCTGTCTGGGTAATTACCCGCCGCTTTGATGGGCTGCCTGCTCATCAGAAATATCAGGGACTTGAGATCATTAGACCGTTAACAGCTGGATTTGGAAAACTCAAAACCATCACTTTTGTTTTGGGAACATTACAGTCGCTTTGGAAATTACGCTCCAAATATGCAATACTTCATGCGCACCTTGTTTTTGGGCCAGCATTTGCTGCAATCATGGCCGCACGGCTTTTTGGAAAACGTGTCATTGTAAAATTGGGTAATAGTGGTGAGTTTGGTGATGTGCAGACCTCGCGTCGCACATTGCGTGGACGGCTGCGTCTTGCTGTTTTGCGCAAGTGGGCCGATATAATTATTGCATTGGACGACTCGATCTACAATGAGATTCTTTCGGTTGGCGTTGATCCTGGACGAATAAGACGAATATCAAACGGAATTGATGTTGGGGATTTTTCGCCATTGCAAACACGCTCAGAAGCAAAGATCAAATTTGGGTTGACAGATAAAGTTGTGATGATTTTTGTGGGACGCCTGACTCCGCAAAAATCCCTGACCACACTACTGGATGCTCTTGAACGGTCACTGCCTGCTTGCCCAAATCTTCACTTATTATTGGCTGGAGATGGGCCAGATCGAATGCGTTTGGAAGAGCAGGTTCAGGTTTTGGGGATTCGTGATCATGTTGAGTTTTTGGGTAATCAGCCGGATGTGCGGCCTTACTTGAATGCAGCAGACCTCTTTGTGCTTCCATCGAAATCAGAAGGAATTTCAAATGCGCTTCTGGAGGCAATGTCGGCTGGTCTTGCATGTGTGGTCTCCGCTGTCGGTGGAAATTTTGATATCCTTGATAAAGGACACTGCGGCGTTCTGTTGCCATCGGGTGATGTTTCTGTGTGGAGTAAATCCTTGATCGAATTGGGAAATGATCCTGAAAAACGTCAGGCACTTGGCAGTGCTGCCCAAAAGCATGTGACCTCTCATTTTGATTTTAGCGTGGTAGGTTCACAGTATGAAAATCTTTATACCGAATTGCTTGCTTGATAAATCTTGTGGCTTATCTGATGATAAAGAAGAAAATTCTTCAATTAATTGACGGCCTTAATTTTGGCGGAGCAGAAATTTTGTTGGTTGATCTTGTACGAGGAATTAAGAAGTCCGGCTATGATGTAAGTGTTGGGTACAGCACGTATGGTCCTTTGGAGAAGAATCTTCTTGATTTGGGAGTAACCTGCACCAACCTGCCTCGCCTTGGCCGTATTGACCCCATTTTGTTATATGGAATGTGTCAGTTGATTTTACGTGAAAGACCGGACATCGTTCACACCCATTTGTTTAAAAGTGATTTGCACGGGCGGCTGGCAGCCCGCTTGTGTCGTGTTCCAGTTGTCGTTTCCACATCTCACAATAATGATGTTTGGGCAAAACGTTTTCCACTTGGCATAATCTATGGACTGACCGCCAGGTTAACAGACCGGGTAATTGCTGTCTCAGATGAAGTGCGTGATTATCAAATTCAATATACCGGCATAGCCGCTCATAAAATTACGGTAATTGAAAATGGAGTAAACGTTCAGCGATTTTCCAATCATGAGAATGCAGGTCGCGCGCTTCGCGATGAATTCCAAATCAACGCAGACGCACCCCTGATCGGAATCATAGGTCGTTTACAGCCTCAAAAGGATCATGTCAATTTTCTTAGAGCGGCAGTTCATATCCGAAGTAAATTGCCAGATGCCCGGTTTTTAATTGTCGGAGACGGTCCATTGCGTGATGAATTGGTAAATCAAGCTCAAACCCTTGAACTGGGTTCCTCCATAATTTTTTCTGGAATCCGTCAGGATATTCCTGCAGTTATGGCTGCATTGAACGTATTGGTTATCTCTTCGAAGTGGGAAGGGCTGCCCGTCACTTTGCTCGAAGGTATGGCGGCCTGTCGTTCGATTGTTTCAACATCTGTTGGCGGAGTCCCAAACGTGGTTTCGAATGGGGAATCTGCCCTTCTGGTTCCACCGGAAGATTCCTTGGCACTTGCAAGTGCCTGCCTTAAAATATTGCAAAATCCTGCGCTGGCCCAGTCGTTAGCACACGCAGGATTCGAACGCGTAAAAAAAGACTTTAGTCTCGATGCTATGATTGATAAAACCCTTAAACTATATGAAAGACTTCTGGAGAGTCATGTCGCGCATACGGGTTCTTGAAATCGGAAAATCCACTGCTGGAATTGGCACCTACCTGCGCTGGCTTGCCGCGGGATTGGATTTGGAGCGCTTCCAACTCACCTTTGCCTGTCTCTCCGAAAGAGGCATGGAGCTGGCTTATGAATTGGGTTCCATAAAAGATATCCGAGCCATTAGCTGGCCCATGAATCGATTTAAGGTTGACCCTTTTTCCGATCTTCTCTTAACTTTAAGAATTGCCCGACTCATTCGCTCTGAAAAATTCGATTTGGTCCATGCTCATGGTTCAAAGGCTGGCTTTCTCGCCAGACTTGCAGCGATTGGAAGCGGCGTCCCTGTTGCGTATTCTCCCCATTGTTTTTCGTTTCATGCCGGGGTTAGTCCATTGACCGCTAATTTTTTCGCCGCGCTGGAGCGATTTGCCGCCAGATTTTTAACAGCAAGAATCATCACCGTGGCCAATGGAGAACAAATCCTCGCAACTCGTTTTCGGGTTGGCTCTCCAAAATTATTTGTAACCGTCCATAGTGGCATCGATCCTGATTTATCTGATAAATCTGTTGATAAGACTGCCCTAAAAGCCAGCCTGAACCTCGATAAAAATGCTAAATTGGTTGGCGCAGTAGGCAGGCTTGGCAATCAAAAAGCTCCGCTTGATTTTGTGCGGATGTCAGCCTTTATACATGCCCGAATGCCCCAGATTCAATTTGTATGGGCTGGGTCTGGTCCATTGGACGATTCTGCTCGAAAGCTAAGTAAAGAATTGGGTGTTGCAAAAGTTTGTCACTTTATTGGAGAGTACAAGGATATTCCGTCATTATTGAGTCTAATGGATTGTTTTGTACTGCCATCATTATGGGAAGGATTTCCAATTGTTCTATTGGAGGCTATGGCAGCTGGCGTGCCTATCGTTGCAACGGACATACCGGGGAACGATGAGGTGATTTCTTCAGGAGGAAATGGCTGGCTGGTACCTCCGGGCGATTCATCTGCGCTGGCCGAAAAGGTGCTCGCCTTGTTGAATAACCATGATCAGGCATCTATGTTTGTCGCCGCCGGTCGGGATAAAATCCAAAAGGAGTTTACCAGGGCCAAAATGCTTACCACTATTCAAAATGTTTACCAGGACGTTGTGGATGAGAAAGGATGTAAGTAATGTAACAATTTTATGTTAACAAATTTAAATCCTTTAAGGCTGCAAAAAATGTGTTATTCTTACTGTATTCATCTTATTTATTAGAAGGAGATTCCTATGAACAAAAGATTGTCGACTATTTTCTCGAGTTTTTTACTTTTATTGGTTTTACTTGCCTCCACGATCGGTAATGTTTATGCCCAGACCCCAGCCAATACTGGCGTGGTGACTTTGGCAAATCTTGGCAAAACGGAAATCAGCCTTAGCGGGCCTTTTGATACATCCACTGTGTCATTCGGCTTGCCGGCAGATTGGAAATTTACTGGCGATGCGCGGATTGAACTAAACATTACAACGACTTTTAATGCGGCATCCCAGGGTGACGCTCCTCTGGTGTTTGGGGGCACTTTGGCTGTGGGTTTTAATCGGACAACGGTCGCAACCCTGGTGCTGAATGAAGTTGGGACGTTTGATTATGTAATTGAAGTCCCGATGGCGCTGTTGGTCTCGCCTCGTACTGACGGGCTTATGGAGTTGAAGTTTACGTTAAACAGCGGGATTTCATGCGTAGCGAATCAGCGCATGAATGTTGTCATCAATGCCTCATCGCGAACATCATTCCTGTATGAGGAACAACAACCAGACACATCTTTAATTAACTTCCCACGCCCGATCATTCAATCTTCGATATTCCCTGACCTGGCGCTTGTGGTAATCCCGGATGAGCCAACCGCCCAGGAATTACAGAGCGCTTTTACAATTGCTTCTGGATTGGGGAATTTATCAGCTGGCAAACTCGGACTTGAACTCATTTCTGTAAGTCAGCTTACAGATGCGCAAAAAGCCGCAACACATCTTATATTTGTCGGCAAGGCCGCTTCCATCCCGGTTCTGGCAGAGTTAACGCTTCCGCTTGAACTCCAAAATGGAGCATTTATATTCCCTGATGGCGGCCAGGACAACGGCGTGGTCCAAATGGTAAATTCGCCCTGGGCAGTTCAAAATGCAGTATTGGTTGTCAGTGGCAATACAGATTTGGGAACACTAAAAGCAGCCCAAGCTGTAAGTACAGGCATCTTTCAAGAGAATACTTCACCGAATCTCGCGATTGTTGAAGATATTCAGGATACCGCCCTCCCGTCGCCGTTGGTTACAGATCAGACCTTTGCAGACTTGGGATATAGCGCGCGTCAATTTACCAACCGTGGGGTTGATTCTCAATCTTATGGCTTTTACATCCCTTCAGGCAGTTCGCTCTCCACCGATGCTTATCTCGAACTGGCATTTGGCCATTCTGCATTGCTTGACTACGACATCTCCGGTATTGTGATCCTGCTTAATAGCCAGCCGATCGGAAGCGTGCGGTTTGACGATGTTTCTGCGGAGCAAGCCATTAATCGAATTAGAGTTGCTATTCCACCCTCTGTGGCAATACCCGGTGATAACAGGATTGAAATTCGCGCCAGCCTGGAGCCGTTGGATAATTGTACCGACCCCAACCTTCGGGGACTTTGGGCGGTAGTCTGGCCTGATTCGCGGCTTCACCTGCCTTTCACTACCGTACAATTGAATACACAACTGGCTTTGGATTTAAGCGCCTACCCGGCCCCGATGATCTTTGATTCAACATTGGGCACCACAGCTATTGTATTCCAGAGAAACGATCTGGAATCATGGCGCACTTTTATACGAGTTGCAGCTTATCTTGGAGATCGAAGCAACGGATCTATCACCAAACTTAATGTATTCTTTGATGATGAACTCTCCGGGGTTGACCTGACTCAATATAATCTGATTGTTGTTGGACAACCAAGCCAGTTGGCAATCATGGATGAGCTGAATGCTGCGCTGCCTGTTCCTTTTGAAAAGGGAAGTAATATCACACAGGGCAAATTCCTCCAGGTGACATATCAAATTCCTCCAGAGGTCCCGATTGGTTATGTAGAGTTAATGCCGTCTCCCTGGAATAGTGAGAAGGCGCTCATTGCCGCTTTCGGGAATACCACTACGGGGGTCAATTGGGGAATATCCGCACTGGTGGATTCGCCCTTGCGCTCACAGTTGGCCGGTGATTTTGCCTTGATCAATCAGACTCGCGTTCAAACTATTGATACTCGGCTTGTGTTGCCAGTTATCAACACGCCCGCTGTACAAGAAGGAATATCAACCCCTCTTCCTTCGCCTGATTTCCCCGCGCCCGGTAGCCGTCCAGCATGGCTTTTACCGGCACTGATTTTGTCAATTGTGCTGATTGTGATTGTTATTGTTTTTGTGTTCGTAACAAATTTCCGAAACACACATAAAAATGGTTAATACATAATGACGCGAACTTGGACTATTATCCAAATTTAACCATAAATATTGAAGGGATTACCGTTTGAATTAATCCCTTCAATATTTAATCATTCTGTTTTTTTTATTGACTGATATGGTTGGTGATGTGAGTATGGAATTTCCGGCTCACTGCCTGCCAGGAGTAGCGTTCATTAATAAGGTTTATATTTCTCTCTCCGTACATGCGGCACAGATCCGGGTTATCCAGCAACCTTATTATTCCATCTGCAATACCTTGTATATCCCCCATTTCAACAAGGATGCCGTTCCAGTCATTCTGTAGAAAATCTGGAATGGCGCCTACATTTGTACCGATAATCGGCAGACGGGCTTGCATCGCTTCCAGGAATGCAATGCCAAAGGGTTCGACCCGGGTCGGCATGCAAAATAATGTTGCCGCATTATAGTGGGTATCTAACTCTGCCGGTGAGATTTTCCCCAATACTTTGCAGTTATTCATTTCCAAATTCGGCTTTGCTCCCGCTATCGTTAATGTCGCAGATGGATGTCTTCTCAAGACCAGCTTAAATGCTTCAATTAAATCCGGGCCACCTTTACGCTCCCAATCGATCCCGACGAATAATATGTTTTTCCCTGTGTATGATTTTTCTTCGATCGCGGAATTGTCTGTTTCAATATTATTCCCTGCATAGACACAGATCACCTTCTCAACAGGTTGTTGATATTGTTCGATCAGGGATTTTTGGATATTTGAACTGCGGACAAAGATTTTGGACGCATTTGTGTATACTTCCTTCTCCAGTCCGACCCATTTTCCTGGATATAATTTTTTGACATCGAAATTTGGGTAGAAAACGTTAGCCATGTGAGTGTGATCAGTATAGATAAAATGCGGCACACCTTGCAGGCTGCAATCGAAAAGAGATTGCATCTGGAATGTGAATGAATAGTTATGATTGGAAAGACGCTTTTTTAGTAATTTCTTAACCGTTTTGAACATATAGGATGTGCGCCAAAATGCTTCTTTGAATTTCTTGGCGCCTGTTATCATGCCCCATCCATAGGTTAAACATACCAATAGGGTATTTATGGCTAAGAAAATTGTTTTATCCCTTACCAGATCTTCGATATCAATTACTTCCATGTCGTGATCGGGAAACTGCCTTGCGAGTGCCTCTGCTACTTTTATGTTTGCCAACGGCCAGGGTTTGGGTCGAATGAAAGCGATTTTATTTTGCATTATCTCTTAATCTTTCGATATAAAATTAATATGTTGAACGATTATAACCCAGGCCGGTTGTATCAAAATCGATGGCTATCCAACTCTTTTGTCGTTGGACTTCTTGAATAGATGATGGAGCAGTTGTGGATTTATGAAAATAAAAAGGAATTTTTCAGGTAAATTTTGGATACCTTGTTTTATCTTGTATTGCGTGTTGGCAATTCTTGTCATGGTTTGGATTTATGCCAAACGTCTTGACGAGTCTTCCGTCACTTCCGTCAACCCATCCAAATCAACTTTCCTGGCAGCCTTTCCTGGCGCGGAGGGTTTTGGGACATCCACTCCCGGCGGAAGATACGGCAGAATTGTATTCGTCTTGAATTTGAACGATACAACGGACGTCAATAGCGAGAATTATGAGGGTAGCTTGCGCTGGGCACTTGAGCGAACTTGGCCGGAGTATCCAGCCGATCCTTTCGGTCAAAGACGGATAATAATATTTAAAGTCGGCGGGGTAATCCGTCTTGTTGACAGCTTGATTCTTAAACATCCCTTTGTCACAATAGCTGGTCAAACTGCCCCGGGAGATGGAATTACGCTTGATGGGAATGGAATGATTATTGCAACTCACGATGTGGTTATCAGGGGCATCAGGATTCGAGTGGGCGATCAGGGGCAGCCAACATGTTGTTTGGATGGCATTAATATCAGCACTGCTCATGCCAGTGACGACGTCTATAACATCGTAGTTGACCACAGTTCGGTGAGCTGGGCGATTGATGAAAACGTGTCAACCTGGATTGATCCCGAAAAACCGTATACCGCTCGCGATATTACAATTCAATGGAATATTATTAGCGAAGGATTGCACAACAGTATTCATTTGGATGAAGGCGCCACGGAAACTGACCCGCATAGTATGGGAGCTATTTTGGGACAGGATGGGACGAACATGACGATTCATCATAATATTTTTGCACACAACTGGGCCAGAAACCCGCGTATTTCCGGGATCGTTAATTCCGAGATTATAAATAACGTTATTTATGGATGGGGTAATGCGGCAGTGGAGATCAATCATGATAAAAATATTACTCATGTTTTGAATAACTACTTTAAGGCGAATTCGGACTCGGGTCAGGAAGAGATCGTTTTGTCAGACCGAATGAATCCAGAGAGTGAAGTTTATATTGATGACAACTTGACCTATGACCCACGTAATGGAGAAGGTTTAATCGAATCTCGCAACAAAATACCTGAAGGATTCAAGATTGTGCGAAAATTTCTTTTTGTGCCAAGTAATGTGGCGATGAGTTCTGCGGAAGTTGCGTATGAAGATGTACTGAGTTTTGCGGGTGCAATATATCCTGTCAGGGATGCGGTCGATCAGAGAATTGTCGATGAAGTAAAGGCTGGAACTGGAAGTATTATTGACAGTCAGAATCAGGTTGGGGGGTGGCCGACCTATCAGGGCGGTTTTTATCCACAAGATATGGATGGTGATGGGATTCCAAATGAGTGGGAGATTGCCCATGGAATTAATCCTGGTTTCGCTGGAGACGCCAGCAGCTATGGCATTCGAGCACCCAGTGGCTATACATGGATCGAGGAATATATCAATTCTTTAATAACTTTTCCGTTTCAATAATGGCCCTTGCATGGTAATTCAATATCAATTAACTATTGTGAGGATAAAACATCCTTGTCGCTCATGTACCTTGCTCAGGCAGAAATTCCCACGCCATCAGCTGAAGTCAAAGGGTTATTGTTGCTTGAGAAGGATGAAATTCATTGTTTGTGCCAAGAACCAACAATACTGGAACAATATCTAGGCTGGGGAGGCAGGGCAATATCGAAAGATGAATTCGATACGAGGCTTGTACTCGAACCATTTGCTCAACTACGATTACAATCAAGGATCTTGAAGATTCCACCAGAAAACAAAGACGCCACCTAACAAGGCGGGGCTGGATGTGGAAAAGCCTGCACGGCGCATTTTTCTGTCTTCAGGCATCTTCCACATTTACCCGCACGTCACTATCCCGCAACTTCGGATTCTTACCTTGCAACACTTACTTCAACACGCAAATATCAGTGTGAAAAAACTTGGATATCTTAGAAACCCCGAGTTCTCATTTACGGATACACCCTCTTGATTGTCCTCGGGAAGGCAATCGCCTCGCGGACATGTTCGATGCCGCAAATCCACGATGTGACTCGTTCCGTGCCCATGCCGAAGCCTGAGTGAGGGACTGAGCCGTACTTCCGCAAATCCAGATACCACTTGAACGCCTCTTCAGGAAGTTTCTGGTCGCGGATGCGCTGGAGCAGGGCATCTGGGTCGCTGATGCGTTCGGAGCCGCCGCAGATCTCGCCGTAGCCTTCGGGAGCGAGCAAATCCACGCTCTTGCAAACTTCGGGACGGTCCGGCCACGGTTCCATGTAAAAGGCCTTGACCGCAGTTGGGTAGCCATAGACGAAAACTGGCTTGTCGAATTGCTGTGTGATGGCCGTCTCGTGCGGCGCGCCGAAGTCAATACCCCAATCGAATTTGAGCAATTCCTTCTTTTCGGGGTCTGTTTCTTTTTCATACATTTCCTGTAACATCTTTGCCGCATCATCATAGGAAATGCGCGGGAAGGGTGCTTTGATATTTTCCAGTTTCGAGATGTCACGCCCAAGGGATTTCAACTCAGGCATACGGTCACGCAAGACGCGCTGAACGATGTGGGTCAGCATCTGCTCCTCGACTTCCATCAGACCATCCAGATCGCAGAAGGCAATCTCAGGTTCGAGCATCCAGAACTCGGTCAGGTGGCGGCGCGTTTTTGACTTCTCCGCGCGGAAGGTGGGGCCGAAGCAGTAGACTTTTCCAAAAGCGAAAATATTTGCCTCGTTATAAAGCTGTCCAGTTTGCGCGAGATAGGCTTTGCCTTCATCGAAATATTCAGTTTCAAAAAGAGTGGTTGTGCCTTCGGCTGCGGCAGGCGTGAGGATGGGCGTATCCATCGCGATGAAGCCGTTGGTATCGAGCCATTCGCGGGTTGCCGCCATGACCGTGGCGCGCACACGCAGGATCGCCCATTGACTCTGCATCCGAATCCACAGGTGACGGTTATCGAGCGCAAAATCCACGCCATGATCTTTGAGCGACATGGGATAGTCCAGACCCGCTTCCTGTACGATCTCGATCTGTTTAACGCCGACTTCATATCCGCCAGGGATGCCGGGCGCGCGCTTATCCTCGCGGACAGCTCCTGTGATGATGACAGACGACTCTTGCGGCAGACGCACAACCCTGTCGAAAACCTCGGGCTCAAGGTCGCCTTTGAAGGCGACGCATTGTACAAAGCCAGAGCCATCGCGCACAAGCAAAAAGACGAGCTTGCCTTTATCTGTGCGATTGTAAACCCAGCCCTTGATGGTAACTTCCTGTCCAACGTGATTTGAAATTTGTGTAACGCTGATATGTTCAGCCATGAAAACCTCATTTAAGTTCGATTGGAATTGATCTTGTTGCCGGCGCTTATTATATAATGAAAAACCATTTGCAGAGTGCCGCACCTGCCATAGGTTTTTCCCGAAACCTGCCGTCAAAACTTTCGGCGTCATTAGCTGTGTTGTTGTAAAATGGATGGGAAAATTTTGTTTCGTAGTATTATTGCAAAACGAGGTATTCAATGCGCAGGTCACTCCATATTTTGATTTCAACGATGATCCTATTACAGGCATGTTCCAGCCTCCCTTTCCAAAGGGTCGCAAATACAGCAGCTCCCACCGCCACGGTCACGTTGACCCGTCCCCCCACAGCCACACCACCGGCCACCATCACACCGACCATCACTCCTTCGCCGACAATCCTGCACTTCCCAACCCAGGATCCGAACCTGCCGACAGCCACTTTTATACCAGTCCCTATTTTTATCGGGAGTCAAACTGCCACGTCCGCTCCATTGCCGGGCGTTACTCCATTCTCAACCATATTCGTGCCCGGCGGCGGATTCTACTCCGTTGAAATCTCAGAGAATAGGATCTTTTGGGGCGGCTGCAAACCAAACAAGGCGAAGGTCATTGCGAAGGTCGAAGATCCGAAGGAAGTCGTCAGTGTGGTGATCTTTGTCCAGCTTAAATCAGCGCTCAAGGAGGATTACACCCCGTGGAGCACCGGCGACGTTATGTTCAACTATCGCGATGGGACTTTTTCCTACACGTTGCAGGGAAACGAGATCGAAGGTCATAACAACTATAGGGCCTCATTGATCAGGTTTCAATTGGTGGCGGTAAATGATGCGGGAAAGGAAATAGGCCGCACCATAATCTATCAACTCATTGGCCTTTCACCGTGCATGTGACCTGAATTGACGCCCCTCAAAAAGGAATTCATCCTGCCATGAAAAAAATTAGTATTTTTCTGATCTGCGCCATCCTGCTTTCCTCCTGTTCGCTGACGTTGGAACAGCTCTTTTTGCTTCCCGTTCCAACGGGAACACCGTTACCCACTTCGACAAACATTCCAACAGATACGCCCACCTTAACGCCCATCATTCCAACATTGACTTATACCGTAACCCCAACCCTGGTGGGTATAAAAACAGAAACCACCACTCCTGAGTTCACCTCCACGGTTATATCTCCAACACCAACGATAATAATAACGCCGAACACTCCCACTCCGACCATTGAAATGAAAGGCTTCCTCACGGTTATTCTTTCCGACCCGATATTTTATAAGGGGAATGGCTGCCAGCCGACCTCCGTAAAGATCACCGCCCAGGCCACAGATTATCTAAGCACTTTTTATGTGGTGCTTTTTGTGCGCTTCAAGGTGAAGCAATCAGATGCAAAAAGCGAATGGACAAGAATAGCGATCCCGTCAAAGGATTATTCGGGAACCTTCACGCATGAATTGATCCCAGACGAAATCAAAAGCGTCTCCCACTACCACAATGCCTGGGTCCAGTATCAATTCGTTGCGTTCAATTCCCTAAACATCGAGATCGGGCGGACCGGTATTTTTGGCGAACGGCTCACCCTTTTGGACTGCGTCCCGACGACCACTCCAACTTTATCCCCAACTCCAACCATCCTGAAACCGTGATGGATTTTCCGTCTGACCTGATTCTTTTTTTGAGGAAAAGCACCCGCGTCTCTGTCTTAACGGGAGCTGGCGCCTCACAAGAAAGCGGACTCCGCACTTTTAGAGATGCCCAGTCCGGGCTATGGGCACAGTACCGTCCCGAAGACCTGGCCTCACCTGACGCTTTCGCGCGCGACCCCAAACTCGTCTGGGATTGGTACGCCTTTCGACGCGAAGCCATAAAAGCCGTGCGGCCCAACCCTGGTCATTACGCGCTCGCGGAGATGGAAAAGAAAATCCCCGAATTCACCCTCATCACCCAAAACGTGGACGGCCTGCATCGTTTGGCAGGCAGCGTGAACGTGCTCGAATTGCACGGCAATATTTTACGCGTGCGTTGTTCAGACTGTGGCACATTTACCGAAACATGGGGCAGTGACCTTGAGTCTGTCCCGCGCTGTGCATATTGCAACGGACTGTTACGCCCCGACGTGGTCTGGTTCGGAGAATCTCTGCCGCGCGCGGAATTGGAAGCCGCAGTGATGGCTTCCCGTAAATCACAAGTCTTCTTTTCGATTGGGACATCAGGCGTAGTTCAGCCCGCTGCCGCGCTGGCTTATGCCGCGCGGAATAACGGCTCTGTAGTAGTGGAGATCAACGCCGAACCCACCCCGCTCACCCCAAAAGTGGATTTTGCTTTTCATGGAAAGTCAGGAGAAATTCTGCCAGAGTTGGTGAGGGCGGTTTTGGGAGTATCTGCGTAAGGATTTATCTTTATTAATAACTCACCTTACGCAGTAACGCGAGATTTATCTCGCAAAATGGGCGACATAAATGTCGCGCTACAGGCTGGACGAAGAACCTATACGATTATCTCAGAGACACTTCGTTTGCACTCAGGGAATCAAGATTGAGTGCATAAAGTTTACAGTCACCCGCTTCGTGAAAGCAACTATAAACTTTGTATTTATGGTTCGCGCAATTCGAAATTATCGAATTCAAATGTGGCTTGCAAGTCAGGCTCGTGCATTTGAAAAGCAATTGCGACTGTCCCTTTTTGGATGTGGTCGTCGGTCGCTTCGCCTGCATATTGATCGTTGATAAAGAACAAGAAATATGAACCTTTTGCGATCACGGTCAGGCGGTTGGCATTTTCCCGCAAAATGACGGGTGATACGGTGAACTCGATCAGGTCAATCCATTGGTTGTCATAGTTAAGTATGACGAAGAAACCATCATCATCAACGCCGAAATAATAAAAATTGCCGTCGATATCTTGTCTGAAGACCAACCCTGAATCGGATAAGGACGACCCGTCTGTCCGCTGGGTTTCGACTGACAACGAAAAATCGCTGACGGATGTTGTGTCCGCTGGGACCCAGGCGATGAAGCTCTTTTTGGATGTGGCGTTCCATTGATATTTTCCGTTCGTGATCTTGCGAAAGATTTTTAAGCGCTCGCTGTCATCAGTCCCGGATACCCAGTTATTTTCGTCTGTGTCAAAAGTATCCAGCATCAGAACATTCCACTGGCTCGCGGATTCTGTCGCCTGCGCTTGAATAACTTGCATTGTTGCCGTACTCCGAATCACTTGCTGGGTGGCGGTCAAGTTCGGTGTTGGAGTTGGCGTAAGGGTAGGTGTTGGTGTAAGTGTTGGAGTCAACGTGGCTGTCGGCGACGGGAAATACTGGTCAGACAGTGAGAGTTGGTTCGGCTGAAAAAAGACGAATGCAGAGATGAACAATAAGCATGTTAATCCTGTCACTGAAAAAAGGACAGCCAGTGTAATGACTCGCCTGCCAGAATTTTCTTCGAATGTTTGATTTGCATCATTCATGTTTCACCTTTTTACTTGACGACTCCCTGTAGCAGGGACTGGATCGAGTCCCATGCGGGGCTGAGCGTGGCTCCAATGGGGATGATGATCAGGGCGCAGGCCAAAGCCCAAACGGCGATGATTCTTTTCGAAACAGAAACAGGCGCGAGGTCGGGGGTGACGCGTTCACTAATCTCATTGACGATTCTTCGCAGCAGCCACCAAAGTCCAGCAGAGAGCAGGACCAAATATCCGATCAATAAAACATTTAACGTCTCGCCGTAAATGGAAAGGGATGGGCCATCGCCGGCGAAGTAATCCAGCCCTGTGAGATATACCAATGGTTCGAAGCCGCCGTTCCAAAGGGTGTGCAGACCGACAGACAGCAGATACGCCTTGAAGAGTTTTCCAGCGCCGCCTTCGCGCATACGGAACCAGCCAAGGGCGATGATGCCCGTGCCGATGGGGTGCAGGACAGAGCCGATGGAACGCAGGAGGGTGATGCCGCCCCAGGCCCAGCCGTTGGATTGGGCATACAAGCCTTCGTAAAGCATGTTTTCAAGAATGGCAAACCCCGCGCCGCTTGCGAGACCGATTGCAAAAGCCTGACGTTCATTTTTAATTCGGTCACGGCCAAAGATGGGAATGCCGAGGGCTTTGGCGAACTCTTCGGGGATGGGCGCTTCCACTGCTGTGACAGCCAGAAAGACGAGAATCAAAGGCGATTCAAAGAGCCTTTCGATAAAGCCCGGCGCACCCCAGCCCAACTCGGCGAAACCGCCTGCGAGATACCAGAATGGTTCAAGCAAAAGATAGGCAAGATAGGGCAGGGTCATTTCGAGCAGGATCGCCACGAAGATGGCGAGTGTGCTTCCGCAGATAAAGGCGAGACTTGCCTGCCGCCATGTGACCGGCCAGTTCAGCCCGCGGAAGGCCCAGGCCAAAACTGCAAAAGCGGAAAGCGCCGCGCCAAGCACGAACAAAGGCGGGAATAGAAATTCTATGGCAATATTTAAATTGATGATGAGATTCCCCAATGCAAGCACCAGCGCGAGAGCGATCCAGAAAAGATAAAAGGCGGGCAGTTTGAGCGGATTGGAAACACGGCCTGAGATCGAACCAAGTCCGTGGACGATGGCGAGCACACCGCAGAAGAGACCGAGATACACAGCGGCAATGTCGCCAAGTTGGTAGGCGAGGATATTTTCAAAGGGAACAAGGGCGGGCATTCCAAGATAGCCGACCAGCGCGACTGCGCCTGCCAATGTCAATAATCCGCCAACGATGACGGCGATATAAGCCCAGAACTTTGACGGTGTTGAGTTCATTTTATGTTCCTCTTCACTAAAACGGTAGCGCGACATTTATGTCGCTGCTATAACAGAAGGCGACATAAATGTCGCGGTACTTATTTATTCCCAATGCTCCAACGCTTCGGTCCATTCGCCGATGCGGGCGCGGAGTTGTTCGCGGCGCAGTTCCACGAAGACTGCGATGCCCACGATCAACAAGCCAGTGCCGAGACCCACATACCAGATATTGATGATGCCCGCATTGACCAGCAGGATGACCTGCGCGATGAAATTCAGCGCGGTCGAAACTATGCCAGTAAAGAAGGGGATTTTTCTCTTTTGGATCGTTCCCCAACCAATGACCAGCAGCGACTCGATCATCAGAATCACAAAATACGGGAATCCATTTTCACCGTTCACAGATTGAATGAACGATGTGATCAACAAAATTCCCAGGCCCAGGATTTCGATGCCGATTGCATATCTGCTTTTATTTCTCTGCCATTCCAGATACGCCAGTCCCATAAAATAAAGTCCGCCGGGGATGGCGTACCATTGCGGCTGGCTCACATCATTCATGTACATTGCCATTGCCCACGCAATTTCAAGCAGCGCCATGCCGAGATAGCCAAGCTGATAGCGTCGTCCGCGGTAGGCGATGGCGACGTACAACGCGCCCGCAAATGCCATCGACGCGGCGGTGGCGGTCATGTGGCTTATCACGAACGGCAGATTGATGACGACCGAAGCAGCCGTCAGCGTAACGGCTGAATAGGTGAGCGGAACCAGCCAAACGGTCAACGCTTTGATGCGCGTTGACAACGGTTCGAGTAATCTCGCGAGCAGGTAGAGTCCAAAGCCAATGCCGCCGTAAATCGCGACAGCATCCGTAAATACAATCCCAGACTGCTTCATCCATGCGCCCATCGCCAGCAATCCGAACCCGACCACGCCGTACACCAGCACGCCTTCCGCCCACAGGAGCGAGAAGAGCGCGAGCAGCAGCGCATGTCCACTGCCCAAAATGATGGTCGTGTCGTAGCCTTTGATCGCGACGGTTTGCCAGATGAACATTTCGAGGATGGCGAATGCAAAGAATGGCCTCGCCCAAACATGACCAAACAGACGATTGATCAGACTGAATTGGAACGCGTCATTCTTTAAGCTCGAAGCTGGTTCGGTTATTCTGCGGCTGACTCCATACCCGAACAGAGCCGTCAGCCACGTCATCGCGAGGAATGGATAGGTTATGTAATGCGCAGGCCTGCCCGATGGATTGATCGTGAAATAAGCCAGCACGGTCATGTGCGTGGCGAATAGTCCCGCATAAATCCACGACGGCGCCTGGAACAAATATGCCGATGTGAGATAGATGACCGCCGCCGCGCCGAATGCCAGTGTGAGTGCAAGCGGCGAAACATACGAGAGCGAGATCATGCTTACGCTGAGCGAATATGCCAATAGATAAAATGGAACAGCAGGATGCGATAACCATTTGATGAGCACACCCCTGCCAAGCGGCGGCAGCGACTCTTTGTGGAAGATGAATTTTCCAAACCCGATGTATAAAATAATTAATGGCAGCCAGGCGAGTCCGTACCAGCGCGTCTCAAGCGGAGTTAACGTGACCGCCAGGAAGTATGGGACAGTCGCCAGCCAGGAGGCGGGGTAAATGAACAGCGGTTCACGGAAGCGCCAGCCTGCAATTGCATAGAAGACCACACCCGCAGAATAGATTTGCAGCGCCAGCATTTTGTCTGAACTTGAAACTGCCAACGCGACTGCGCTCAATATAAACCCAGGCGCATAGAACGGCGCGGCGAATGGATGGATTTCGTTTTCAGATTTTTTATTTTGGTCGAAGATTTGTCCGATGGCAAAGTAAAGATACGCCAGCCCAATGAAGATCCACGCGGCCCAATTGTTTTGCAAATGATCGGTATGATGCAAAATGAGCAGGGCAATGATGGGAGTCAATACGGTGGAGAGATACAGCCAAAAAGTCTGCTGGAAGATATAGGCTGAGACGGCGTAGACAATGGTGTTGAGTACAAGCACGTAAATTGCCAGCCGTTCATCTCCGAAGGAAATCATCGCGCCGATGGCGGTGAGAGCGTAGCCCGCGCTGTACAGCGGCCAGGTGGGGACGGTGTACAGAGAACGCGATTTCGTGTTGCGGACGGCGAGTCCAATGGCGATGAATAGCGGCGCGGACACTGCCAGTAACGCGCCGCGTATTGACAGCTCAAGTTCGAGATGCGTTAGGATTTGCGCGAGGAGAAAGGGCGCTGCATACGATGCAAAGAACAGGAAAATTGTTGATGCAACCTGTTGAGACACGTTCGCTTTTTTCCAGAAGCGGTGAATGAAATCTTCGAAGGAGTGATGCCTGCCAAAGTGGACGAGCAGGTAGGAAATAACAGCAAGAATGATCGTTCCTGACAAAACATAAATGTTCGTGAGGCGATCCAGCGCGGAGAAGGTCAGCGCAAAGAGCGCGAGAACATATCCCGCGAGATACGGTCCCTGCGAATAGCGGACTTTGTTTTTATCCAGAGCGTATCCGATAAGCAATAAAACAGCCGCCAGTCCCAGCCACGGCAGGGCGAATTTGAACGTGGCAAGCGCTGGGTTATAGGTAATCCATGCCAATGTGTAGGGGAAGAAACTCAGCCAGCTTGCAATATGCGCGAACCTGCGCTGACTTAATCTCCACGACGAAGCTGCGTAGAAAATCACAGCGAGTGTTTGCAAAACGATGAAGGCGAAAAGGCTGGTCTTGTCTTCAGTGAGGAGGAAATCGCCTGTGAGATGCGTCACTGTGAAGGGCGCACTGATGAGCAAGGCAACTGCCGTATAAAATTGTGACGAGGTGTGGAGCGGAACTGTATAGGCGTGGTCAATTTTCTCGAACCACAGAGCAAGCCCGAGGTAGGCGAGAGGCGGAACGACCAGTCCCAGCCAGGCAAAGTCCGCTTGAACGTTGATTTGTCGCAAGAGCAGAATCAGCCAGATCGGGAATATCCACTCTGCCAGCCATTGGAAGGCGTTGTATGCTGAAGTCTGTATAAATCCTTTCGATTTTCCAAAGACCATTTGATTGAGTTCAATCCACGTTTGATGCCTGCCAAAATGAACCAACGCGGCTGACCCGATGAGAGCGCCGAGCCATAAGCCGAGTGACCAGACGAGCACCGCGCGGTCAATCGCTGACCATAAGACGGCCCAGGTCATCAGCGCGTATGCGCCGAGGTATGGCCCATACGCGTAGCGGATTTTTGCGCGGTCGGTGAATATCCCTGCCAATAAATGAATTGCGCCGAGGCCTGTCCATATGAGAGCATATTGCGGCGTGGTGAGCGACTGGTTGAAAATGCCTTTGCCATAGCCGACGAAGAATAAAGTGACGGGCAGGAAGGCAAGGAAAGGTTCGAGGAAAAGAGTCCAGGCTTGTTTATAAAGCCTGGCTGATACGATCAATAGCGCAACCAATAAACTCTGCGCAAGAATCGGAGATTGGTAATTGGTAAGTGGTGTTCCAGAAAATGCCTTGAAGGTGGGAGAGAGACTTAAGGCGAAACCGATTAAGGCTAATGTTATTGTTCCAGCGATGAGCGGCCAGCGGAAATTCTCAAACCAGTAGCGTTCGATCTTTTGCGCGCCAGCTTTCAACGCTTGTTCCGCAAACATGTAGACGAAAGCGAATCCCGCCCAGGCGAGCGTGTGATACACAGGCGCTAATTTGAACAAGGTCAGGCTTTGCCCGAAGGCGATGGCGAAGGTCAACGCGGATGCCCATGCCCAGCCGAATGCAAATTTATTTTCCTTGAAATAGGAAGTGCTGTATGTGAAGAGCGCGGCCGCGAGCAATGGAATTGCCGCGCCGACCCAGGGTGTGAAAGTGGCGGATGCGCGCCCGATGAGGGAAGCAGCTACGGCGTAAACTGTAAATGAATATCCGACAAAAAATACGGGAAGCGGATGAAGTCTTTCGCGGCTCTTTTCGAACTTGTTGAGATAGATTGCGATTGGAACATAAACTATGCTGGAAAGAAGAGCGTAAGCCAATCCCTGTGCGTATGGGGATACCTCAAAAATTTCCAGCGATATTTGGAACGGCAGGATGAATAACAGGCTTGCAATGGCAGTCTCGAGAACACGGTTATAAAGGTATGCCAGTACGCTTGATGAAATGACGGTGATAAGTAAAGAAGTGAGAAATGCGTAACGATTGGCGGATGCGAGTGGAATGGCGATCAGGCAAAGCAGATAAACGAAAACATGGAATGGGAATCGATATTCCTTTGCGCGCTTGAATAAAACCTGACCCGCTCCGAGATAAGCCAGCACGAAACCTGCAAGCGCGGCTCCGAACCATTCACGGGGGAGTTCCGTCCCAGACCACAAGATAGATGCGAAGATCGGTAACAAGAGTCCGATGGGCCAGAGGAAGAGGGCTTTACCTGCGCCTAAAGGTAACAAGTTGGATATGGTCGAAAGCGTTGGATGTTTCCCGCTGTCTTGCAGGATGAAGGTCGCCAGATAGCCTGAGATGCAAATTGCCAGTGATACGAGAGCAGATGTGTTTACCCAGGCTTCAGCAGCCAGATAGTCAATGTATATGAAGAATAATGCAAACGGAATCAAAACGTGCGCCCATGCGTAAATCCATCGGGCATGATGCTCGGCTTTTCGCAAGAACGCTGCAAGTGCAACGTAAACCAGCGCAAGCGATCCCCACGCAGCGGTCAGCCATGTGATCTGTTGGGAGATTTCAGCGTTATGGAGAATTTTGGTAACGGCAAATGTGAACGGCGCAAGGAAGAGTCCCGATGCGAGCAGGGTGTAACGTGAGTGATGAAAAAGGTAGGCGCAAATTGCCAGGTCGAGTGACGCAATCGTAAGCGCAATAATACCCGGCCAAATTTGAGGACTGAACGCAACATAGAATCCGTCAATCGCCGCGAGGCCGATCATGAGAAATCCCGTTGTATCGAGCGCCCTGACGTAGCTGCGGATGATGGGGGTTTCGATCTTTGCCTGCTTTGCGAATTGGCCGATGAGAATGTACACAAGCGCAAGCACTGCGCCGACTGTCCCATACCAGTTCGGTGAGACTTCGAATGCCCGCAGCCCAAATAGAACCATCCCAACAGATGCGGCCAATGCGCTGTAGGCAAAAACGATGCTTGGAAACTTCCACGCGAAGACACTGTACGCAATGGTCGCCAGCAGGAAGGCGGCCATCGTTGGCGCGTCGGCTTTTGAATACAGGATGAAGACAATGCTGGCTGGGATTAATATCTGCGAAAGGTAACGCGATGCCCGCCCGAAGTCACTGCCTGACTGTGAGCGGCGTGCGGCGACAGCGGCCATGATCGCCGCTGAGGCAGTGACCGAAACCACGCTCCATTCGATTGGGGCTTTCACCACGCGAGTCGCTGCAAAGAAGATGGCCGAACCTGCGATCAATGTCAGATAATCGAAAAACTCGCCTTGTATTTTCCAGGATGTGAAGGCATATAAGATTGTACAAAAAACAGCCACGCCCAGCCAATAGATGGGACCGTTGACCTGTTGCGCGAGTCCGCCAAGCTGATAGATGGCGGCGAAATCCACAGCCACGAGGACTGCGCCGATGCCGGTTAGCACCGTCCCAGCTTGTGTGAGTTTGACGCGCGTTCGCAATATCCAGCCGCCAGCATAGAATATCAAAGGGACCGATGCGATAAAAAGTAATTGCAGGATTGGGTTGAATGCGCTCCAGAATCGAATGACCAGTACCGTCGCTGAAATGACGATCATGAACGCGCCCAAATACAGCAGCGCGCGCAGGAGCGCTCCTGATGAAGCGGCCTCGCCTATTCGCTGGCGGACTTTCTTCCAGTCCACGGGGGGCTGTTTGGGTTTGGGCGCTGGCGCAGGTGCAGGCTTCGCGGCCACAGGGGCAGGTTGTGCTTGAACAGGTTGTGACGTTGTGACCAGTACCGGCGGGGATGCCTTCAATGGCACCGGCGCTGATACTGCCTTCGGAGCAGGAGCAGGCTTGGGCGCGGGAGGAGGCGTGAGGTCAAAGTCATAGCGGCGGCGAAGCACATCCGCATGATGTTTTTCCAGCAGGCCAAGTTTTTCCCAATCCGCAATTTCCTGAATTAGCAGATGACGATTGCCGCGGTCTATCTTGTTGATGCGGCTGCGAATGAAGCGTTGAGATGCGAGATCGAGTGCGGCGAGCGCCTCTTTGCGGATGTCATCCTTTTTATCGTGGAGTGATATTTTTTCCAGTTGTGAGCGGATCGCTTCACTGCTATATTTTATGTTTTGCAGCTCCCTGATCGCGCTCAGACGTTTTCCAGGAAATTCGCTTTTCAGGCCTTCAAGAATGGCTTGCAGAACATCATGTGGTTCATTAGATTTGAATTGAATCGCTTCGGTTTGTTTTGGCTCACTATCACTGGATTCAATGATCACGATTTCCTGCGGCATATCCTTGTTCTTCAACTTGTCGAATGCCACCCGCGCATCCAGGCGAATGTCCATGTTTTTATCATTGTCTGCAAGTTTCTCAAGCTCGTTGAGGATGGCTTCGTTGCTGTCCTTGATGAGGTTGAGTCTCATAATTGCTTTTAGACAGACTACATCATCGTCGCTTTGAAGTTCCATAAGGATTTCTTCAAGGATTTCTTCGCGGCTGCGAGGGTCGTTTTCAGGCATGGCGGACTCCATGTGTGTGAAGGGTTGAGCAGGATGTGATTTGCCGATGGGGATCCCCAACTCTTTGTCAATTTCCCTATAGCCATTATATGAATTTGCAATCCAAAGACCAACAAGGATCGGAATAACCCATAAGGATAATTCTTCCATATCAGTAATGAGGCCCAACATTACCATCAAGAATACGAGCGCGGTGCGGATGACGGCATATTTAAACGCCTGTCTTCCGTGTTTGCGGATGAATTCGCTATTCTTATTTTTTATATATTGGAGAAGAATTAAGTGCCAGAGCGAAGAGCCAAAGATGCCGAAGATTGCCCCGGATAAAAACTCGTACCTGTAACCGCCGCAAAGACGGTCATAAATGGAGCAAGGCAGGGCCGCTCCAAACTGCCAAAGATAGATCAGGGTGGGAATCGTAAGCAATGGGGAGGCACGCAGCCAGTGATATGCGCCTCTCGCGGATTGTCGGTCCGTTCCACTTGACATGGCAGCCTCCTGTTTATATAACCCTGAAACAATTTGGGCGGTTCGGTGTCGTGAGTATATATTACAATGCATGGCTTCCGATTAACTGCCAAAACCGCCAATCTTTTCATTTAAAATTCGGTTTGCCTGGAGCTTTTGGAAATATAAAAGGCCCTGGAAAACAATTGAATTTCCAAGGCCTTTTATTGCTGAAAAGGAACGGTATGAAATTATTATTTGATCTTGAACATCTGGGTAAGTTTCATTGCAAGATTCAAGTCGCCGGCGAGTTTCAACTTGCCCTGCATGAAGGCTTGCATCCCGTCAATTTCACCCGTGAAAATTTTGACATAATCGCCGGAGTCGGCGGTGAGAGTCATCTTGGGGGTGGCGAAAGTTCCCTTTTCAACAGCGACCTTTCCATCCTTGATGGTCGCGTACCATTCACCGGGTTCTTCGCCTGTGAATTTGAATTGGATGGTGGCATCGAGTCCAGCCGCTTTTTCGGGGATGAATGCGCCGGGCATTTTGGACATGAGATCTGAAATTGTGAGTGGCATGATTTAATTTCTCCTTTTAATTTTAGACCCGACAGGTTTTTTTAAACCTGTCGGGTCTTATTTAGTTATTGTAGATTTTCAAAGATCGCGGCCGCGCCCATTCCGCCGCCGATACACATGGTCACCATGCCATACTTGGATTTGCGGCGGCCCATTTCATAGATGAGCTGCGTAGTCAGTTTGGAGCCTGTGCATCCAAGCGGATGACCAAGCGCAATCGCGCCGCCATTGACATTGACCTTGTTCTCGTCAATCTCAAGCGTACGCATGACGGCCAACCCCTGTGCGGCGAAGGCTTCGTTCAATTCTATCAGGTCAATATCGTTTAGGGATAATCCTGCTATCTTCAAAGCCTTGGGGATGGCCGCAATCGGACCAACACCCATCAACTCCGGCGGGACTCCGCCTACAGCGAAAGAGACGAATCTGGCAAGAGGAGTCAGCCCCAACTGCGCGGCTCGCTCCGCAGACATGACCATTACAACCGATGCGCCGTCAGACATTTGTGAAGCGTTACCCGCCGTGACTGTTCCGCCTTCCTTGAAAGCTGGCTTCAATTTGGCAAGCGCCTCCATCGTCGTATCTGCGCGCGGACCTTCATCCCGCTTCACTGTGAAGGTTTTCTTCACCTGTTTTTCATTGGCATCGAGTTTCGTCAATTCTACATCGATCGAAACCAGTTCCGGATCAAAGAGACCGGAGTTCACAGCCCTGGCAGCCTTCTGGTGACTCTTGAATGAAAACGCATCCTGATCCTCGCGGCTGATTCCGTATTTGACGGAAACATTCTCGGCGGTGAGTCCCATGTTCGTGTAATAATGCGGCAGGTCTTGCGCGAAATGCGGATTGGGCGAAAACTTGTAGCCCATCATCGGCACCATGCTCATGGATTCAACTCCGCCCGCAATGCCAATTTCAATGTCACCGGATTTAATGGCATGAGCCACATGCGCAATGGACTGCACGCCTGATGAGCAATATCGGTTAATCGTCTCTGCGGGGACGGTATCCGGCAAGCCTGCGCGTAACGCGATCATGCGCGCGATGTTCATGCCCTGCTCTCCCTCAGGGAAGGCACAGCCGAAGACCACATCTTCGATCTCGGCGGGGTCAAGATTCGGCGTCCGCTTGAGCAATTCATTTATGGCAGTAGCAGCCATTTCGTCGGGACGGACTGCGGCTAGTCCTCCGCGTTTTGCTTTACCTACGGGTGTTCGTACTGCGGAAACAATAACGGCATCTTTCATGTTATCTCCTTTGTATACCTGTCTACTTGTTTACATGTATACAAGTACACACGTAAACAAGTAGACAAGAGACAATTCCTAATTCCTCAACGGCTTCCCCGTCTGCAACAGCGACCACATTCTCGCCTGCGTCTTTTCCTCGCCGCACAGTGACAGGAATGCTTCGCGCTCAAGATCGAGGATGTATTGCTCGCTCACCCATTGCGGCTTCGAGAGTTCTCCGCCCGCCATAACGTAGGCGAGTTTGGTGGCAATGTGTGAATCATAATCCGTAATGTACCTGCCTTCCTTGAATGACCATGCGCCGATCTTCATCGCGCCGTACATATCGCGTCCCGCAGCATAGATCAGTTCGGGAGCGGGCGGACGATACCCAGCGGCGGACATGCTCATGACTTCGCGCTTGGCTTCAGTCAGCAAATGATCGCGATTGAGCACAATGCGGTCCTGCGGAGTCAAGATTCCCATGTCACGCGCTTCAAATGCGGACGTGGCAACTTTTGCCTGACCAATTTGCAGGAAGGCGCGTTGCAAATATGGGAACACTTCGGCGCCGTCTGTCTTCATTGCAGGGTTAACGATGCGGCGCATAAACTCTTTCGTACCCGCGCCCGCAGGGATGACACCCGCGCCGAGTTCAACCAGACCGATATAAGTCTCAGACGCGGCGACAACGCGCGAAGCGTGCATGGTTACTTCACAACCGCCTCCAAGCGCAAGACCGGCAGGCGCAACCACAATAGGTTTGGGGAAGTAACGCATACGCATGTTCATGCCTTGCAATTTGCGGATCGCGCCATCGAGCGTGTCCCACATGCCTTGCTGAGCCGCAACCACCACCATAAATAGATTCGCGCCAGCACTAAAATTATCGGCTTCGTTGCCAATGACCAAGCCGTCAAAATCTTTTTCAACGCGGTCGAGCGCCTCGACAGTGATATTGAAAATATCATCATCGAGCGCGTTCATCTTGGTGTGGAATTCAACCAGCGCGACACCATCGCCAATGTCGTACAGCGACGCGCCTGCATTTTCGGAAATAACCTTCTTCGTGCCTTTCAACTCGCGCAGCGCCACCATGCCTTCGGCGCGCTTGATCTTCACGTACTTCTGTTTCGACACATCGTACACGCCAACCTTGTCGCCGCCCTTGTCCGCAGGACTGCTTCGCTTGTATTGATAAAAAGTTTCAACTCCGTTCTTCAACATTGCATCCACCCACTTGGCTGGCGCATATCCCGCCGCCTTCATGCGCTTCACAGTTTCCTTCACGCCGAGCATGTCCCAGGTTTCAAACGGACCTGCTTCGTGCATGAATCCCCAGCGGGTTGCATCGTCAATCGGTTTGGCTGAGTCTGCAACTTCGGGGATGATGGTGGAGGCGTACTGGAATGCCTGATAGGTCAAAGCTTGGATAAGTTTCGCCGCCTTATCATCCGCATCCAACATGACCTTGAGCCTGTCACCCAATTCCTCAACATCTTTCGCCGCCTTGACAGAGTCAAAGCGCGGCTTGCCCGCAGGGACATGCTCCAGGGTATTCAAGTCAAGCGAATAAAATTCCTTCTTGCCATCCTCGCCGCGGACTTCCTTGTAGAACCCGACTTTGGTTTTATTGCCAAGCCATTTGCGTTCGATCAATGTGGAAATTAACTTGGACGGTTTTTCAGCGCTGAGATATTTTTGACCCAACTTATCGTAAGGAATCAATGGCGCAAGATTACGACCGACATGATCCCACACGTCCACGCCGACCAGATCTATCAGCCTGAAGGTTGCCGTTTTTGGCCGACCCATCAAAGGTCCGGTAAGAGCGTCCACTTCATCGACGGTGTAATCATTGTTCAGGATGAAATCCATCGCGAAAGCGCCAGTCCCAAAAGCCATGCGATTGCCGATGAAGTTGGGCGTATCCTTGCAGAGTACAATGCCCTTGCCCAAACGAGCCTCGCCAAAGTGACTGATGAATTCGGTGACATCCTTCGATGTATCGGTGGTTGGAATGATCTCGAGCAGTTTCATGTAGCGCGGCGGATTGAAAAAATGTGTGCCGATGAAATGCTTCTTGAATTCCTTCGAGCGGCCCTCCGCAATTGCTTTGACGGGAATGCCCGAAGTGTTGGTTGAAACGATGGCGTTCGGTTTTCTGATGGCATCGATGCGCGTCATCAAATCAACCTTGATCTTCAAGTTTTCAACGATGGCTTCGATGATCCAGTCGGCTTCGGCAATGACGCCGAAATCATCTTCGAGATTTCCGAGCGTGATCAATGTGCGTAATTCATTGGACATCAAATTGGCAGGCTTGGCCTTGATGCAGCGATCCCAGCCCTCGTTGACAATTTTATTGCGCGCCGCTTTGTCGCCTTCAGGCGCGCCATTCGGGATAATATCCAGCAACGTGACGGGCACGCCCGCGTTCGCAAGATGAGCCGCCAACGCCGCGCCCATTGTGCCGGAGCCGATAACAACTGCTTTGAAAATGTTATATTTCATGTTTGCTCCTTTTGTTGTAAACAGGTAGACAGGTAAACAAGTACACACGGATTCGCAACCTGTGTACCTGTTTACTTGTGTACGTGTCTACCTCAACTCTTTTCCGCTATAACCCAAAATCTGCCGTGCCACCACGAGGCGGTTGATCTGCCCGGTGCCTTCGTAGATGTCGGTGATCTTCGCATCGCGGAACCACTTCTCAAGCAGGAACTCGCGGCTGTATCCGAGCGGCCCCATGATCTCGACGGCCTTCTGCGTGATCTTCGTGGTCACATCGCCCGCGCGCACTTTGCTCATCGAAGATTCCATCGCGTTCGATTTTTTATTATCCGCCATCCAAACCGCCTTGATCACCAACAACCACGCCGAGCGCAGTTGGATTTCCATGTCGATTACATCGCGTTCGATGGATGTCAGTTTATTGCGCGGCAAACCATAGCGGATCGTGACTCCGTTCTCGGTCAATTTTTCTTTGAGGAATTCAAGCGCGGCTCTTGCCACGCCGATGCCTGATGCTGCTACGAGGGGCCGAGTCGCGTCGAAGGTAGCCATGGCGCCCTTGAATCCCGTCGTGGTCTTTTCAACCGTTGGGCTGCCGAGGATGTTATCGTACGGCACACGCACATCCACCAGTGAGATCGTGGCCGTATCACTGGCACGGATGCCAAGCTTGTGTTCCAGTTTTGCGATTGTCACGCCTTTTGTGCCAGACTCAACGACAAAGGCTCTCATGCCCGCGCGGCCGGCAGTCGGGTCAATCGAAGCCCAGACAACGATAAATCCTTTGCCGAATTGCTCATACTCCGTAAACGACTTGTCTCCGCCGGTGACGAAGATCTTCTCGCCGTTGATGATCCATTCCTGCGTGGCTTCATCCAGCACAGCGCGCGTGCGAATCGCGGATGTGTCCGAGCCTGCGCCGGCTTCGGTCATGCACATGGCGGCGAAGGTTGGTTTATCGCCGTTGAAACGCGCTAAAAAATTTGCGCGCTGTTCTGGCGAGCCTGCCGCCTGCACCGCCGCTGCGCCAAGTCCGCCGCCGGGGGTGATGAGATAAAAACCGACGTCGCCCCACGAAAGCATTTCAATTTGAGCCGCGAGAGTCTGATAACCGATCGGCTGTCGTTTCTCAGCGCCTTCCTTCGGCTTCTCGTCTCTTGGGGTCAGGCTCCCACCGCCAGTGGATTTCATGGCAGTATGCATGAATTCAATATAGCCCCACGGGATGGCATGCTCATTCTCGTCAAATTCGCGCGACTGGGAACGCATCATATTTTCAGCAACAGTCTTCAACACAAACTGAATTTGTGTAATGGGTTTGGGTGTTTCAAATTCGATGGTCATGGTTTTCTCCTGTTCATTTCGTCATTGCGAGCGGTCTTCGCGAAGCAATCTCCTGTTACATGGAGGTTGCTTCGTCGGGAAGAGCGCCCTCCTCGCAACGACATCACACAATTGCTAATCCTGTCAGCATGGCAAAGCCGCGGCCGTTGCGCAGGTACATTTCAACGGGGTGCTCGCGGATGTAGCCATGCCCGCCAAGGATTTGCACGCCGCGGTCTGTGACCATCATGGCCATGTCCACTGCGCCGGTGAACGCAAGATATGCCTGCTTGAAAGCGTCCTCTTTGCCATTGTCGAGCATCCACGCGGCTTCCCAAACCAGCAGGCGAATGGCTTCGATCTCGGTCGCCATTTCAGCCAGCATGAAAGCGATGGCTTGCTTCTGCGCGATCTTCACGCCGAAGGCCTCGCGTTCTTTGGCATAGTTCATTGAATATTCCAGTGACGCTTTGGACACGCCGACAGCGGCTGAGGCGGAGGCGATTCTCATCGATGCCAGAAGCAGCTCAAAGTTATGTCCCGATGCGCCGCCCAATCGGCTGGATGCTGGTACGGTCACGTTATCCAGTTTGACACGATAAAGCGAAAGCGCGTTAATCCCCATCAATTTTTCACGTTCATCGGCAATGGATAATCCAGATGTATTTGTGGGAATGATGAAGCCCTGAGTTTGACCATCGAGATTGGCGTAGACGATCATGGCTTGCGCGTCTTTTGCGAACGGGACAAATGCTTTCTCGCCGCTCAAGACATAATCCGCGCCTGACAGTTTGGCTGTTGTGCGAAGTTCGTTGGGGTCAAAGTCAAACGCATATTCGATCAGCGCGGCAGTGTACGGCTGCCATTCGCCTTCGATAATTTTTGGCAGATACGCCTGCTTCTGCTCTTCGCTGCCTGCAAGCAGAATCGGCGTTGCAAACAGCGACGGCGTCATGACGGCCAGCGCGCCGGCAAGATCACCGCAAGCCATTTCTTCAACGGCCAATGCGCTTGTGACCGCAGAACGTTCACCGAAGCCGCCATAAGCTTCAGGCGTGGATGCTTGCAGCAAGCCGAGTTCCCAGCCCTTGCTGATTAGCTTCTTCGGCAATTCGCGGCTTTCCTCCGCTTCGTGCGCCGCAGAACGCAGATCGTTCTCTGCATACTTCCCCACCGCGCCGACCAACATTTGTTGCTCCTCATTTGGTTCGAACGAATACATGTTGCTTCTCCTTTGTTAGACAATAGACAATGGACGGTAGACGGTGGTCAACGGTCTACCGTCCATTGTCGGGTTTACTTTAATAGGCCATGAAAAAACAAATCTGCATATTCATCCGCAATAATTTCAATCGACTTTCCTCCTTCGGGGCTGTACCAGGTCAACGTCCAGTTCATCACGCCCATCAAGGCACGGACAGCCATGCCAGCATCGGGGCAATCGAACACTTTAGTGCGCACGCCCTCGTTAAGGACGTCCCGCCATAATCCCTCGAAGTTATCGCGTTGAGGAACATGGCGGGCGTGTAATTTTTTATCCAGTGAACGATGTTCAAACAAAAGTACAGATGATAGGTCGGAGTTTTCAGCAAGCGCAGACAAATACGCACGGATCATTTGCCTGAGTTTTTCATCTGCGGGAAGATTCTGGCCCGCAATCCCCGCAATATGCTCAGTGAGCATTCCCAACGCGCGTTCAAGAAGCGCGAGCAGGATTTCCTGTTTTGATGAAACATGATGGTACAGGCTGGCCTTTTGCAAATTTACGGCTTCAGCAATATCTGACATGGACGCGCCGTGAAATCCCTTCTGGCGTATCACCTGTGCAGCGGCATCGAGAATGTCTTCTCTGGTCATGGGCTCTCCCTACCGAACGGTTGGTAGGGAGAGTTTACTACTCCAGCAAATAAAAGTCAAGAAAATAACAGCTAATCTCAACATGTGGGCAAGGAGGTCACCTGCTCTTCCCGAAGCAATCCCCCATTTATTCCAGCTAGTGGGAAGCTGCTCACCTGCCCTGGCGGGCAGCTCAGGGAGTGTCGGCGAAAATCAAAGGCATTTCGCAGCGACATATTCATAATTCGAATTGGCGAATTTGCATGCAATTGGAAACATGGCAAATCGTTTATAATTTCTGGGTGCAGGACTAATGAAGATAATGAAAAGTTATCGATCCAGCCTGTATGAAAAAAATTAGTCACTTCAGAAAGCAATTAATGAATAAATATCAACATAGCAATATAGACGATCCAATTATTGAATTTATCACGACAAAACTAAACGACAACCTGGATGAATGGTTCGGGGCTCGATGCGGGCTTACTTTAATGGCCCCCGTCTTTCTTACCTATAACAACTGCTTTATGATGCGTTTCCCTCTCAGCGGGCAAAACGGGGTTGAAAAAAACATATTAGTCAAAATTCGGCGCCATCCTAAAATGCAGTCATTAAATCAAGCGGTTTCGAAAAAGGAATTACACTCCAAGATCCCCGCAGAATATAAGGACCTTGAATTACTGTATAAATTCTACAAGGACTACAACAAGAATCTTGGGGCAATCCGGCCTTTAATATACCTGGATAAATACTACGCCATCGTTATGGAAGAATTCAAGTCCCAGACCTTGCGTGAAATTTTGATGGACTGGAAAACGATCCTTGGGTTCGAAAACAATATAAATTACCTGTTGAATGTTGCCCAATTAACAGGGCTATGGTTGAACAGTTTTCACGGTCAACTGCACGAATGCCATGAAATTGAAGGGTCCATCCAGCCCATTGTAAATGAAATAGTGGAACTTTTTGATCGCCTGAAAGCCGCAAGCCGACAGCAAAACCTGGCAAATTCATTACAAGCAGGGTTCCTTCAAAAAACTACCTCGATTGAATCGAAAAATATTCCCTACTCCGAGACACATGGCGATATGACGTGTGATAACGTACTCTACTCCAGCGAGAATATGGTATGCATAATTGATGTTAAAACCAAACGAGCTCCCATTTATTCAGACCTTGGTCTAATCATGATACACCCTGATACATTCATGCTTCAAATATTCGGTTTCGGACTTTTTTTTCGGAGACAAAACATCCAGGCGTATCGTGCCGCAATACTCAAAGGCTACTTTGGAAATCAGAATGCCGACAACACCCTGATCAATCTTTATTGTGCCATCAAAATGCTGGATAAATGGGTAATGTATGAAGAGATCATGTTCAAATCAACAGGCAGGAAGTATTTACTTTCAATCGTTGCCGCGCCGCTATTGAGAGCTTACTTCAAGCCTAGAATAAAAAAATATCTTGATTCAATCTAGGTAACTTTTGCGCAATCAGGAACAGGAACGTGAAAAACGGCAAACAACATGTTGAAGATAGGATGTCAAATATTGGAAGTGAAAATGAGAGACGCATATCCAAGCAAGTTCGTTCAACCGTCATTTAGCCAAGCGGCGCGCCTTCCAGGCGCATTATCCAAAGCCGCCGCCAGAGGCGGTGGTAGTTTACTATTCTGCAAAGTCAACACTATGGAATCGGAAAAGAGATGGTCACTCCGCAAAGCGACCCTCTCTTTTGTACCCTACTTCAACACGACCCCGCTCCGCGGGGGAATGGTAACCTTGTTTCCCGAGATTACTGGACTGCCGAATAAAACCTTTGGTTTTTTGTTAAACGCTAATTCAAAGCTGCGCTCTTCAGTGCCCACGTTGAACGCAACGGTAATGGTGGTTTCCTTGTGTGCGCGCGCGAATACCATTACATCCCCATCGGCATGGATTCGTTTGTACTCGCCGCGGCGCAGGGCGGTTTGTTGCTTGCGCAGCTGAATGCATGATTTGACGTAACATAGCAGCTCATGATCCCATTGGTCTTCATCCCACAAAAACGCCTTGCGGCAATAAGGATCATGCCCGCCGTCCATGCCGATTTCATCGCCATAATAGATGCATGGCGCGCCAGGGATGGTGAACATGAACAGCCAGGCCAGTTTGAGAGAGTCCTTGTCACCATTTGTGCAGGAGAGGAAGCGCGGCATATCATGGCTGTCCAACAGGTTTAGCTGCGCGCGCGTGATCTCCGGGCTGTAGAGGTTGAAGAGACGGTCGAGTTCGTTGGCAAAGTCATAGGCCCTCATCCCCGGGTGGACTCGATGCTGCAATCCGCCGCATTTATTGACTTCATCCATATTGACCCGTTGTCCGCCGAAGAAACCGATGGCCGCAGCAGTGACGAGGTAATTCATGATCGCGTCGAACTGATCGCCTTGCAGCCATCGCTGGGCTTCATGCCATATCTCGCCGACGATATATGCCTGCGGATTGATGGCTCGCACGCGGCGGCGAAACTCCTGCCAGAAAGAGTCGTCGTTGATGTCGCCGGGCACATCCAGCCGCCAGCCGTCAATGCCAAATTCGATCCAGTATTCGGCTACTTCGAACAGGAATTCGCGCACAGCAGGGGTGTTGGTATTGAACTTCGGCAGGGCAGGCAGGTTCCACCAACCCTGATAACCAATCGCCTTCAAACTGCCTTCGCGATGGATCGCTTCCTGTTCATGCTGGGATGGATAAGCCCCCCAGTTTTTTCTGTGATGCAGCCGGTCTTCATCGAAAAAGAACCAATCCTTATAAGGCGATGCCGCGCCTGTTTCCAGCACGTGATGGAATTGCCAGATGCCGCGGCTGGCATGGTTGAAAACACCATCCAGAATCACACGGATGTCCCGCCTGTGCGCTTTATCCAGGAATTTTTTTAATGCGTCGTTCCCGCCGAGAAGTTTATCCACGTTGTAATAATCATAGGTGTGATAACGGTGATTGGAAGCCGAAGCAAAAACCGGGTTGAAATAGATCGCGGTGATTCCAAGCTCCTTTAGGTAATCCAACTTTTCAGCAGCGCCGTAAAGGTCGCCGCCTTTGAAGCCGTGAGTGGTGGGCGTTGAGTCCCAGGGCTCGAAGCCGATATCTGGAAGTTTTTTTCCTTTCGCAAAACGGTCGGGATAAATTTGGTAAAAAATTGCATCTTGTACCCAGTCAGGTGTTGTCATTAATTGCCTCGTCGAATGAAGATATTTTATTAACCAAGCAGAAACGCAAAAGGAATTTCCACGCGTTCCCGCCATGATTTTTCTGAATGTTCCGCGCCATCGAATTTTAGCGTCAGCCAGTTTTTATTTTCAACGTATCCAGCTTTTGCGAGATACGAATCCATTTTGCGCTGGAATGGTTCGTAATCATTATCGAGCGTCTTCGTACCGAAGTCGAAATACAACTTGTGCGTGGCTGGGTCGGGCAGCATGGCCGCCATCGCATTGACCAGTTCATCTCCGCCAGCCGTCCAGTGCGTCGAGACACAGCCTGCACCGCCAAACACATTTGGATATTCACTGATCCCATACAACGAAATTAATCCGCCCATGCTCGAACCCATGATGAACGTATCATGCTGCCCGGGCTTCGTGCGATACGTTGAGTCAATGAATGGCTTTAATTCCTCAACCAAAAACCTTAGATAGCAGTCTGATATCGGATTGCTGATGCTCTTTAGAAGCACCTGTTCCTTCATCGGAGTTGAAAGCGAATTTTCGTAATGCTTCTGCGGCATATATTCACGCCAGCGGATGCCCGCATTCCAAATCCCAACGATGATCGCGCCGCGCATTCCCTTCATAGTCAGGCGCGTCATTGCCTCCGCGACGCCCCAGTCCACGCCGCCAAATGCCAGCGAAGGCGCGAATAGATTTTGACCATCATGCATGTAGATGACCGGATACGCGCCTCCTTCGTCATACCCCGGCGGACACCACACATCCACATGGCGCGGCTCGACAAATTGAGAACTAAAATTCTCGTGGCGTTGAAAGTCTATTTTCATTTTCCGACCCATAATAAATGATTGGCGCGTCAATGAGTGTAAATTGGAATAAAGCTGCAAGTCTCAGTTTTCTCCCGCGATTAGGATGATTGCACTTTGCGGCGGAATCTCGAGATTGAGCCCCGCATCATTCCTGACCGTTGAGCTGGTTCCGTTACCGAGAGGCCAGGTTACGCTGTAAGTGGAGTGCCCCAATTCCTGCGCTGATAGATTCACTGCCTGTGCAGTTTTGCCCGCATTGAAAGATATGACGGCTTCCACATTTCCAAGTTTTCTTCGATATGCCGCCACTTTATCCCTGGCATGGATAAAGCTAAAATCACCAGTTCGCAAAACCTCGTGTGAATTTCGCAGGGCGATCACATCACGATAAAACTTGCGCAGTAAAGCGTCCCAGCGTTCTGGCTTATCCCACGGGAAGGCTTCGCGGCAGTATGGGTCGGTTCCCGCTGACAACCCAACTTCATCACCGTAATAAACACAAGGCGCTCCGGGTAAGGTCATCTGGCACAGCACCACTAATTGATGCGCGGCCTTATCGTTGTTGACCAGCCACAAGGCGCGCGGCATGTCGTGGCTGTCGATCATGTTCATTTGGGCGTAGTTGATCTCCCAATCATAATGACCAAACATGGTGTCGATATCTTTTTTGAATATTTCCGCATTGATTGGCTTGAGTTTGACATCGGCGTGTTCCCAGGCCTTGTTTAAACTCGCCGCACCGAAGAAATTAAGCACTGGCCCGGTCAGTTGATAATTCATCACCGCATCGAACATATCTCCCTGCAGCCAGTGAGCGGCCTCATGCCAGATCTCGCCGACAATATAGGCATCGGGATTCACGCTTTTTACCACCTGACGAAATTCGCGCCAGAAGGAATCATCCTGAATTTCCTCGGGTACATCCAATCGCCAGCCGTCCATGCCAAATTCCAGCCAGTGACGAGCGACCTTGAAAATGTAATCGCGCACGCCTGGGTTCTTGGTGTTGAACTTGGGCAGGGATGCATGATTCCACCACGAGGCATAGTTGGGTTTGGTGCCGTCTTCGGAATAGGCATGTAGTGGAAATCCTTCAATGGTGAACCAGTCAATATACGGTGAATTGCCGCCATTCTCAAGGATGTGATTGAAGGCCCGGAATCCGCGTCCACAGTGGTTGAAGACGCCGTCCAATACCACGCGGATATTGCGCTTGTGCGCTTCGTCCAGGAGTTCGCGCAAGGCTGGTTCGCCGCCTAACAACGGGTCGACTTCCATAAAATCATAAGCGTTGTAGCGATGATTCGACGCGGCGGAAAATATCGGGTTCAGGTAAAGGGCGTTGATCCCCATTTCCTTGATGTAATCGAGTTTATCCACGATGCCGTACAGATCACCACCCTGATAGCCTTGCTCTTCAGGGGGCGAGCCCCATGCCTTGAATTTGATTCCGCGCTCATGCACTATGCGCGAACTGCGATTGAAACGATCTGGAAATATTTGGTAAAAGACAGCATTTTTAACCCAGGTTGGGGTATTCATGTGGCAGCCTCAAACATAGTTATTTTTCTGGTTAACAGTAACATGCCATTACAGCTTAATCACTGGTTGAGCCGAACATCATTCGTTCGAGCAAGGTGCGTTGGAAAATCAGGAAAATGATCACTACGGGAATGGACATGATGATCGCCAGCGACCCAAGATAACTCCACGGCTGCGCTCCGCCCGAGTATTGAGTTTGCACGATCGCATAAATGGACATGGCCAAGGTGACGGTATCTGCTTTTTCCACGAACAGCCAGCCGATGGTGAATTCGGAATAAGCCATCAGGAAGGCGATCAGTCCCGCCACCGCGATGGAGGGCAGGGCAAGCGGCAGAGTGACCAACAGGAAGGAGGTCAGGTCGTTTGCGCCATCGAGAAATGCAGCTTCTTCAATTTCCTTGGGAATGGCTTGAAAAGCGGCACGCATATTCCAAATGCAGAATGGCATGGCGAAGGTTGCGTAGGTCACTATCAGCGCCAGTAGTGTCGTTCGAATGTGAAGCAGGCTGAGGATGATATAGAGCGGTGTCATGAATGCCACAGGTGGAAGAACGGCAGTCAGCAGTAATGCGAACAATCCGCTTTGACGGGCTGGGAATCGGAAACGCGCAAACGCATAAGCCAGACTCATGCCAAGCAGGATGGCGATCAACGCCGCGCTGGCAGAGACGAGCAAGCTGTTCTTGAGCAACACTTGAAAATCCACGGATTGGTAGGGTCTATCCAGCACTTTCATGAATGCATCGAAAGACCAGACCTTGGGCAGCAGGCGGAATTCAGTTGGCCGTCCTTTAAGTGAGCCGTCAAACGCCAGGCGAATCATGCCCCAAATGGGAAGCATCACGAACAAGCCGACAAGGGCCAATGAGATTTGGGTGGCGAGCTGCCGCAGGAAGGATATTTTACGCATAAGTGACTCCTTCGCCAGCCTTGCTCCAGCGATTGAAAAGCATGACAAAGACCATCAGCAGGATAACGGTGATGATATTGATTGTCGCTGAAACGGCGAATTGTCCTCCGTAACGCCCGAATCCACCTGAAGGGTTGAAGACATTATAGGATAAGGTTGCCAGTGTCGAATCCACAAAGCCGTATGCTTGAAACAAATAGAATTGGTTGAATGAGAAAATGCCGCGCACAATAATGGCAGGGACGAGCAGCGGCAGGAGCAGGGGCCAGGTAACATACCTAAACGTTTGCCAGATACTGGCTCCGTCAATTGCGGCGGCATCAAATACTTCTTTGGGAATCGTTTTTAACCCAATGCTTGCGGCCAGCATCATGAACGGGAATCCATACCACATGGCGGGTAGAAGGAAAACGATCAGCCATAAGCTCGGTCCCTTATCCAGAGCATTGGCAAATATTGCGAAGAAAGAATTTTCTCCAAACTTGTCAGCAGCCAGATACAGCCAGCCCCAATCTGTTTGAAAGATATTGACCCACATCATCGCCCCGATCATTTCGGGAATTGCCCATGGAAGAATGAACAAGGCCTGCCAAAGTTTTCCAAGTCTCACGCCGCGCTGCCATAACAGCAACGCCACAGCCAGACCAAGCCCGCATTGCAGCAGGACCGAGAGTATTGTCCACAGGATATTGAAGAACAGGACACTCCAGCCGTCTGAGTATGAGATAAAACTAAATACCTTGGGATACAAGTTCAATCCCACAAAATTAACTTTATCAACACGTGCGTTGATGTCGGCAGGCATGGTGGGGAGTTGTCCCGTTACCCCGCCTGAGACGGAGCGCCAAATGCCGCCATTAAATCCATCGCGGATGGAAGCGGTATTGAAATTGGTCAGCGAGACGCCGAATTGAAAGATGAGCGGGAACAAGGTTAACACAGCGAAGGCGATTAATCCGGGCACAAGCCAGGGAAGAGCGCGGCGCGTTTCTATTTTATTGTAATGAGTTTTGACGCGTGTCTTGCGCGCCCGCCACCATTCGAGAATATTATCCCTAAAAAGAAAAACACCTTCCGCGGCGGCAAAAGTAAGAGGCACCGTCAACATGATCGTGTACTGCGGCCATTTTGTAGGCCAGGCTAATAAGAGGGCCATGCCAATTCCAAGCCAAAGCACGTAGAGTCGTTCTTTTGTCCATAAGCGTTTTAGGCCAAAGAGCGCCAGGATCGTAATGAATGGATCAAATGGAAATGGGAAGACGCCCTTATGCCAAACGGTCGGGGAGAAGAACAGCCAGAAGATCGGCTGCCACATCGGGAAGCCCGCATTCTCTACCTCGGTTGCCGTGGCAGAATAATTGGGCCAATATAAAATGGATTCGCTGAGCCGGGTGATAGGGCTTCGCCAAAGAAATGGATCGAATAAAAAGAAAATAGCAATAGCCAATACGCCCCAAAGCACGGCAGTGCGAATTGATATTTTGACTGTCCCTTTTTCTTTGGCATTCATAAACCAATCTACAAGGATGGCAATGCCGACCACGCAATAAAGATATTTGGATGCGGCGGTTAATCCAAGAAAAATGGCGGAGAGAATCAACCAGCGGTTCAACCCTGACCGTTTGGACTGTTTCGCTTTCAGGTAGCAGATCGCCGCGAAGAGACTCAGCAAAGAAGGAATTGCTTCCAACATGATCTGTGACACATATTTAATGTTGAATGTATGGATCGCGAGGGACAGTCCCGCCACTGGATTGATCAATGCGACGATGGCTACGGTGATGGTTCCAATAATGGCATTGACAGTGCGCACAGGTCTGACTAGGTTGCGAGGCAGGTATTTGTTTGGTTCCGCGGATGTGGGCAATTCAGGGAGGAGTGGTGATTCCGGCTCAGATAAAATGCTGAGCGCAATGATGAACTTTACCAGCGGGGGATGCTCGGGGCGGTCATTCTCCTCCAGAAAGCCGGACCAGTCTGAGGTGCGGATCAGATGCGCGTATACCTGTCCGGCGCGCAAATAGTCATCCTCGTCATAATCAATTGACAGGTTATTTGCTGCGTGGATGCGCAATCCAAAAGCGACTGCTGTAACGAGCAGAATGGAAAGTAAATATAGGAGCGTGGAAAAGTTTTTTTTCATTTGAGATACGCTTCCGGGAATTGAAGCCACAAATATGAAATACTGTGTAGAATTGTACCAGCAGGGGCAGCCCTGCAAAATTCAGCAAGTCACGAATTTGCTTCGGAGCGCGTGGACTTCAGTCCGCTTTACATCTGTAAAATTGCAGACTAAAGTCTGCGTTCCGCTCAATCTGTGATTTACTGAAATTATCTTTTTTGGAGGTTAGGGACATGGATTTTGACCCGGTTGATTTAGATCCCGAGCTGCGATTTGCAAGAATATATGCAATTGCATCGGCGGCACTGGGATTGATCAGTTTATGCGCGGCAATCATTCCGATCTGTGGCGGCATTGTGAGCATTCTTGGAGTACTGCTTGGCGTTATCAGTTTGAAAACCGAAAAAAGTAAAACCGCGATTGTTGGAATCTCGATTTCGATCCTGGGGCTTTTGATAACGATCATATACTTTATCGTTTTGGCTTTTTTTCGGAAATAAAATGGCAGGCCACGTTGTTTAGTGACCTGCCCATGTGTGATTATTTCAGTTCAAAGAGGCAGGTTTGATATGGAGATAATTCGCTCATTGGCACGTATCCGCTGAAATTTCCATTTATGATTTCCAACGGTTGAGCCTGCGCTGCGCAAAACATGGATGACGGGGTTAGTGTGCCATCTGTGAGAACACTCTCTTCCAGGCTTAATTTGTAATCTGAAACCGGTGTTTTTCCCAAATTGACGAGGATTAGAATTTTTTCATCGCCACTGGTGCGTAATAGCGCAAATATGGCGGGGTTGTCTGTTTCAAGCAGGATGGCATCGCCCATCTGTAAGGCAGGATGTTCCTTACGGAGTTGGATGAGCGCTTGATAGTGATGCAGCAATGAATTGGGGTCTTCAGTCTGCGCGGCTACGTTGACTGTTGTGTAGTCCTGGTTTGGTGCGCGCCAGGGAGTGCTTGTGGAGAATCCTGCATTTTCTGAATTTGACCATTGCATGGGCACGCGTAGGTCTTCATCTGGTTTTTGCCCTTTCATGCCAATTTCTTCGCCATAATAAATGAACGGTGTGCCGGGCGATGTGAGCATCAGGAAGGATGCCACTTTGGCTTTATCCATACTGCCGTTTAGAACAGACATGGTGCGGGTCTGGTCGTGATTTGTAAGGAAGGTGGCGAAGTTGAAATCAGGCATGTCTTGATATGCAAATTTAAATGCGCTGGTGATGCCTGAATTTGCGCCGCCGTTGGCGCTGTTCACAAATCCGCTGGACATTTCGAAGTCGAATATCTGGTCGAGTTGGTCGCCTGTGTAGGATTTGATTACCGAGGAACCCGCGCCAAATACTTCTCCCACTGCGTAGGCTTGCGGGTTCTGCGCTTTGTATTCCGTGTAAAAATCTTTGTACCACTCATGTGTGGCGGGAGTGTTTTCAATCTTGTCGCCGTCTTCGATGAGATGTTTGGCGGCATCCACGCGGAAACCATCCACGCCTACATTGTTCAACCAGAAGTCTGTCACTTTTAGCATGTCGGTGGTTACTTGTGGATTGGTGTAATTCAAGTCGGGCATGCCTCCCCAGAAGAGGCCGAAATAATATCCCTGGCTTCCTTCATGCCATTTGCCGCCCTTGCTTGTTTCAGACCAGACGTAGTAATTGCGGTATTGTGAATTTGGGTCGCTGTCTGCGCTCTTGAACCACGGGTGCTGGCTGGATGTATGATTGAGAATAAGATCGATCACAATGCGAATGTCGCGCTTATGGGCTTCTGCGAGCAAATTCTTGAAGTCATCCATTGTGCCGTATTGAGGGTTGACGTTGTAGTAATTAGTTACATCATATCCGTGATAGGAAGGGGAGGGATGAATGGGCATCAACCAGAGGGCGTTGACGCCAAGCGATTGGATATAGTCCAATTTTTGAGCGATGCCGTTAAAGTCACCGATGCCATTGCCGTCTGTATCGTAATAAGAGCGGACGAATATTTCATAGAAGACCGCTTCGTTCCACCAGTTGGCTGGTTCTGCTTCGACGGCAGGAATGGCCGTTTGAGTCGGAGCAGGAGCATCTGTCGGCGTGGAGGGAACGCATGACGATAGAAAAGATAAAAGCAATAGCGTGGAGAGAATCCGTTTTAGCATGGTTTTGTCCGGGCGAAAAAATTCCTCCCCCATGGAAAATGGGAGAGGAATTGACTGGATGAATAAAATTGGCTAGCCTTTGACGCCGCCTGTGGTAAGACCGCCGACGATCTGTTTTTGCAGGGCAATATACACTACAGCTACAGGCATGGCAACGATAATCGCCATTGCGGCAAAACGATTCCATGGAATGCTGGAGGCGTATTGGCCGGTCATGTTGTAGAGGGTCATGGCGAGGGTGTAGTCTTTAGGTTGGGAGAGGAACAGCCACGAGGTAACGAATTCCTGCCAGTTGCCGATGAAGCCGATAAAGAATGTCACGGCGAGTTGTGGCGCGGCGAGTGGCAGGATGATCTTCCAGAAGGTCTGGTTGGTGTCTGCGCCGTCGATGGCGGCTGCTTCCTCAAGTTCTTTTGGAATGGTGTCGAGATAGCCTTTGAGATTCCACACCGCGAAGGGCAGGGCACCGGCTGTAATTGCTACGCCTACACCTAGTAGTGAGTCGCGCAGGTTGAAGAGCAGTTTGCCTTTTGTTCCGGCGTCACAAGCCATCAGGGGCATTAATGCTGTAATGCCATGGCCGCAGTCAACCACTTTTACCTGGTTAAGTAATAAATAGAGCGGGGTAACCAATCCCACACCTTGCATAAGAAGTGGAATAAAAACCAATACCATCAACACTTCGCGCATTTTGAAGTTGAAACGTGAGAAGGAATACGCGGCGGTCACGGCAACAAGTAATGCGACAAGCCCTACGCTGACAGAAAGGCCAACGCTGTTGCGAAGAAGTTGGATGAAGGTGACCGGGTTTCCAGTTGGGTGGTCAAGTACCTGTTTATACGCGACGAAGGAAATTTCTGTTGGGATCAATTGTAGCGAGGATGGGCGCGTGGTCTTCGAACTCAGCGACAATGTGACGATATACATAATGGGGAACATCACGGAAGCCAAAATGAAAAGACACAGTATTTGTGTGAGTAGCTGCCGCCAAAGGGGCAGGTCACGTCCGCTGGTTTGCCCGGACGTGTTCATGGTTAGAAAGCGGACAAGTAGGTTTTTCTTGGGAGTCTGAGAGTTTTCGCTCATGTTAGGCCTCCGAATAGCTTTGTGTGGCGCGAGTGACGCGATTGGTGATCAGGAGAACAACTAATGCCACGCCGAAGGTGATGACTGCAAAGGCGGCGGCTACACCATACCAGCGCAGATTGCGGACGAGGTTATAAGCAAACGTGATAAGAATCTCAGTGGAGCGGGCGGGTCCGCCGCCTGTCATGAAAAACACAAAACCGAAAAGGTTGAATGTGATGGTGAAGCCATATACTGCGGCTGGCATCATGGCAGGGGCGAGGAGCGGTATGGTGATGTTTCGGAATTGTTGAAAGCCTGTTGCGCCGTCAATGGAGGCGGCCTCGTATAGGTCTCTGGGGATACTTTGCAGCGCACCCGTGGCGATCACCGACATCAATGGCCAGCCCAGCCAGAAATTTGCGATCATCATGGCATAGTAGGCGAGGGTCAACGGCGCGCCGGGCAGGAAGCCTGGAATGGGAGGTGTGTATTCGGTTAACCAGCGGAGATGAACAGGATCCAAATGACCAAAAAGAGTGGAGACAAAAGTCAGCAGCTGGTTCATGGCACCGTATTGCTCATCGAAAATATTGCGCCAGACTGTGGCAACAACAATCGGTGGAACAACTACAGGAAGAATGTACAGGGCGCGATAAAGTTTTTTGAACCATAATCCTTCCGTGTTGAGCATGACGGCAATCAAAACTCCGGCGGGCACGTGAAGGAATACATTGCTGATTGCCCACCAAAAATTAAACTCAAGAACACGAAAGAAACTGAAATTTTCCACCGGCAATGCGCCGGTAAATATATCGATATAGTTTTTTAGCCCAATGAATTCCAGTGTTGGGGATTTCAATCCAAGCAGGAGGTCCTTGGTCTCAAAGTTTGTGAATGATATGATGACTTGATAAATTAATGGATAGAATGTGATGACCCCCATGATCAGGAATGCCGGTACAAGATAATAATATGGCAACAAATTACGTTTGATTTTCGTACCGCTGTTTTTTTTATTTGCTATTTCCATGATCGTTTCTCCTGATAAGAAAAATCATATTTTGTGTAGGAGCGGACGGGTGAAACCCGTCCGCTCCTTGTGATGCAAATACTAAGATTTTAAAATTTACTTGGTAGCGCCTTCGAAACCAGCCTTGACCCAGTCAGCGGCAGGAGTGCCAGCTTCAAAGACCTGGTCGGTTCCGCAGAAGTTGCCCCAATACTTGCCCATGTTTTCAACCTGCGGGCGGAAGTATGAGGTGGAGAAGGCATCGAGCAAGCCTTGAATGAGATCGTCGGTTACTTCAACTGTGGTGTTGGCAGGAACGTGACCGGCATCGTTCATCATGGCGGTTGAAGCAGCGGTGTTGGTCAAGTACATTGCGACCTCAAGGGCAGCTTCAAGATTGGCACTGTTCGGGTTGAAGTAGTAACCATCAACACCGAGAAGCGGGTTGGATGGGCCGCCAGGACCAGCGGGCAATGGAGCTACGCCGAGTTTGTCACCGAGGGCTTTGCGATAGTCGCCCATGGCCCAGTTACCGTTGGTAATGGCGGCAGCGGTGCCTTCAGTGAAGGGAGCGAGACCATCAGCGTCACTCTTGGGCCAGCTATTGGCTTTGGATATCTGATAGAGATCGTTGACGTAAGAGACAGCTTCGGTAACCTTGGCCTGATTGGCTTCGTCAGTTACGAAATTATAGTCAGCATCGAAGATCTGCCCACCAAAGGAGCCGAAGAAGCCATATTCATGGTAGCAGCCGTAAGTGATGGAGACTTCTGTGCCGCCTTCCATGAGAGCCTTGAGCTCGTCAGTTGTGGCAGGAGGAGTCGCGATCAAATCCTTGTTGTACCAGAAGACAACAGCCTTCAAGGATTCAGGAAGGCCATACAACCTGCCATCGTACATCATGCCGCCCTGGGAGAGTTCGCTGTAATCGCCGAGTTTGCCAGCGGCAATATCAGTGATGTCTGCGATCAAGCCGCCACGGACTTCGCCGCCAAGATTGTCGTTCGGGGCGATGAACATGTCTGGTCCGCCGCCTGCAGCGACATCAGTCTCGTATTTTGTGTAGATATCGTTGAAGGGGACCTGAAGAACGTTGATCTTGTACTGGGGCAGGTCAATAGCGGCTTGTTCGAGAATTGCGGCGAGCGCGGTTTCTTCAGCGGAGCCGGTGCCGTAAGCGTGCCAGAATGTAACTTCAACGACTTCCATGGGGGCTTCGGTGGCGACAACAGGCGCTTCAGTTGCAACGACAGGAGCTTCGGTCTCAACGACAGGGGCTTCCGTCGGGGTTGCACCACCACAAGCGGTGAGGGCGATGCTGGCGACTACTAAAAGACTAAACAACAAACTTAATTTGGATTTCATTACTCTTCTCCTTACATTTACATGGTTTTGATTGAATTTGTCGATACGTTCTGTGTTATTTTATCATGATGTACTGGGTGGGTTTGCCATCACCTCCTTTTATTCAGTTGGGGCCGCCTGTTTTAGTTCAGTCAAAATTTGTTCTTTGGAAACAGGGGCTTTTCTTTCTGTTGCGTCGTGAATGGCAATGCTGACTGCCTGCACGGTTGCGCCAATCAATGAGGAACGTTGTCCAAGCATGGCTGTTGTAATATGGACACTTTGTTCAGAAGCACGCAGGGAATGTTCGCGTACCGCCTGACGAATGGGTGTTGTCAGGAGATCGCCAGCCTGCGCGACTCCGCCGCCTATGATCACTGCACTGGGATTGAATAGATTAACCAAACCTGCAATTGCAATTCCAATAAAAGTGCCGGCGCGCATAATGATTTCCTGTGAGGGTAAATCGCCGCGGCGTGCGCAATCAGCCACATCTTGCGCAGTCAGGTCTTTGGAGGGGGCGTTGGATAATAAAGTCCGCTTTCCAGATTCAACTAACTTTCTCGCCTGAAGCGCAATTGCATTGCCTCCCGCAAAGGCTTCCATACAGCCGTGATTTCCACATGTGCAGAGTGGGCCATTTTCATCGATTGTTATATGACCGATCTCGCCCGCAGAACCTGTCGTGCCGCCGTAAATTTGTTGATTAATGATAAGCCCTGCGCCAATACCGCTTCCGACTTTGATAAAAGCAAGATTTTTCTCTCCGCGACCGGCACCATAAGCCCATTCGCCTAATGCGCCAAGTTCGGCATCATTATTCAGCGAAACAGGGCACCCCCATTCTTTTTCGAGAGTTTTGCGTATGGGGTATCCATCCCAGCCTGGCATGATTGGTGGGGACATTACCATGCCAGCATCCTTGATAACCGGGCCTGGTACGCCGACGCCTACCGCCATTATTTGGGAGATGCCAACCCCATAGCGGTCTAATAATTCGTGCAAAATGCGTTTCACTTCAGTAAGGCAAATTTGTGGGCCTTGTTTAATGTCAAAGGGAAGGGAGGTTTCTTCGATAATTTTCGCGGAAAAATCCGAGAGTGCAATATTAACATGGGTGGCTCCCATATCCACTGCCGCAACCAGGCCGCGCTTTGGATTGATTTCCAACACTACTGGCGGACGTCCATTGGGAATGGCGCGGCTCTCTGCTTCCAAAATTACACCATTCTCAAGAAGATCATTGACAATCAAAGTCACTGCTGCTCGCGTTAAACCCATTTGCTCTGCCAGATCTGTCCTTGAAATGCCGGTTGTAGCAAAGCGAATCAGGTCTATGGCTGAGTGTTTGTTAAAATTCTTAATATTTTGATTGGAATTGATCCAATAAAACATGCTTAATGCGCCTTTATCAACAATTTGAAGCTCGATTTAGTTAACTAATGATAGCACAAACTTGTATTTTTTCAAGTGTATTAACAAAGTCTAATCTTAATGCTTCTGTCTAAAAACAAGCCAGCCAATGAGCAACAAACTTTGCTCCTTGGCTGGCTAAAATTCTGGTAGTGCTGGTTCAGTTATCGAATGGCTTCTTCGCTGGTGGCGTCAAAGATGTGGAACTTACCCATATCGAAGATCACATCAGTCTGGTGACCAACTCGTAAATGTGAGCGCGGGTCAACACGACCAACAAAGATGTTCTTACCGCTTAACAAATAGAGCAGGGTTTCGTTTCCCATCAATTCGGTTACGTCAACTTTGGCGGAAACTTTTTCGCCGCGAATATTTGACGGAGCAAATTCCGGATCATGGATATTCTCGGGGCGGATACCGAAAATTACGTTCCTGCCGTCCAATCCTTTGTATGGCGCGGCAAATTCGTCAGGAATCTGGACTTTGAAATCGACGGTGTCTACGAAAATCTTTTCGCCATTTTTTGCTATCTTGGATGGGAAGAAATTCATGGAGGGTGAGCCGATAAACCCGGCCACGAATAAATTGTTGGGGTGATCGTAGAGGTTTTGGGGTGTATCCAGCTGCTGTAAGTTACCTTTATTGATCACTGCGATACGGGTCGCCATGGTCATCGCTTCGGTCTGGTCGTGGGTAACGTATATGAAAGTCGTCTTAAGGCGCTGATGCAGTTTGCTGATCTCGGCGCGCATTTGCACTCGCAATTTTGCATCGAGATTCGAGAGCGGTTCATCGAAAAGGAAAACCTTTGGCTCGCGTACAATGGCGCGTCCCACAGCCACGCGTTGACGTTGACCGCCGGAAAGCTGGCGGGGTTTTCGGAGCAGTAGCTCTTGAATCCCCAAAATATCTGCAGCCTCATTTACGCGTCGTTTGATTTCATCCTTCGGGGTCTTGCGAAGTTTAAGACCAAAGGCCATGTTGTCGTAAACAGACAGATGTGGATACAGCGCATAAGACTGGAATACCATGGCAATGTCGCGATCTTTCGGCGCTATATCATTAACCACCCTGTCGCCAATTTTGATCTCGCCGCTTGTGATCTCTTCCAATCCTGCGAGCAGCCGTAATGCGGTGGTTTTACCGCAGCCTGACGGCCCAACCAAAACAAGGAACTCTTTGTCCTCAACATTAATATTGAGGCCTTTGATGATCGCTAGATCACCAAATTTTTTCTCGACGTTCTGAAATGTAACACTTGCCATAGGATCCTCCAGTCAATAGAATATAGTGGCTTGATTATAATCAAAAAACCGTTCTACAGGCTGGCGGGTTTTCCACTTTTGGCAGAGCGCAGAAGAGCCAGGATGGCGGCTGTGTTGCCATAACTATCCATCAATGATATGCGCGGCGGTTGGCTGTTCAAGATTGCGTTGCGCATGTCTTCCACTTCGCCAAGATATAATTCACCGCCCTTGATTCTGATTTTTTGTAATTCATTATTGCGAATGAGATAAATTTCGTTTTTGAGACCGGGCTTGAATGGATCAGGAATATTCAACGTTGCTTCGCTCCCGACAATTTCGATGTGCGAACGTGAGGGTGATTTGAATCCACAATCAAACTGCATGTGGACTCCATCTTCGAATCGCATCTGCCCGATGAAAGACTCGTCGGGCCCGTCCTGACCTGTGACCTGCCAGCCAAATACTTCAACAGGTTCAGCGCCGACGATCATCCGCGCGTACGAAATGGGATAGCAGCCCACATCCCAAATGCTGCCGCCCCCCGTTTCTTTCTTTAATCGAATATCGCCTTCCCGTGTCAACGTAAAAGTAAACGCGCCTTTGATGAGTTGAAGTTTCCCGAGCACGCCGCTGTCCACAATTTCCTTGACTTTCAATGTTTGCGCATGATGACGATACATAAATGCTTCCGACAATACTCTTCCTGTTTCATCCGCGGCTTTTGTCATGGCGGTTACTTCATCGAGTGTCAACGCCAGCGGCTTTTCGCACAAGACATGTTTGCCTGCGCGCAGAGCTTTGATCGTCCACTCTGCGTGAAGGTGATTGGGTAATGAATTGTAGATCACATCAATTTCTGGATCGTTGAGCAGTGCCTCGTAACTTCCGTGTGCGCGCGGAATATTCCACTCGCGTGCGTATGCTTCAGCGGAGGTTATGCTTCTCGAAGCAACGGCCAGCAAACGGGTCCGTTTTGAAGCGTTGAGGGGTTTTATTAAAGCCTGGTTAATTTTGGCTGTCGAAAGGAGTCCCCAGTTAAGTTTTTTGTCCATTTGAAATCCTTTTTGTAAGTATTGTGATGGAGATGAGTAGTATCACTAAAAACAAAATGACGAGCGAGAATCCCATCTGTAAGCCGAATAAGTCGCTGCCCCAGGCGATGACCCAGGGACCAATGACAGCGCCAGTGCCTGCAAAGGTAAAGAGTACGCCAAGGATTGTGTTTGCGTTTTCTGTGTGAATGTCAGAGACCGCTGCTGTGATGGTTGGAAAGATGATCGAAAGAAAGAGACCCGTAATGGGTAAAAGAAGTGAAACCTCTTTTGGCCCGAACAAACCGCCAACAATACAAAGGATGGCGCCTGCGGTCATAAAAAGAATTGAACGTAAATAGCCAATGCGATGAACAAGGAATCCTCCAATCAAGCGGCCGATCATTATCATCGCAAAGAATAATGATAACGATTGATTGCTGACCGCGACGGAGACGCTGCGGATTTCCTGAAGAAAGGTCACAAGCCAGGATGCCATTCCAATCTCTGCTGCGACGTAAAAAGCGATGGCAAGGTAGAACCAGGGTAATTGCCCTTTGAATGCAATTTGTGGAATATGACGAAAGTCGAGCTGTGCTTTTTCTTCCGCTTGGGGAAAACGCAGGAAGGTAAAAATAACCACGAACAACCCTATTAGCGGAATGTCCCAACGGTAGATCACGCGCCACGAGATGCTTAGACTCAGCAGCCATCCGGCAAATAACGGCGCAATGAGGGAACCTAATCCATGAAGCACCGACATTAAGTTAAGGTAAAGCCCTTTGCGTTCATGATGCAGACTGACGATGATTGCATTGGGTCCAAGTTCGAGCGCTCCCAATCCAAGCCCAAGTACGAAGAGCGATCCCGAAAGTAATATGGCGGAGCTAAAAAGGCTGTATCCGCTGACGCCAATTCCTAAAAGTAAACCAGCCAGCAAGATTACGCTTTTTAGCCCGAAGCGGTCTGCGAGAATACCTGTGATGAGTGTGGCGATCAGAAACCCCAGATATTCGCCGAAAAAAATATTCCCGCCCGTGCCATAGGTAAAATTTAATTCCGCTAACATGGAGGGTAGGGTGGAGCCCTTTAGATTGTCTGTGAATCCAAAAACGAAGAAGGATAGAAAGCAGCCTGCTGTCAGTAAGAGAACGGTTGTTTTTGTCGGTTTGATTTGCATAATGAGGGGAAATATAACAGGTCTGGCCTCTTATTGAAACCAGACCTGTTATGAAAAAAGTTTTGTGAGGGGGCTATTTTGCTCGGTTGCGAGTGGCAACATCGAAAATTACTGCTGCGGCAAGCACTGCGCCTCTTGCCATGTATTGATAGGATATTCCGATGCCCATCAGATTCATACCGCTTGTCAGCGACAACATGACCAATGCGCCAATGATCGAACCGGCTACCTTGCCGATGCCGCCCGCAGGGGATACGCCGCCAATGAAAGCCGCTGCAATGGCGTCCAGTTCCCATAGTTGGCCAGCAGTCGTTGTGGCAGACTGCAAGCGGGAGGCGAACAAAATTCCCGAAAGAGCGGAGAGCATACCCATCGAACCAAAGACTATGTAAGTTATTTTCTTTACATTTATGCCGCTCAGCTCGGCCGCCTCCGGGTTTCCACCGACGGCATAAATGTGCCTGCCAAGAACAGTTTGGGTTGTAATGAAATGATAGATTACAACGATTATCAATACTACTACGGCTGTCCAGGAGAGTCCCTGATATCCCGCGAGCAGCCAGGTGACACCGCCAATCAAAGCCGATGTGAACATCAGTTTAATAACGAACATTTCTATTGGCAGAACTTCAAAGTTATAAGCCTGTTTCTTTTTGCGGCTGTTGATTTCGCTGATTATGAGCAAAATAATGCCTATTACGCCGATGATAAGTGTCAATTTATGTACGCCCGGTAAAATCCCAATATCTGGAATGTCGGGAATAAAACCATTTCCAATGGCGTTAAAGGTCTCATCGGGGATGATAATCGTGCCGGTGCTTTCAGTTACAACCAGGATAGCACCTCTGTAAATTAACCATCCAGCCAGAGTTGCAACAAAGGCGGGAATCTTCATTTGCGCCACCAGAAAGGCAGTGATTAGCCCAGCCAGGGTGCCAAGCGCCAGGGTAAATGGTACAGCCAAATATACCGGCATATTCCACTGTACCATGGCGATGGCGGCGATAGCGCCGAGAAAGCCGCCAAGAAAGCCGACAGAAAGATCGATGTGCCTAATCACGATGACCAGAGTCATGCCGACTGCCAAAACGGCTATATAGCCAGTCTGATTCACCAGGTTGACAATATTCCTTGACGAGATGAACGTGCCTTCCGTTGTGACTGTGAAGATAGCCATAATGATGAACAAGGCAATATACATGCCGTATTCGCGTATGTTCTGTTGCAATAATTTTCGGGCATCTTGTAAAAAAGACATTTGAAAACTCCTTAGTAATTGGTTGCCAATTGCATGATTTTTTCCT
>JACRBH010000159.1 GCA_016234535.1 Chloroflexota bacterium
ACAATATAACCAGCGATGATTTGCTGACAAAAATCCTTGACCGTATTCCAGTGCCCGTGGTGCCATTGAATGAACATTTCAACATCCGCGCCAACGCCTGAGCGCATCCTGCATCGGCTGGACTGGCAGGTCATCCGCAGGTTGGACGGTTATCTGCAGGGTGACTATCGCAGTCTGTTCTACGGCTCCGGTGTAGACTTTGCCGATCTGCGCGAATATCAACCTGAAGACGATATTCGCTACATCGATTGGAATGTCAGCGCGCGCATGAACACGCCTTACGTCCGCAAGTATGTGGAAGACCGCGAAGTCATCGCCTGGTTCCTGCTTGACCTGAGTCCGTCTGTGGATTTTGGAAAGCTGGATAACCAGAAGCGAAATGTGCTAATTGATTTTGTCGCCACTCTTGCAAGGATATTAACCCGCCACGGGAATCGAGTCGGGGCGATGATGTATGGGAGCAGAGTCCAGCACACGGTCCCGGCCAGAGGCGGGCGCAATCAGGTTTTGCGCATCATCAATGATCTCTTGAAACAGCCGCGTCAAATAAATGGCAGCATTACCGATCTCGCTCCATTGTTCAATAGCGGATTGAATGCCATTAAAAAACGCTCGCTTGTTTTTGTGATCTCGGATTTCATCAGCGCACCGGGTTGGGAGAAGTCGCTCAACTTATTGAGCCAGCGCCACGAAGTAATCGTGATCCGTTTGTGGGATCCGCGCGAAATGGAATTGCCCGATATTGGCACGATCGTCATGGAGGACGCGGAAACGGGCGAGCAGTTGTATGTGGATACTCACGATAAAAAATTCCGCCAGCGTTTTCAAGAGGCGGCCGCCCAGCGTGAAAAAACATTGACCGAGACTTTCAAGCGCGCGGGCGTGGATGCGCTGCCGCTCTCGACTGAAGAAGATTTGATCCGCGCGATCGTGCGTTTTGCGACGATCCGCCGCCAGCATCGGAAGTAATTATGTCATTCATCCTAAACCGTCCCGAAGGTTTGACAGGCGAAACAAGGTTCTTCAATGAAACCTTCAGGATGGTTCACCTAACTGAGTCATAAGAGTCGCCTATGTCATTCATCTGGCCTGTATTGCTTTGGTCGTTGACAGCAATTCCGCTTTTGGTAATGTTGTATCTTCGTATGCAAAAACGGCGCAGTCAATACGCTGTGCGTTATGGCAGCCTTGGCCTGGTGCAGCAAGCCTCGGGGCGCGGAGTTGGTTTGCGCCGTCACATTCCCGCAATATTATTTTTGCTCGGGCTGACGATTTTATTCATCGCTTTGGCGCGTCCGCAAATGGCGCTGGGACTTCCCAAAGTGGAGGGCATCGTCATTCTGGCCTTCGATGTTTCGGGCAGCATGTCTGCCGAGGATTTCGAGCCGACCAGATTGGAAGCGGCAAAAATTGTCGCAAGGGATTTTGTCTCGCGCCAGCCTTCCACTGTGCAAGTTGGAATCGTTGCGTTCAGTGAGAGCGGATTTTCAGTCGAGTTACCGTCAAATGATCAGGCAGCAATTCTTGCTTCGATAGATCGACTTAAACCTCAGCGCGGGACTTCTCTCGCAAGCGGCATCATTGTCTCTCTGAATACGATCGCGACTTTGACCGGGCAGGATCCCATTCTCAGTGCGGATCAGCAATCCGATGTTCCGACTCCTGAACCAGAACCAGTTGCGGATAATTCCGCGGTGATCGTTTTGCTGACAGATGGCGAGAATAATGTGAATCCCGATCCGCTGGAAGCCGCGCAATTGGCCGCTGACCGTGGCGTGCGCATCCACACGATTGCGGTTGGAAGTGTCGAAGGCGTAACTCTGGAAGTCAATGGATTCACCGTCCACACAAAAGTGGATGAAGCCACCTTGCAGCAAATTGCCGCTATCACCGATGGTCAATATTTCAACGCTCAGACTGAGGAAGACTTGCGCGCGATCTATGAAAGTATCGAGCCGCATCTTGTGATCGAACAGGACGAGACGGAAGTCACTGCTGTGTTTGCAGGCCTTAGCATTTTGATCCTGCTGGTCGGCGGCATGTTATCGCTTCTTTGGTTTAGCCATGTACCGTGAAGATTGAACCGCTAAGCACGCAAAGAGCGCAAAGATTTAAAAAGATTTTCTTCGCGGCCTTTGCGTGCTTAGCGGTAAGAATTTTTTAGGCTTGTCCGGAGGTTGTTATGGAAATGCTCTGGCCCGGATTCCTTTACCTGTGGATTCTGATCCCGGTATTGATCCTTATCTACATTTTGATATTGCGCCGACGCAAGCCTTATGCTGTGCGCTATTCAAGCTTGTCATTGATACGTGACGCGCTTCCGAAACAATCTCAATGGCGGCGACATCTTCCATTTGCGTTGTTCCTGCTGGCGCTGTCCAGCCTGACCCTGGCATTGACCAGACCAACATCAACGATAAAAGTCCCCGCTTCGAATTCAACCATTATTCTGGCAATCGATGTTTCGAGAAGCATGTGTTCCACTGACATCTTGCCCAGCCGCCTGGAAGCGGCCAAATCCGCCGCGCTGACCTTTGTCGAATCACAGGCCGCTGATGCCCAGATCGGAGTCGTTGCGTTCGCGGGTTTTGCCGCAGTGATCCAGCCTCCCACAACCGATCGTGCCCTGTTGGAAACCGCCATCAAGAATTTATCCGTTGCGCGCAGGACAGCCATAGGCGAAGGTATTGTCGCTTCACTGGATGCAATCGCCGAAATAGACGACAGTGTTGTCAGTCCCTATTCAGAAATTGAAGTGATACCCTTGCCCGAAGGAGAATATGTTCCAGCCATCGTCGTTCTTCTAACGGATGGAGTTAATACCACAGGCATACCTCCTTTGCTCGCTGGCCAACTTTCCGCAGATCGCGGAGTCAGGGTCTATACCATTGGGTTTGGCACAGACCACAACAACACCATCCCGAATTGTGGATTCCAGTCTCAAGGCAGCAGTGACCAATTTGGCGGGTCCTTCGGCGGTGGGGGAGGATTCCGCAGAGAAATCGATGAAGAGACTCTCAAACAGGTGGCTGACCTGACTGGCGGTTCTTATCATCTGGCTGCAAGCGCAAACGAACTGGAGCAGGTCTTTAAAAATCTTCCGACGCAGTTGATGACCATCACTGAAACGACCGAGATCAGCGTGATCTTTGCGGCGATTGGCGCGCTGTTTGTCTCGCTCGCAATTGCGTTTTCAATTCTCTGGCATCCATTCCCATAAAAATCTGGTGGCCAAATACATCCTGATGTATTGCGGCCCTTTCCGCGGAGGCACTGGGGGTACGGAATTATTTTCTTGTTTTCCCAGTGTCTCCGCGGTTCAATAATTTACACATTCACCCGGGGGATGAAAATATAATGCATTCCTCATAATGGCAAAATTGTTCTGCGAGTATAATTCGCTCAATGGACACGCAAAAAAACACATTTCGAAATTACCTGCCATCCACACTAACCCTCATCGTTCTTGGCTGGGGCGGACTCGCGGCGCTGTTATATTTTTCGCTTCCCTTCGTCTGGTCACGCTGGGGATTTTTCGTACTCGAAATCATGGCGCTCACAGGCACGGCACTGCCAATTGTATATTTTTTGAACCAGCGTTTTCCAAGCGACCCGCCGGCAGAATCAAATGTCATCGTGCGGCAGGCGGTATGGGTGGGCGTGTACTTTGCCACGCTTGCATGGCTGCAATTGGGACGCCTCGTTACTTTGTACGTTGTCCTCGGCCTCGCCATCGGTCTGATCGCCACCGAATATTTCATTCGATTGCGTGAAAAATCAAATTGGAAACAGCCAACCATCCCCAATGACAAACCTTCGTGAACTTCCTTCCGTCGAGCAATTATTGCAGACCCAAACCTCTGCGGAATTGATTGCGCGATTCGGCAGACCCCTGACATTGACTGCCATCCGTTCGACGTTGGATGAAGCTCGCGCCCGCTTCAAACTTAATCCCGAGCCTGCTCTGCCCTCAATTGACTTGATCCTCGCCCAAGCGGATTCCACCCTAACCGCGTGGACGAAGCCGACTCTCGTCCCGGTCATCAACGCCACGGGAGTTATCCTGCACACCAATTTAGGCCGTGCTCCACTGAGCGCTGCGACCATCCACGCAATGGATGTGGTCTCGCGCGGATATTCCAATTTGGAATATGATCTCGAAAAAGGCACGCGCGGTTCACGCCTGATCCATGCAGAATCCGTTTTACAAAAATTGACCGGTGCGGAATCTGCGCTGGTGGTGAATAACAATGCCTCGGCTGTATTGCTTGTCTTATCCGCCTTGGCGAATAAAAAACGTGTCATTATCTCGCGCTCACAATTGGTTGAAATTGGCGGCGGCTTCCGCATACCGGATGTAATGAAGCAATCCGGCGCAAAACTGGTGGAAGTGGGCACAACCAACAAAGTCCGTTTATCCGATTACCAATCCGCTGCTGAAGATCCGACTGCACTGATTATGCGTGTACACCCCTCAAATTTTAAAATCATTGGCTTTACCGAAGAACCTGAGCTAAAAGATATTGTCGTAACTGCTCATGAAAAAAATGTGATCGTTGTTGACGACCTTGGCTCTGGCGCGTTGCTTGATACAGCCAAATATGGAATTGCACATGAGCCAACCGTCCAGGAGTCACTTTCCGCTGGCGTGGATGTGGTCTGCTTTTCGGGAGATAAACTGCTCGGCGGTCCGCAGGCGGGGATCATTGTCGGGAAGAAAGCCTTGATCGATAAGATAAAAAAACATCCATTGGCGCGTGCTGTCCGCGCGGATAAAGTTTGCCTCGCGGGAATCAGCGCCACGCTTTTACATTACCTTAAAGATGACGCGGAGCGGGAAATCCCGATCTGGAAGATGATGTCACTGACGCTGAAGCAGGTCAAAGGTCGGGCCGAAGCGTGGAAGAATGATTTAGGTCAAGGAAATGTCGTGGAAGGCGAATCCACTGTGGGAGGAGGCAGTCTCCCAGGTGAGTCATTCAAGACACATTTATTATCTCTTGAAGTTAAATCGCCAGACAAGTTTTTGAAAAAATTACGTAAACAACATCCGCCCATTATTGCGCGGACTGAGAACGATAAAGTTCTGCTCGACCCGCGCACTGTTCTCCCCGAACAGGAAGGCGCGCTGTTGGTAGGGTTGAATAACGCTTTAAAATCTTAATGCGAATAACGCGAAAAAAGCGAAACACGCGAAAGGTTTAATTTTTTATGGATGACATTGTTGAGAAAGATTTGTCCTATTCAATTGTGAAAGCGGCGTATGAGGTGTTTAATGAACTTGGCCCTGGTTTTGCGGAAGACATTTATGAAGAAGCCATGATCGTTGTGTTGAAAAAATATGGGCATATACCTGAACAGCAGAAGCGTGTGGATGTATTTTTTCAAAGCGTAAACGTGGGCTTTCACAAACTTGACTTGCTCGTTGATGGGCGCGTGATTTTAGAGTTGAAGGCTGTTTCGGAGATCATTGCTATTCATAAACAACAAGCGCTGGCATACTTGAAGGCGACTGGATTGCAGCTTGCAATAGTAATTAATTTTGGCGCAGGTCGTTTGCAGGTTGCGCGTGTCGTGAATACAAGACAAAGAAAGATAGCTTCCCATCAGGCGAGTTTTTGACCAAAAATAAAAATTCGCGTAAATTCGCCTCTTTCGCGATTTTCGCGTTAAAGAATTGTTGACTAAAAAGGAAAATTATGAAATCAGATATTGATGTATTAATGAAAGCCAGAAACCTGGATGCGATCATTGTGTTCGGGAATGCCGAGCATAACCCGCCGATGTATTATTTGACAGGCGGCGGACATGTCAGCCACGCGACCGTGATCAAAAAACACGGCGAAGAAGCCATCTTCTTTTTCGGCGATATGGAACGCGATGAAGCCGCCAAAAGCGGATTGAAATTGATTCCATACAGCACATATGATTATGAAGCCATCAGCAAAAAAGCGAACAAGGATGGTCTGCTGGCTGGTGCATTGCGCTGTGAGTTGATGCTAAATGATGCCGGTGTCACTGTTGGTCGTGTTGGCGTTTACGGGACCTATGATCTCAGCGCAACTTTTGGATTGCTTACCCATTTGCAGAAGTTGATGCCCGCCATTGAATTCGTCGGCGAAGCGCGCGAGGATTCGATCTTTATGCGCGTGATGGAAACCAAGGATGAATCCGAAGTGGCGCGTATCCGCAGGATGGGTAAGGTGACTACTACTGTGGTTGGTAAGGTCGCGGAATTTTTAACCTCATGCAATGTGAACGCAGACGAAGTTTTGTTGAATGAAGATGGTTCTCTGCTGACAGTTGGTGATGTCCACTCGAAGATTCGTTTATGGGTTTCGGAACACGGCGCGGAATTGCCTTCGGGTTTTATCTTTGCGATTGGACGCGACGCGGGCGTGCCGCATTCAGCAGGCAACCCAACCGATCTGATGAAACTTGGTCAGACCATCGTCTTCGATATTTATCCTGCCGAAGCGGGCGGCGGTTATTACTATGATTTCACGCGCACCTGGAGTTTGGGATATGCCACTCCAGAAGCACAGGGACTCTTTGACCAGGTCAAGGAAATATTTGAAAAGTTGAACGAGAACTTTGACCTGAACGCGCCCTTCAAGAATTATCATCAAATGGCTTGCGAATATTTCGAGTCAAAGGGACACCAGACTCCGCTCCATACCAAAGCGCCTGTTGAAGGTTATGTGCATAGCTTGGGTCACGGCGTGGGACTCAATATCCACGAACGCCCATTTAGCAGTTTGCTGAACGGTGACGATCACCGGCTTGCGCCCGGAGTTGTCATAACATCCGAACCTGGGTTATATTATCCCGAGAAGGGCATGGGCTTCCGCATTGAAGACACACTCTGGGTTCGCCCCGATGGGAAGATGGAAACCCTCGCCGATTATCCCTATGATTTTGTTTTGCCGATGAAGAAGTGGAAGAAATAAAAAATGGAATGCGGACTTCAGTCCGCTATTTGCCATGATCCATCTAAAATCCGTGACGGTACGCGAATTCAATACACAGGAAGTTGACTCATTTCCATTTAATTTGGATATGGTCAAATCTTTACAGGGAATTGAGTTCTCCGCACCTATCACGTTTTTTGTAGGGGAGAATGGATCAGGTAAGTCCACGATCCTTGAGACGCTGGCTTGCGCAATTGAATCAATTACAATCGGGAGCGAAAGTGTTAAAACCGATAAGTCTTTGGCGGCGGTTAGAAAGTTGGCGCAATATTTCCGCCTTGTTTGGAAAAAACGCACCCACAAAGGTTTTTTCCTGCGCGCTGAAGATTTCTTTGGATACGCCAAACAGATGCGCCAAACACAGGACGAATTTCAGCAGGATTTAAAAGATGTAAGGCGCGAATATAAAGACCGTTCGCAATACGCCGTAGCGTTAGCCAGCTTGCCTTACAATCATGAACTTGCCGCAATACAACGTCGTTATGGTGACGGACTCGATCAGCGTTCACATGGCGAAAGCTTTATGACATTATTTCAAAGCCGCCTTGTCCCCGATGGCTTGTATCTTCTTGATGAACCCGAAGCCGCGCTTTCTCCCACGCGCCAATTAAGCTTCATCTCCGCGCTAAAACAAATGGTGCAGGAAAATTCGCAATTCATCATTGCCACCCATTCGCCGATCATTCTGGCTTTTCCCGAGGCGCAAATCCTTCACTTTCATGAAGGAAAAATCCAGGAAGCGCAATATAATGAACTTGAACATGTTAATCTGATGAAAGACTTTTTAGCCAACCCTGAATCTTTTTTACGGTATCTATAATATGCCCAACCTAAAACCCGCCCGCGTTCTTGCTGTTGAAACCTCCTGTGATGAAACCGCCTGCGCCATCATCGAAAATGGCCGCGCACTTCTTTCATCAGTTGTTGCCTCGCAAATGGAAATCCACGCGCGTTATGGCGGCGTATTTCCCGAAGTGGCTTCACGCCAGCATGTGCTGAGCATCACACCCGTTGTGGAACAGGCGCTCGCGCAGGCGCACATGACTCTCAACGATATTGACGCGCTGGCCGTTACGCAGGGGCCTGGTCTCGCGGGCTCGCTGGTTGTGGGCATGAACATGGCCAAGGGACTTGCGCTCGGTTCTGGCCTGCCGCTGGTGGGCGTCAATCATTTGGAGGGACATCTTTATTCGGCCTGGGTTTACAATTCGGATGACATCGTCCCACCCGAGCCGCAATTTCCTTTGATGGTTTTGCTTGTCTCAGGCGGACACTCCGAATTGAATCTCATGACCGATCATTTGACGTATCAAAGGCTCGGATCAACTCTTGACGATGCGGCTGGTGAGGCCTTCGACAAAGTTGCCCGCCTGTTGGAGCTTGGCTATCCCGGCGGACCTGCCATCCAAAAAATTGCCGAAGAGGGTGACCCGAACCGATTCCACTTCCCACGCGCGTGGCTCGAAGGGTCTTGGGATTTTTCGTTCAGCGGATTGAAGACATCCGTCTTATATGAGGTTCGTGAATTGCAGAAGAAAAGCAGTACCCTGCCTGTGGCTGATCTGGCCGCATCATTTCAAAAAGCAGTAATCGATGTGCTTTACAAAAAGACAATGGATGCCGCGCGTGAATTTGGCGCGAAGGAAATATTGGTCGCTGGCGGAGTTTCCGCCAATCGACCGTTGCGCCAGATATTCAAATCTCAAACAGAATTTCCTGTTCATATTCCCCCGCTGGCATTGTGCACCGACAACGCCGCGATGATCGCATCGGCGGGATATTATCGGTATGCGCTTGGTCACGTCTCGCAAATGGATATGGATGTGTTACCGACATGGCCGCTTTCGTAGAAAAATGTAGACAGGTAAACAAGTACACAAGTACTGTTAAACACTGAACCGCCTTTGACTTGCCCAAGTCATCGGCGGTTCTGTTAAAGGGAGAATGTAATGCTTATTATATGTGGCGACTTTAGCGTAACCTGAAACTTCATTAAGAATTGGATGAGAGAATATATCAACTTAAATCTCAGACCCCGCTTATGGACTTGCCCAAGTCCGAAGCGGGGTCTGTTTGAGGGAGAATGTAATTCCAATTATATGCGGCGACTTTAGCGTAACCTGAATGACACTTAAAT
>JACRBH010000161.1 GCA_016234535.1 Chloroflexota bacterium
GGCACTACCGTTTTTAACGGGAAAGCTACCGCCAACTAAAAAATCTGCCGCGAATTTCGCTAATTCACGCGAATTTTCAAACTAATCTGCGAAAATTCGCGTAATTCGCGGCAAAAGGTTTGTTGTTTGAAATTCAATCCCGCCAGAAACGGGAGAGCCCTGAATCTTTATATCGTAAGAATAATCGGCTCATTCTTCGTGACAATGATCGTGTGCTCGAATTGAGCCGCGATGGTTCTGTCTATTGTCCGCAATGACCAGCCGTCCCGTTCTTCGTAGACGTGGCCCTTGCCGCTGGTGAGAAATGGCTCGATGGCCAGGACCACTCCTTCTTCAAGGATGCGGCGGTCTGTTTGCTTGTAGTAGTTGAAGACTTCAGTCGGCTCTTCATGCAGTTTACGCCCAATGCCATGACCGGTCAGATCAAAAATGACTCCGTATCCATTGCGCTTTGCTTCCTCCTGAATGGTTTGACCGATCAGATTCAACGGCTGCCCTGCCACGGCAACATGAACCGCCTTTTCCAGCGCGGACCTCGCGGCTGCGAGCAATTTTTCATATTCAGGCACGTGCTTTGAGACGACCATGGATGCGCCGGTATCGCCGTAGTAACCGTTCATCTCGGCGGAGACATCGATGTTGATCAATTCGCCTTCGCGCAAAACGCGGTTATTGGGAATGCCGTGCGCGATGACCGGCGAAACGCTGATGCAGGTCGCGCCGGGAAATTGATACATGCTCATCGGCGCGGATTGCGCGCCTTCCCTTGCGAGAAATTCCATGCCGATATTATCCAGCTCAAGTGTTGATATACCGGGCCTGGCGTGTTCCATCATTGTCTGCAAAGTCATTGCACAGATATGTCCAATGACTTTTAGATGTTTAATATCTTCTTCGGTGTTTGCGATCATGAACTAATTAATCCTATAATAGCCTTGCTTCGAGAATTCAAATTATATTTCATTACACGCCCCCAAAAGACGGACAATATTTATTAACCAAGAATTTGTTTTACTGATTCAAGGAAGTTTTCTGTGACTTGTACTGCAAGATATGCTTCCCCTGAAGCCACATGGACAGAGACCCCGTAATCGCCAACGCCGCGAATTTCAAAAAGCCAATTTAAACTCTTGCCCTGTTCTTTATCCAATTTTCCTGTTTTCACAAAATGCTGGTGAATCAAAGCAATTACGCCACTGTGCTTGTTGGTGTCAATATCCTGACTTAATAATAAAGCACTTGCGGCATAGAAGGCGGCATAATAAGCACGCGCCGCTGCTATATCAAAATATTCTTTATCAAGCAAATCTTTTGCCGCTCGCAAGTTCGTTTCTGCTCTTTGCAAGTTGGCAATGATTTCAGAGTTATCCCTCACTACACTGCCACTCCTTCCCGCCGTGCATTGCGATAAAGTGATACAGTCCCAATCTCAAAATCATTAACCAACACCGGTTTGGCTGAAATCAATTGCTCAGATTCAAGTTGCAAGGGGTACAACACATCTACAAGTCGGCGTAATTCTGTAAAAAAATCCAACGGGGCTTCGAGCAAAACGAGCAGATCAATATCGCTGTCTGGAGCAGACTGCCCGCGAGCCGTTGAACCATACAAAATCACACCCTTAAGCCGCTTGCCGTATTGTTTAGCGAGAGTTTCTTTGCATTGTCGGATGATTTGATCAGTTGTGTTCATGGAAATATTATACAGCAAGACACATTTCGTATGTAACTTTCAACTTTCAACCCCCAACCTTTCCATAACTACTTTCTTTAATTCCGCCTGCACCTCATCCCACTTCTGATCCGAGTTGACCACTATCCAGCGCTGCGGTTCCTGCTTGACCATTTCCAAATATCCCGTGCGGACTCGTTCGTAGAATTTCACTTCATGATCATCCATGCGGTTCCATTCGGATTCGTTTTGCTTTTTTCGTTTCAAACCAACTTCAACATCAAGGTCGAGCAGAATCGTCAGGTCAGGGGTGAGACCACCAGTGGCGTACTTCACCAGCGCGCGGACTTGCTCCAAATCCTGCTGATGCCCGTAGCCTTGATAGGCGATGGTTGAATCATAATAACGATCCGAGATCACAATTTCACCGGCGGCCAAACGCGGCTTGATGACCTGTTCCACGATCTGCGCGCGCGCTGCCTGATAAAGGAGTGTCTCGGTGCGCGGATGCATCTCGGCGTTTTTCAAGTCATGTAGAATGTCGCGGATCTGTTCGCTGATGGATGTGCCGCCCGGTTCGCGCGTGGGGAAAACGGTATAACCCTTTTCGCGCAAATATTCCACGAGATAGGGGATGTGCGATGTCTTGCCAGAGCCTTCGGGGCCTTCGAGTGTAATGAACATATTCCTCAACCTGAATCAAGAGTTTACAATTTTCCTACAAGTTTCTTAACCTGGTTTTATTTTAAGCCAAAAATTTTAATCGTCATGTAATTTTCGAGTACTAGGATTGTCACATGTTACGGAGGCAAAAATGTCATGGAAAAAAACAATCTATCTTTTACTAGTCATGGTCATTGCCGGCGTTTCGGCATTGACAGGCGCTGCTGCGGGCGGCGCGGCTGTTTATACAGTTGTCAGCAGGAAGCAGGCTGCGAATCCATCCATCGCTGTTCCAGCAGTTTCCAATTCCAATAATAACACTCCCGGTCAAACGCTCGTCCTCAACTCGACCGATGTTGAAACCGCTGTCACGCAGGCAGTGCAGAAAGTCGGCCCGGCAGTGGTAACCATCGTGGGGACCATTCCCGGGCAAATGACCTTCTTCGGTCAGACCGGCGATCAGACCGTCAGCGGCAGCGGCTTCTTCATATCCGACAAAGGATACATCCTGACGAATAATCACGTGGTCGAAGGCACCACAGAAGTCAGCATTATCCTCTCGGATGGAAGCGAGGAAAAAGCAGCCATCGTTGGCACAGACCCATACTCAGATATCGCGATCTTAAAGACCGAAGGCAAAATCCCGGCTGTTGCAGCGCTTGGAAATTCCGACCTTCTCAACTCCGGTGAATCAGTGATCGCAATCGGATCGCCGCTTGGAGATTTCAAGAATACCGTCACTGTTGGCGTGGTCAGCGCGACAGGTCGGTCAATCGATACTGGTCAAGGCTACCAGATCGAAGGCTTGATCCAAACTGACGCAGCCATCAACCAGGGCAACTCCGGCGGACCGCTCGTCAACCTGGCCGGTGAAGTGATCGGCGTCAACAACATGATCGTGCGCAGTTCCGGGACTGGAGCCATCGCTGAGGGGTTGGGCTTTGCGATCCCGGTTAACACCGCTCAGGCAGTGGCGAATCAAATTGTCGATCACGGATATTTCTCGCGGCCCTTCATTGGAATTAGCTACCAGGCTATTTCCCCTAATATCGCGTCTTCATATAATCTGCCCGTACAATGGGGCGTGTATGTGACCAAGGTCGCCGCAGGCAGCCCGGCTGACAAAGCTGGCTTGAAAGTAGATGACATCATCGTCAGCATTGGCGATGTGAAGATGGACGAGACCCATAATTACCTCAACGTACTCTACACTTACAAACCCGGTGACCAGGTTACATTGGGCGTGATGCGTGATGGAAAAGAGATCACGCTTCAAATCACACTGGGTGAGTCGAGTCATAATTAGTGGCAAATGTCGTTGCGAGGAGCGAACGTTAGTGAGCGACGAAGCAATCTCCTGATAAGTTGAGGTTGCTTCGGGCAAAGAACGCCCTCGCAACGACATGATAAAATTAAATAAAAGTAGACAGGCATAAATGTAAACAGGTAAACAAGGCGAAAGACACTTGTTTACCTGTTTACTTGTTTACGTATTTACCTTTTTACTCTCTAAAAATCCTCACATGCCTTCGCGGTTCCTTCCCATAAGAATGAGAAACCAATTCCGCATTGCGTGCAAGTTCATGTTGAAGTCTTCGCACGAGAGATGGGCCTGGGGGCAAGTCTACCCAGCGCTCACCGTTGAGGACTGCGGCGATGGCTTGCTGTGTTTCCTCTCGCACGCCATCCATCTTGTCGCGCGGATGCTGCTGCTCGGTCAGGTTATACAAGTCACCGAGGAACTGTTCCACTTGCGCCACGGTGTTTGCGCGCAAAACATAAATGGGCATTCCGCGATGTTCGGCGTCCATCACTGTTTGTTCGCGGTTGCGATAATACGTTCGCAAGGTCACCAGCACGTCAGCTTCGCTTTCATCGGTCACGACTACTGCGGGCACGCCGAGTCTTTTTGCAGCTTGGGCGAGTCGGTTGCGCGCCACGCCATACGCAAACACACGCACCGTTTGCAGCGCCGATGTGATGGGCGGAGTCTGTTTGGATTGCTGATTCTGCTCTTCGATAACGGGAGCAGGCCTGGGCTCAGTCTGATCGAGCGGTTGGCGCGTGCGCCGAGTCGGCTTGACCACTTCCTTCGCTTCCATCTTCGATTTCGGAACTGGCGCGGCTTTCTCGATCACGATCTTCCCTTCGTCATCACGCATCCGCACTTCAGGCGGCAGGGGAGCGCCGCGCAAAAGTGAATCCACTGAAGCGGATATATCAAGATGGACTGCGAAACGATCACGGGTTTGGATTTCAATGACCACGTCAAAAGTTGGGGGCGCGCGTCTTTCGAGGACCGTTTTCTGGGTGCCGCGTCGACGGGCTTCTTCGTCTGAAAGTGTGACCGCTTCGATGCCGCCGACGAGGTCGCTCAGCGTTGGGTTGAGTAAAAGGTTATCGAGCGTTTGTCCATGCGCCGTGCCGATGAGCTGCACGCCGCGTTCGGCGATGGTGCGCGCGGCAAGCGCTTCGAGTTCGCGCCCGATCTCGTCAATGACGATGACTTCGGGATTGTGATTTTCGACGGCTTCGATCATTACTTCATGCTGCTGCGTCGGCTGGCTGACTTGCATTCTGCGCGCCCTGCCGACGGCGGGATGCGGCACATCGCCGTCGCCGCCGATTTCGTTGGATGTATCCACGATAACCACGCGTTTGTTTTCGGCGAGAATGCGCGCGGCCTCGCGCAGGAGAGTCGTCTTGCCAACGCCGGGTCTGCCGAGAATTAATACGGACTTGCCCGATTCGATGATGTCTTGAATGATGTCCACTGTGCCGTACACGGCGCGGCCAACGCGGCAGGTAAGGCCAACGATCACGCCGCGCCTGTTGCGAATGGCCGAGATGCGATGCAGCGTGCGCTCCATGCCGGCGCGGTTGTCCGCGTCGAAATCGCCGATGCGTTCGGTGATGTGATCGATCTCCGGACGGGTGATCTCTTTTTCAAGCAGGGATATTTCGTTTTCAACAAAACGCGCAGCGGGCACGCGGCCAAGGTCAATTACGATCTCGAGCAGTTTTTCGCTGTTGTTCGCCTTTTCAACGGCGTGGCGAATATTGGATGGAAGAACCTCGAGGAGGGCTTCCAGATCGTCTGTAATTCGATGTTGAGTCATAGTTAAAGTACCGGATTGAAGGTGTCAGCCATCAAGTGACACGTATTGGTTATAAAAAGATGAAAGAAAAAAGATATTACTTGCTTCGCGCATATTTCAATGTCTGCACGAAATACGGTGTTTTTAGCGAGAATGAAGAATCATGGCAATTTACCTGCCTTGTCGAGAAAGTCACGCGCCGCGCATTGGCGCGTGCAGAGCTATTATAGCAGTGTCCCAGTTAACGGAAAATTAAAGCTGTGTATCAATTGACCTCTTGCAAAAGTCTTTTTTGCCACGGAGTCCACAGAGAAAACCTGAGTCTTTTTTTCGGTTTTCCTCAAAAAGCTCTGTGCTCTCTGTGGCTGATGAACACACTTACAGCAATTCTCAGTATGTCTTTGCGAGGGCAGTAGCCCGAAGCAATCCCCCAGTTATAAGGAGACTGCTTCGGCAAAAAACAAAAGCGCCTCGCAGCGACATGCTCATAATGAGAATTGCTGACACACTTATACAAGATGCCTAATTAAAGAAGTTATTTTGATTTGTCAGACCAATTCCTGAGTACTTTTTTTGCCAGTTTTTGAGCACAAGATACGCAATTGGAAGCCCGATGTTCATTCCGGAAATACGCAGGGATTTTTTATGCGTCAGGTTAAGTTGGACAAAATAATTTTTCCCGTTCCGCGTTTGGGTGAAGCGAAGTTCGACAGATGCGATCTCATCAACCAACAGGGTCTTCTCGCTGAAGAAATATTTTACAAGCATGGATTTCCCGTCCAGCGTTACCGATTGTGGAGAGGAAAGGATAGCTCCAAAAAATGCCAGGGCAATGACGGTGATAAAGATAAGCGGCATAATAACGGTCAATGGCGTTTCAGAACTGTTGAAAAACATCAACCCAGATCCCAGGAGACCAGCTATAAAAATCACCACAATCAGAACTGCTGGGAACAATATAAACCAGCCTTTTTTCATTTCACTATATGCCAGATGATCGAACAAGTCAGGCCGCTTTGCGCCGATCCACTCGATGACTTCATCGTAACCGGGCAGCTGCGGGCTCGGAGCAACGGTGATGTCGCCATCCATGTTATGCAATTTGATCGCGGAACCTTTTCCCGAAACCCGGCTGATCTCGCCCCATGAAAGTGACTTTGTTCCCAAAATGGAGTAGGTCGAAATTTCAGTATCTGAAATAATGGTCTTGACGGTCATGGAATATAGGGAGAAGAAAAACATGATGCCCAGAAAGACTCCAAACGGGATCAATATATAAGCCTCACCCGCCTCAATATTGAAGAAGGAGAAGACGGTAAGGAATATAAAGAGAATGATCAGTAAAATCAACTGAAACGGTTTGTGCTGATATACCTTTGGTTCGTTCATTGTTTTCTTCCTTATTCCTTAATGATTCGAATAATGTAATTCTATCACCCGCTCTCTCTAGTATAATTGCGGACATGATCAGTTTGACCATTCCTGGTTGTGGTGTGTATGAGCTGGAACATCTCGTGATGGATGTGAACGGGACGATCGCTGTGGACGGTCAGCTCATTGAAGGCCTGTCCAAAAAGATCGGAGCCTTGCGTGACAGGCTGACGGTCCATTTGCTGACAGCGGATACACATGGAAAACAATCCGTGATCGATCAACAGCTTGGGTTGACCGCAGTGCGAATCGCGCAAGGCGGCGAGTCCTTTCAAAAGGCAGGATACGTCAGCATGCTGGGTTGTGAAAAAGTGGTTGCCATCGGTCAGGGCGCAAACGATGCGGAAATGCTTGAACTGGCGCGGCTTGGCATTTGCGTCATGTCGGCGGAAGGCACTGCGAAAGAAACCCTGCTCGCTGCAGACCTGGTTGTGCCAAACATCATCTATGCCCTGGATTTGCTTGAAAGACCCCTGCGTATCGTTGCAAGTTTAAGAAAGTAAAGCTTCCAAAACTCCCATGCCTCATTCCGACGAACCCATTATTCCCTCAGACCCAACCCCGCCGCCATTGCGCGATGTCAACGCCGCGCGCGGACGCCGCAGGCGCGTTACCCGCCGCGACAGCATCCCGCATGATTCAGTGGGGCAGGCCGCGTTTATTTTCGATCTTTCACGCCGGGCATACCCGTCGTTCGAGTTGTTCGTCTTTTCACTGGCGTGCGGCGCGATCCTTGGGCTGGGCTACCTGCTTGATTCACAGGCCGTGCTTTTGCTTGGCCTACTCGTTGCTCCGCTGATGACGCCGTGGGTGGGTATTTTACTCGCCATCCTCACTGGTTCACCCCGTTTTCTGTTTGAAACATTCATGGCGTTGTTCATCAGCGCGTTCATCGTTTTTCTCAGCGGCCTGCTGACTGGTTTCGCGGCGCGTCTCATTATGCCGATGACGCTCACAAATGTTTATACTCACTCGCGTTTATCGGTCTCCACGTGGTTTCCCGAATTGGCTGTGCTTGCCATCGGCGCGGTCACATTGGTGATTTCATTTGCGCGTTCAGAAAACAAGCCGTTTCTTCCAAGCGTTGTGATCGCGTATGCGTTTTATTTGCCCGTCAGCGCTGGCGGCTTCGGCCTCGGTTCTGGTTTGGAAGGGATTTGGCCGCAGGGAGTTTTGGTCTTCGTTGTGCATTTTGCGCAGGCAGGCATCCTTGGTCTCTTAACTCTCTTCATCTTAAGGCTGCGCCCGTCAGTTCGGGGAATCTTCCTGAGCGTGATCGCGCTCGCTCTCTTCGTGTGGATTCTCTTCATCTTAATGGGATCAGGCTTCCCGTCGGGCGCGAAGCGTGAAGCGAGCGTTACACCATCCGTACCCGCGACGCAGCCCTCAGCGCTTCCTTCTTTAACCCCGAGCCTGCCGGCAACAACTACAAGCAGTCCGCGCCCTTCGAGCACTTCCACTGTTTCATTGACAGTTTCTTCCACTGCCGAATTAACAATACCCGATACCGATACACCCACTGTCACCATGACCCTCGAGCCCGCGCCGATATTTGGCAGGGTGAATGCGAATGCGGGCGGCGGCGCAAACCTGCGCGAAACACCGGGCGGAAAACTTCTAAAGACGTTGAATAACGGTACGATTGTGGAAGTGTATCCGGAGTTCCAAGTGTTGAACAGCGTAACGTGGATCCGCGTTATTGTCACGTTCAATGGGCAGCGCATTGATGGCTGGCTGTTGGAGACAACGGTAACTTATGCCACGCCTGAACCGAACTTTGGAACACCATCCATAACAACAGCCACACCGACTCCGTAGAATATCATATACATCATGTCGTTGACGGGAGACGCTTGATCTTTCCGACGAAGGAATCTCTTTAATGAGATTTTCTCATTACCAAGAGGCTGCTTCGCGAAGGACGCTCGCAGCGACATATAAACTTGTTGGAGGATATACATGCCCATACATTTTGGCACCGACGGCTGGCGCGCCGTCATCTCGGATAGTTTTACGTTTGACAACCTGCGTATTGTGACGCAGGCCATTGCAGACGCAGTGGCCTCCGATCATTGGGACAAGTCAGCAAACAATGGCACGATTGATAAAAAAAAGATAGTGATCGGCTATGACACCCGCTTCCTTTCAGACCGCTTTGCCGGGGAAGTGGCGCGCGTTCTCGCCGCGAACGGGTTTAGCGTTCTTCTGGCGCAGTCCGATTCGCCAACGCCTGCCATTTCATTCGCGGTGAAATACCATAATGCCATCGCGGGAATTATGATCACGGCATCGCATAATGCGCCGCGTTATAACGGATTAAAGCTCAAGGGCGCATTTGGCGGTTCGGCATTATCGGAGCAATGCCGCCGAGTGGAAGTGTACATTAACGATAATGAGCAACAGGCGCGCGGCCCCAATTTGATGGATTTCAACAAGGCGCGCGATGCGGGCTTGATCCAGAAATTCAATCCACTGCCTGTATATTTCGAACACTTGCACAAGTTGATCAACACCGACATCATCGCGGACAATCCACAGCGCTTTGTGGTGGACGCGATGTACGGCTCCGGGCGCGGCGTCATCAAATCGTTCCTGCAGGGGACAGGCTGCGAGATCGCAGAAATTCGCGGTGAGATGAATCCCGGTTTTGGCGGCGTACACCCTGAGCCGATTGCGAAATACCTTGGTCCGCTGGCGAGCGCGGTCAGTTCCGGGATGGGAAACTTTGGCGTTGTCACTGACGGTGACGCAGACCGCATCGGTGCGATGGATGAGCGCGGCAATTTTGTTGATCCGCATAAGATCATGGCCTTGTCGTTGAAGTATTTGGTGGAGAATCGCGGCTGGAGCGGCGCTGTCGTTCGGACTGTATCAACCACCCGTATGATTGACCGTCTGGCCAAACGCTATGGATTGAAATTATATGAAACACCTGTCGGATTTAATCACATCGCGGATTATATGATGAAGGAAGATGTACTCATTGGGGGCGAGGAATCGGGCGGCATCTCATTCAAAGGACATATCCCCGAGGGCGACGGTCCGATCATGGGCTTGCTGCTGGTGGAGATGATTGCTGCATCAAGGAAGTCGCTCTTTGAAATGGTGGATGAGCTTCTTGCGGATGTTGGCCCTGCCTTGTACGAGCGTGTGGACTTGCGCTTGAGCCGTCCCGTTGCCAAAGCCGAGATGACCGAGTTCCTAACGCAGAAAGCGCCAAAAGAGATCGGCGGCCAAAACGTGAATGAAGTCAGCCAGCGGGATGGTGTGAAATACATCATGGCCGATGACTCGTGGCTGTTGATTCGCCCGTCCGGTACAGAGCCTGTCCTGCGTGTGTATGCCGAAGGCAGAAATATGGAAATGGTTAAAGCGCTTATCGCATACGGGAGGACAGTCGCCGAGAGCGCAGTATAAATAATAAGCGGCAGACGACGAGAGGTCTGATGAGCGGGCTTGCCCAAAGATTTAACCACAAAGTCCACAGAGCTTACGGAGAATATCTCTTAAAAAGCTCTGTGGGCTTTGTGCCCTCTGCGGCAAAAAGACTTTTGCAAGAGATCTAACGCCTCTCCTTACGCGCTTCAATTGTGATGCCCTGAGCGGGGCGACACTACCAGGGTGAGTTAATGAATTGTTTCACTTTTGGGAAGGCGTTTATTTCTCTACGGGTAAAAACAGTTCTCTAGGAGGGTATTTTCCCCATCCTCAGGGAGTATTTTTTCGACTATACAAATACTTATGGGTGGCAGTGTTGACGCCCTAAAAGAATTAGGTATAATTCGACTGCTTTCCATATAAATAAAGTTGTTAAACCCTTTTGGAATTTTTGAAAAGGAGGTGGTCTAACGAGAATTTAACGTAATTGCGTAAGTGTATACCGTGTTTAGTAAACAATCACCCCTATATTTCTTCTTTGGAGGAGAAAAAAACATGTTACGTAACCGTATGTTCTTTGTAATGAGTCTGTTGGTCCTCGCCAGCATGATTCTCGCCGCCTGTGGTGCTACTCCTGTTGCCACTGAACCCCCAGCTGTTGAACCGCCTCCCGCTACTACTGCTCCAGAAGTTATTCCGACTGAAGCCCCAGTTACTGCGACTTCCTATACTACACCTCACCCCATCCTCGGAGACCTCCGAGTACGCCAGGCTCTTTCCTACTGCACCAACAAAGCTGACTTGATCAAGTCAGTCTATCCTTTGCTCAATGAAGAAACACAGCAGAGCTTGGTTATGAATACCTTCATCCCGACCAGCCACTGGGCTTATGCCGGCGATGAAAATGTAACCATCTACGAATTTGATGCTGCCAAAGGCGCTGCGTTACTTGATGAAGCAGGCTGGACCCTCGCTGAAGGCGCTGACTTCCGCACCAACGCCGCCGGCGATGAACTCGCTTTGAAGTTCACCACCACCTCCGCTGCCTTCCGCCAGACATGGGCTGCGATTTGGGAAGCTCAGATGGCTGACTGCGGTGTTCGCGTTGTTCGTCTGCATGCCCCCGCTTCCTGGTGGTTTGGCGACACAACCGGTATCGCCCGCCGTGACTATGAACTTGGCGCTTTCGCTTGGGTCGGTCAGGCTGATCCCGGTGGCCAGTCTCTCTATGCTTGTGACCAGATCCCGCTGCCCGAAAATGGCTGGGTAGGCCAGAACGCAATGGGTTGGTGTAATGAATTGGCCAGCACGAACATCAAACTTGCCAACAACACCCTCATTAAAGACGAACGTATTGCTGCTTACACCATTGTTCAGCAGGAATTCACCAAAGATGTCCCGAGCATTCCGCTCTTCAACCGCACCGAAACCTTCGCAACAGCGGCTGACCTCTCTGGTTTTGCACCCATGCCCGGACAGGAATACTACAACTACAACGTACAGGATTGGGAAAAAGCCGGTTCTGACACAGTCATCCTTGGCTTCACCCAGGAACCTGCCTCCCTGTTCACCCTCGTTGAAGATGCTTTTGTGGCGAACATTGCCTACCAGATCATTCGCCCTGCCCAGGAAACTCACCTGAACTACGATTTCAAGGCCACCCTGGTGAAGGATCTCCCCACGCTTGAAAATGGCGGCACCGTCAATAATGATGTCGAAGTTTCAGAAGGCACCAAAGTTGTTGATGCTGATGGAAACGTTGTTGATCTCGCTCCCGGCGTTTTCGTTATGAACTCTGCTGGTGAGAGAGTTGAATTCACCGGTGGAACCGTCACAATGAAGCAAATGGTTTCCAAATTTGAACTCATCGACGGCCTGACCTGGGAAGATGGCACGCCTGTCTCCAGCGCTGACCTCGAATTGAATAAGAAGATCTCCTGCGATCCCGAATCCGGCGCTACAACCTTTACCGTTTGTGACTGGACCGCCAATACCGAGTTCTTGACTGATGCTGTCGGTTACGTTCAGACTTGGATCCCCGGCAATCAACAGCCGATCTACTTTACTCCTGTCTGGGGTCTCTACCCCGCTCATCAGGTGATTGGTGACGGACGCACATTGGCTGATGTCCCCGCCGCTGAATGGGCGACCCTCCCCGAAGTTGCTGAGAAGCCATTGGCTTATGGTCCTTACAAACTGGTTGAATGGGTCAAGGGCGAGAAGATGGTCTTCACTGCCAATGAATACTGGGTAGGCACTCCTGCCAAGTCCCCGAATCTTGTCATCCAGATCATCACCGCAGAAAGCGCAGAAGCTTTGCTTCTGGGCGGTGAAATCGATATTCTCGATTCCACTTCCCTGGCTGGTCTCTCTCAGACCCTTGCTGATGCCGAAGTTGCAGGCACAATCAAGACCTTCGTGGAAGCTGGCGGAACCTGGGAACACATCGATATTCAGTTGTTCACCCGCTAATTTGTATCACCTGTAAATAGTATGGGGTAGGCGAGAAATCGCCTACCCCATATCTTAATAAGTCAGAACTTTCGCTCAACGTCGCTTTATCGTGTCACCCTGAGCGATAGCGAAAGTCCTGTAAGTAATATAAAGAAAAGAAACATTTTTACCCTCGTTTATGGAGATGCCATGACTGCATATTTAATCCGCCGAGTTCTGCAATCAATTCTTGTAGTTTTTATTTCAGCTGTGGCTTCTTACGTTCTGCTAAGTTTTGCTCCCGGGGGACCCCTATCTGGTTTGCGTCAAATCCAACAACAAGGTCGTTTTAAGATCACCGAGGAAGACATTGCACGCATCCGCGCTTCCTTTGAGTTGGACCTAAATCTTCCGGTCCGCTTTAGCCGCTGGTTGATCGGCGTGCCGCGCGGCCCCCTTACGATTGGCGGAAAAGAATATTTTGGTGACGTGGTGGTTGGATGCCGCAAGCCAATCGAAGCCGAAATTACCAATTCGCGTGGTGTGCAGGAAATAATAGTAGTGGGCTGTAAGGAAGAAGTGCTGTTAAAGGATATTGTTGGCCGCCGCACAAGCCGCGGCATTCTCTTTGGTGATTTTGGCTTATCATGGCGTCTTTTACGTGACCGCCCCGTAAGCGACCTGATCGAAAGCCGCATCCCCAAGACTCTGCAATTGATCGGTCTTGAAACGCTATTATCTTTGATCATTGGCATTCCGCTGGGTATTTATTCTGCTGTCAAGCAATATTCCCGATTTGATTATGTTTTTACAACCCTGGCATTTATGGGGTCAGCCATGCCCAGTTTCTTTTTTGGTCTTTTGTTCATTTTAATATTCTCGATTCTTCCGAAGGGCGCAGGCCTTCCATACATTCCTGCCGGCTTATCTGAGTCGGTGCGTAATTACACCATCCCGTGGATCGGTGATGTTATAGCCGGTTCGGCGAAGGATAGAACTCTGCATTTGATGTTGCCTGTTGCGGTACTGACGATCCTTAATATTGCGGGGTGGAGTCGCTTTATTCGCGCCAGCATGCTGGATGTGCTGCGTCAGGATTATGTCCGCACAGCGCGCGCAAAAGGGCTGAGTCAGAATGTTGTAATCATGAAACATGCCCTTCGCAACGCACTCATCCCATTTATTACGATTGTGGTGTTTACCATACCGGGCTTGTTCGGCGGCGCGATCATTACCGAAAGTATATTTGCCTGGCCGGGCATGGGACGCTTGTATATTCTTGCCCTGGGTGATTACGATTATCCGGTGGCGATGGCGCTTTTCTTTATCCTGTCTGTATTAACTGTTATCGCAACCCTGTTGCGTGATATTCTATATACGATTGCGGACCCCCGCATCCGCCTACACTAGCATTGAGGATAATTCAATGACCGTACCTGCCCAAATGGATAACATTAAAGCCGAAGCCATTACCATCGAAGAACGCAGTCCGTTCCAGGTGGTTATGATGCGTTTCGTAAAACACCGCCTGGCGATGGTGTCAATGGTTGTCATGATCGTGATCTTTCTCATTACAATCCTTGCGCCTTACATCACCTCTTATGAAGTTGATGAATTAAATGTCAATAATTATTTCCTGCCATTTGGGTCGGTGGACCAGGATACTGGACGAGTCCATTATTTTGGGACTGATAATATTGGCCGCGATTATTTTTCGCGCCTGATTTACGCCGGGCGTATCTCTTTGACCGTGGCGTTGCTGTCAGTGCTTATTTCCGAGACGATTGGTATTTTGGTGGGCGCGGTATCTGGTTTCTACGGCGGCTGGATCGATTCAGTCTTGATGCGTTTTGTCGAGTTCATGTTAACCATCCCAACCTTGCCGTTGCTTTTGATTATTTCTTCAATGCTTTTGCGAAACGAAAACCTGATACCTATTCCAGAGGCGGTGCTGAAGAGCGTAGGGAGTATTATGCTGCTTGGCCCGAAGGATGCCCGCAACGCAATCTTAATCGTGATCGTTCTGGCGGGCTTTGGCTGGCTTTCCTCCGCACAGTTGATGCGCGGCACAATCCTTTCATTGCGCGAGCAAACCTTTGTGGAAGCATCCCGTTCCCTTGGGGCAACGGATGTTTGGATCATATTCAAGCATATGATCCCGAATGCCATGGCTCCCATCATTGTGGATGCTTCGCTTGGGTTGGCGGGCTTTGTGGTAGCTGAAGCCGCCCTCGCTTTTCTGGGGTTTGGCATTCAAGACCCGATCCCCACTTGGGGAAATATGCTATCGGCAACGCAACAGTACATGTTTGATAAGCCCTGGCTGCCGCTCGTGCCGGGCCTTCCCATTTTTATTTGTTCTCTCGCCTTCAATTATATTGGCGATGGCCTGCGCGATGCGCTTGATCCGCGTTTGAAGTTATAACCGCTATGGAAAAAATCTCAATTCTGGGAGCTGCTTGTGGCAACTAATAACCAAACACCTTTGCTTGAAGTACGAAACTTGAAAACATATTTTTATACTGAAGATGGTGTTGTACATGCCGTGGATGGCGTGGATTTCTATGTCAATTCCGGGGAGGTGTTGGGCATCGTGGGTGAATCAGGCTGCGGTAAGAGCGTCACTTCACTTTCAATCATGCGTTTGATCAGTGTGCCCGGCAAGATCGAAGCCGGTGAGATTTTATTCGAAGGCAAGGATCTGGTAAAAGCCACTGAAGAAGAGATGATGAAAATACGCGGTAACCGCGTTTCCATGATCTTCCAACAACCCCAATCTGCGCTAAACCCGGTCTTTCGCGCCGGCGACCAGATCTCCGAAGTATTGAACATCCATCAGGATTTCGGCAAGGAAGCGGGTCAAAAACGCGCCGTGGAATTGCTCAAGCTGGTGGGCATTCCCGAACCTGAAAGCCGCGCGCAATCATTCCCGCATGAATTGTCCGGCGGTATGGCGCAACGCGTCATGATTGCCATGGCTCTGGCCTGCGTGCCAGACCTTCTTATTGCAGATGAACCCACCACGGCGTTGGATGTGACAATTCAAGCGCAGATCCTTGACTTGATGCGCGACATGCGTACACAGTTGGGATCGGCCATGATCCTGATCACCCATGACCTGGGTGTGATCGCTGAAATGGCTGATCGTGTGGCAGTTATGTATGCTGGCGAGATTGTTGAGCAATCATCTGTTTCTACACTTTTTGACAAACCGCTTCATCCCTATACCAAGGGCTTGATTGGTTCGATACCTGTTCTGGGCGAAGTACGTGAACGTCTGGATGTGATCCCAGGTTCGGTTCCAAACCTGGTCAACCTGCCTTCCGGCTGCCGCTTTGCGCCGCGATGTATGGCACGTGTTGAACATAATTTGTCGGTTTGTGCCGACAAGCGCCCCGAATTAAAGGAAATTTCCGAGGGGCATAAGGTACGCTGCTGGCTTTTCCAAGATTCAGATCAGCACGTTGCCCCCGTAAAGCTCGGAACCAAATCCTAAAAGAGATGATGTGGCCATGAATATAAAAATGCAAACCCAAGAGAAACACGACTTGCTGGTTGTTAAAAATCTTACAAAATATTTCCCGGTGCGCTCCGGTGTATTTCAACGCACCACCGCCTGGGTACAAGCTGTGGATAAGGTAAGCTTCGCGGTAAAAAGGGGCGAGACGCTGGGCATGGTGGGTGAGTCAGGCTGTGGAAAAACCACTGTTGGCCGTTCTCTTTTGCGCCTGATCGAGCCAACTTCAGGGGAAGTTACTTTTAATGGCGAAGATATTATCAAGATGCGCCCGAAATCACTTAAGGCGTTGCGCCGCGATATGCAGATCATCTTTCAGGATCCATACGCGTCCCTTAATCCACGCATGCCGATCGGCGAAGCAGTGATGGAAGGATTGCAGATCCATAAAATCGGACATCCCAAGGAACGCTGGGAAGTAGCCATTAACATGCTCAAGAAAGTGGGTTTGGAGGAATACCATGCGCGCCGCTACCCGCATGAATTCTCCGGCGGACAGCGCCAGCGCATCGGCATTGCCCGCGCCCTGGCTTTGCAGCCAAAGTTCATCGTTTGCGATGAGCCGGTCTCTGCTCTGGATGTATCCATTCAATCACAGGTCTTGAACATTCTCAAGGATTTGCAGAAGGAATTCGGTCTCACCTATCTTTTCATCGCGCATAACCTTAGCGTGGTGGAGCACATCTCTGACCGCGTGGCGGTTATGTACCTTGGCAAGATGGTGGAGCTTACCGATCGCGATGCTCTTTATCGCGAACCTTTGCATCCTTACACAAAAGCTTTGCTCTCTGCAATCCCAGTACCGCATCCCGAGGTTAAGCGTGAACGCACCATTCTCAAGGGTGATGTTCCCAGCCCGCTTAACCCGCCCAAGGGCTGCCGCTTCCATACACGTTGTCCCATTGCTGTTGCTCAATGTTCTCAGGATGAGCCTGTGTTCAAGGAAGCCCGCCCTGGACATTGGGTGGCTTGCTGGCTTGTGGAATAAATAAAACGATAAAAAAGAACCGCTGAAAGGCGGTTCTTTTTTATCGCGGCTCACGTTATCCCACTCTTTTGTCCGGCTTTAAACGATTAACGTTGTTATAATTGCCTTCGTTGTAAAAAAGCATACCTGTACATTCTATGACTCCACACCGGCAGGCAATCATGAAAAAAACCATCCCAATACTATTGATGTTCTTTATCGTTTCTGCATGTTCGATCACCCAGACCCAAACACAAACAGAGACGCCGCTTACCACTGTCACGCCGCTTCCTGCTACAGCTACAGCAATTCCCGAATCCCGCACCCTGACCGTTTGTCTGGGACAGGAACCAAACACCCTTTATCCATATGGTGGACCGAATGCGGCTGCGCGCAGCGTGCTGGCGGCGGTCAATGATGGCCCGATTGACACGATTGGATATGATTATCAGGCCGTGATCCTCACCCGGTTGCCGTCCATTGAAAACGGCGCAGCTGAAATCGTCAGCACGCCGGTGCAGGCCGGAGGTCAGATAGTGGATGCGGATGGGAATCTGGTTAAGCTGAGTCAGGGGGTGCGCGTCCGCCCGGCGGCCTGCCGCTCTGATGATTGCGTCATCACTTATGATGGCACAACCCCGCTCAAGATGGATCAAATGATCGTTAATTTCCATCTTCGTCCCGATCTGACCTGGTCCGATGGGACGCCTGTTACTTCGGATGATTCAGTTTATGCGTTCACACTCGCCTCCGCCCCGGATGCAGTCACCAATAAATATTTACTGGACCGCACTCAGACCTACGAAGCCACAGACCCGCAGACCGTACAGTGGTGGGGCAGACCCGGCTTCTTTGACCCGACTTACTTCACCAACTTCTGGGCGCCTGCGCCGAGGCATGTATGGAGTGAGTTCCCTGCGGCCGATTTGAATACCATTGATATTGCCTCGCGCTCGCCGATTGGTTGGGGACCCTATATGATCAAGGAATGGCTCGCGGGCGATCATATCCTGTTGACGAAAAACCCGCACTACTTCCGCGCTGAGGAAGGCTACCCAAAATTTGACGCAGTCTCCTTCCGCTTTTTGGCAAACCCGGATGCGGCGCTAAGCGAGTTGGTTGCGGGCCGCTGTGACATTATCGACCCGACCATTCGGCTCGATAATCAGGTGGGTTTGTTGCAGGAGATGCAGGCCGGTGAACTCGCGCAATCTTTCGTAACGCCCGGCATGACCATTGAATGGCTTGGGCTTGGCATTACACCAGCCTCCTATGATGGCGGTTACGATCCTGTGCGTCAGGGTGACCGCGAGGATGTTTTTGGGGATGCGCATACGCGTCAGGGGATCGCGTATTGTCTGGATCGCGAGTCAGTCGTAAAAAATGTTCTCTTTGGGTTGACAACTGTACCGGCAAGTTATCTGCCCATTGGGCATCCTTTATACGATCCCAATATCGAGGTGCTTCCCTTTGAACCCGCCACCGGTAAATCCCTGCTCGAACAGGCCGGTTGGAGGGATGTGGATGGCGACCCATCCACGCCGATCACCGCTGTGAATGTTGAAAACGTGAAAGCCGGCACGCCTCTGCAATTGAATTACTACACCACCACTGCCACACAGCGCAGGCAGGTGGTTGATATTCTCTCGCAATCACTCGCGCAATGCGGCATTGGCCTCAACGTGCAATACTTCGAACAAAACGATCTTTATGCCCCCGGTCCCACTGGAGCGTTGTTTGGCCGTCACTTTGACCTGATCGAGTACGCAATGGGCGTCAATGGCATCGAGCCTCCCTGCGGCTGGTTTACCAGCGCCGAGATTCCTCTCGCTTCCAATTCATGGATCGGCACGAATGTAACGGCCTTTAAGAATGATGAATTCGATGCAGCTTGCCGCATCGCTCAGCTATCCCTGCCTGATGAGCAAACTTACGAAGATTCTTATCGTCAAACTCAGGTGCTGTTTTCTACAGAACTCCCCGCCATTCCGCTTTATTACCACCTGCGGATTGCCGCCACGCAGCCCGATCTTTGCCACTTCGATCTCGACGCAACTGCCAATCCGCTTTGGAATATCGAAGCGATTGACATGGGTGAAGCCTGTGGTAATTGACATATTTCAGCGCGGCCAGTGTGAGAAGCAGTATAATGCGTTCAACCAAGATGGAATTTAAATCATCGAAGCCGCTCAATAAGTTGGGCAGTCAATGAATCAAAAAGTAGGTTAACTATGGACCGCAATATTTTGCTTGTTGATGACCAGCGTGACATTCTGCGATTGTTACATTCCACTCTTGATACGCTCAAGCTGGAGAAGCTAAAGATCTTTGAATCCCCATCGGGTGAAGAGGCTTTGCTTTTTTCGACTCGCGCAAAAATTGACCTGCTCGTTACAGATTACATGCTGCCCGGCATGAGCGGAGTGGAGCTCATGCATAAAGTCCGCGCGCGGCATCCGGAAGTGAATGTGGTTTTTATTACCGGCATGACCGAGCGAAAAATGCGCGAGGAAATGCTCAACGCGGGAGCGCTGGCGATCTTTGACAAACCCATCCCTCTCGCTGATTTTTTGGATGTGGTCGAACGCGGTCTTGGCCTTGTGCAAACCATCTTCCCTTCTGAAAGAAGATATGAGATGTCGGAAGGAAAACAATCCAGGCTCTCGGACTTGCTTGCCAATTTTCGGCAGGACATAGGAGCCGATGCGGTTTTCCTCCTCAATGACCGCGGTCTCGTACAGGCGCGCACCGGCAAACTCCACGATGCCAGCATGGAGGTATCGCTCATTTCCACATTGATGGCGATCCATGGCGCGAGTTTGAAAGTTGCGCGCCATAACCATCAGGAAACGCTCGACTCATATCACGTCTTCAGCGGTGGCGATCACGATCTGCTCTTCATTCCTGTTACTCCGCTGTATGCCCTGCTTGTGGCTGGCAACGGGCTTGCCACTGAAAATCGCATCCTTGAATCGGTCAGTGCCCTGCTTGCATTGCAGGCTCAGGTCGAGAAATCACTTAAGTCCATGGGAGTGACCGGGGAATTACGCCTGCCTTCTGCGGATGGAAAACCCGCTTCTTCATCCACGCCCGGGCCTGATCCTGTCCAACCGGCAGACAAACCGGTTGACACAGTTCCGTCACCGGAAATGGAAGCGCTCCTGAAAAGCGCCTCTGCCAACAAAACCAAGCCGAACGACACGGATGATTTCTGGAATCAGGCTGCTGAAAAACTCGGCAATAAACCCGCCAGTTCCGATGTCATCTCACTGGAAGATGCCCGCAAGCTGGGTATTATTTCGAGTTGAAACAAAAAAAATTGTGATACAATTTCGCCCGCACTGGGGCATGGTGCAATGGCAGCACACCAGCCTTTGGAGCTGTGGATCTTGGTTCGAATCCAGGTGCCCCAGCCTGACATACCCCGCCAAGGCGGGGATTCTTTTCTAAACAGGATTTGCGCAGCGCGGGCAACCGTCGCACAAATCCTGTTTTGCTTGAGGTGACAAATGAGAGTAACAGCCATCCTGCTTGCCGCGGGTCAGGGGACGCGCATGAAATCATCTTTGCCCAAAGTTTTACATCCCGTTGCGGGCAAGCCCATGATCTGGCACGCGCTGGAAGCGATCAAACAGTCTACAACCGAGAAACCGGTTGTGGTGGTGGGTCACGGCGCGGAAGGCGTGACGAAATATCTGGGGGATTCTGCCCAAACTGTTTTGCAGGAACCGCAATTGGGCACGGGGCACGCGGTAATGCAGGCCGAGCCTTTGCTGAGAGACAAAACCGATTTGATTGTCGTTTGTTACAGCGACATGCCCTTGTTGCGCGGCGAAACTTTGCAGGCACTGGTTGAAACGCAAAAGAACAACAAGGGTCCACTCTCGATGCTGACTGTCTATGCCGAGCACCCGCGCGGATTTGGCCGAGTCATCCGCAACGCGGATGGAACGGTATCAGCCATCGTCGAGGAATATGTCGCGACGGCCGAGCAGTTACAGGTCAAAGAATTGAACGTGGGCGGATATTGCTTCGATGCAAACTGGTTATGGGACGCATTGCATCGCATCCCAAAGAATCATAAAAAAGGCGAATATTATCTGACCGATGTGGTGGAACTTGCATCCAAAGATGGACTGGCCGTTCAAGCCACAGTGATGGATGACCTCGAAGAGACCATCGGCGTCAACACGCGCGTGCATCTCGCGGAATGTGAAGTGGCGATGCGCAGGCGCATCAATCACCAGCACATGCTGAACGGCGTGACGATGATTGACCCTGCATCCACTTATATCGAGATCGGTGTAAAGATCGGTGCGGATACGGTCATCATGCCGAATGCATATCTTTATGGCGGCACCGAGATCGGTGAAGGCAATGTGATCGGACCGAATTCGATCATCCGCGATTCGAAGATAGGAAATCGCTGCAAGGTGCTTGCCTCTGTAATGGAAGGTGCGGTGCTGGAAGATGATGTGGATATGGGGCCGTTCGCTCGATTGCGAAAGGGCGCGCATTTGGGAAACCATGTCCACATGGGCAACTTCGGCGAAGTAAAGGATTCGCGTCTGGCCGACGGCGTGAAGATGGGGCATTTCTCTTACATCGGCAATGCTCAGATCGGCGCGAACACAAACATCGGCGCAGGGACGATCACATGTAATTACGATGGTGAAAAGAAACACGCCACCGAAATTGGTGAGGATGTCTTCATCGGCTCGGATACCATGCTGGTTGCGCCGATCAAAATTGGTGACGGCGCTCGTACAGGCGCAGGTTCAGTGGTGACAAAGAACGTGGCAGAGGATACACTTGTAGTCGGTATGCCCGCGCGCGCCATCAAAAAGCTGGAAAGAAAAGCGAAGAAGTAATGCTTTGGAGTCCAAAGTCTCCTGACTTTGGAAAATTGTAAAAGGATTCTTGCTCATGGAACTAACCAATACCGAACGCCAATCGTTGATCGATCTTGCCAATGAAGCGCGTAAACTTGCGTATGTGCCGTATTCAAATTATCCCGTTGGTGCTGCGCTTCGTACGAAATCAGGCCGCATATACACAGGTGTAAATGTGGAGAACGCCGCATATCCGCATACGATGTGCGCGGAACGAGTTGCGATCTTTAAAGCAGTATCAGACGGAGAGTCTGACTTTGAGGTGATCGCGGTTGTAACCAATAACGGCGGCTCTCCCTGCGGCGGATGCAGGCAGGTGATGGCTGAATTCGGCCTGGATACGATTGTCTTGATCGCAGATGGGGGAGGAAAATTACAAAAGGAAATGACGGTGGCGGAACTGCTGCCCGAGGCGTTTACGCCGAAACATTTGTTGTGAGAATATGTAAAAATGTAAACAAGTAAACAGGTAAACACGTTGTCCCTTGTGTACCTGTTTACTTGACTACTTCCCCACTTCATCCCATGACCGAATTCCGCTCCTTCCGCGTTTCTGCCGTTGTGCTTCGTCATAAAGATTGGGGCGAAGCTGACCAGTTGCTTACGATCTATACCCGCGAATTGGGAAAGGTGCGCGCGGTTGCAAAGGGAGCGCGCAAGGTCACTTCACGCAAGGCGGGACATTTACAGCCGTTCACTCATGTAACATTACAACTCGCCCGCGGACGTGACCTGCTTATTGTTACGCAAGCAGAAACAGTCAATGCATTTCTTGGAATCGGCGCAGACTTAATGAAGACCGGCTATGCTTCCTATGCCATCGAACTGCTTGATCGCTTCACCTATGACGATGATGGCGGGCATCCTTCCACGTTCAAACTTCTTGTCGAAACGCTCGACCGACTCGAAAAAGAATCCGATGCGTGGGTGGCGCTGCGATATTATGAAATGCGCCTGCTCGATTACGTTGGGTTTCGTCCGCAATTATTCGAGTGCGCCAACTGCGGACGCGAGATATTGCCTGAAGATCAGTTCTTTTCGTTCAGCGCTGGCGGCGTGATCTGTCCGCGCTGCGGGTTGGGGCTGCCAAATTTGGATAAAATTTCAATTGAAACGCTGAAATATTTGCGCCACTTCCAACGCTCAACCTATCGCGATGCCTCTCGCGCAAATCCCAGCCCAGAGGTCAAGAAAGATGCGGAAAGTTTAATGCAGGGATATTTCACCTATCTGCTCGAACGTCAACTGAACACGCCCGGTTTTATCAAACGAGTCAAATCTTGATTCGTTTTCCCCAATTCAAAATAAAAATCCACGCGACTAAAATAACAATGGGTTTCAACATCCGCCACAACAGGATTTGAAACCAGCGCCACTTGATTGGATAGATGATCTGCGCGATAAACCAGCGCGCGAACAAAGTTTGACCAAGACCGCTCCACACTAACCGACTCTTGTATCTGCTTAATGAGAATTCGTTGCGCCGAATCGACTCGCTGATCTCTCGCGCCGCGATTGCGCCGTATCCCAACGCCATGCTGATGCCTTCGCCGAAGACCGGGTCCGCGCCCACGGCATCGCCGACAAGTAACACACGCGGCACTGAGACAGGGTTGAACGGGCCATACCAGCGGATGGGATGTCCCTTGAGTTCATAATCATCAAGATCGAATCCATGCCGCGCCATTTCATCGGCCAATGGTTTTTTTAACTGCGGACGTTCCTGGTCTGAAAGCAGGTTCGTATCGTACACTCCCCAGCAGCGCATGGGCTTACCGTTGACTTGTGTTGGAAAGTCCCAGACATAACCGGCGATGTTATCGGGCACGGGGAAGAAATCAAAATAGGCTTCGTCATTGCGAGGGGTACTTTTCCCCGCAGCAATCTCGGAATAATTTGGAGTAATTACTTCCAATACCCGCGCTGTATAAACTGGGGCATTGGGTAGCACACATCTACGCGTGACTCCATTTGACCCATCTGCGCCGACAACGATCTGTGCGTGAAAATCTCCCTGATCGGTTTCAACAGTCACGCTGTCTTGATTGCGGATAATGTTCTTTACAGTTACGCCTTCTCGAATTTCGATTCCCGCTTCGCGGGTTTTCCTCGCCAGCCAATGATCGAACTCGTTGCGGCGGACAACGCGGATGGTATGACTCTTTGGCATTCTGATCTTGATTCCCCTGCCCGCGAAATCAAAATGCGCTGCAGACGCGTCTACGTGCGGGACTTCGCTGACATCCAGGCCGAGGCGGCGTAAGATAATTTCCGCATCGGCGACGAGGCCGCCGGCACAAAGCTTTGGGCGTGGATAATGCTCCTTTTCCAGAATCAGGATTCGGTTAGTCAGATGCGGGGCGATCTTCGTCAAATGCAAAGCAGTGGAGAGTCCGCTTGGGCCGCCGCCGAGGATCAATACATCGTGCTTTAGCATATCTTTTTCCATTCCCTGATTTTCTCACAAAAAATTCCGTCATTGCGAGGAGGATGAACTTCCCGACGAAGCAATCTCCCTTACCGAACAGGGGATTGCTTCGCCCTATCGGGCTCGCAATGACGAAATATATTTTCAATCTGCCGCGGCTGGGGCCTGGACAGTGCTTATACTTCCCTTCCAGAAAAATGCCCAGTACATCACCACAGAGATCGTATACAAAATGATCGTGCCGATGAACGGCGGGCCAAATCCATATTTGACTTGCAGCCAGCCGCTGATGGTGGGGCTGAACGCCCATCCGAAATTCCACGCCATGCTCGTTAAACTTGCCACTGTTGCGCGCGCTGACGGTTCAACGTGTTCCATGATAAAGGTCTGGTAGACCGGCGAGCTCATGTTCATCAGCGCGAGGCGGATGTAGTAACTTGCCGCGCCGACCCAGACGATGGGGGAGAAGCCAAGCAAAATTAAAAATGGAATCGAAAGCGCCTGTGTAATGACAACCAGTTGAATCTTGCCCGTTCGTTCCGCAAGCGGCGGCGCGATTAACAATCCGATGCCCATCGCCAGCGAACCCCATGCGAATAATGTGCCGATGACCGTGTCCGGTTGGTGGTGGACAACGCGGAAGAAAACGTTCATAAACGGCATGATCAATCCCGCGCCGAGCGAGGTGAGAAGCATCGGCAAAATCAATTTGGTCAATAGCAGCGGATTCTTTGCCGCATATTGGAAGGGCGCAAAGATGGCGCGTTGATTGCGCTCGAGTTTGGGCGACTTGAGCGATAGCAGCGGAATGATCGCGATTGCCGCGCCGATGCCGATGATGAAAACCGAATCGCCGTATGCCATACTGCTGGTGGCTGTTACGTTTTTTGCATCACCCAGCCACGTAGGTAGGTAGCCTCCGACCCAGTTGCCGACGGAAGCCATTGTCATTTGCAATCCCTGACCGAAACTAAAGAGATAGGTGCGTTCCTTCTCATCGCTGTTTTCCATCAGGAAGGGTGACATCGTCACGCCGGCCAGACTCTGCGCAATGCCGGAGACGATGTTCATGGCGTAGAACATTTCTGCAGAAGGCCAGATGGACATGGCTAGAATCGAAATGCTCAGAAGCGCACCGGAGATGATCAACGAGCCTTTGCGGCCGATGATGTCTGCAAGATAACCCAGCGGCAGGGCAGCCAGCAAAGCGACGAAACTGCTGGTGGTGATCAGGTTGCCGAGCAGGGCTTCATTGAAGCCGAGGCTGAGTACGAAAAAATTGAACAACAAACGAAAAACGCCCATCACCCCGCCGGTGATGATGACGTTTATAAGATACATCCGCGCATTCGGTTTGAAGGCGCGAATATGTGACCCATATTCAGCGATCAGGTGAAGTGGGTTGAAGGTTGATTTTGGTTTTTGATTATCCATTCCTGCTCGTTATTCTTGTGTTGGGTCGCTTTGCAAAAAGGAGGCCAGATTCCCAAAAGTGGAGTCAAGCCCCTGCTTGCGGATGGTGTACCGCTTTTCATCATGATTTATGGAGAGTTCCACAAGGCTTGCCAGACGCAGTTCGCTCAAGTGATGTGTAACTGTCGGGGCGCGTAAATGCAGACGGCGGGCAAGCTCCGAAGGCGTGAGGCTTTCACGTGAAAGATAAAAAAGGATCTTCAAGCGGGTCGGGTCTGCCAGCGCTTTGAGAGAACGCACCAAACCATCGGGCAGAGATTCGCCTGGAATGACGGACATGTTTGCAGGCCGAGCGCCGAAGATGATCAACTGGGTATCGTCATCCAGTTTCTCAAATAAAATGAGCGGCGTGGTCCAGAACGCTGGGGCGAAGATAAATTTTGGCGCGCGGAATTCCTCTCCCAACTGAACACCCTGCGACAGTTCCACGAACAATTCCTCAACCGACATTGTGTTTGAAAGAGTCTTTGCGCGCTCCAGACCAGCTTTCAAGACAGGCGTGATCCGTCTTTCTTCTTCTTCAAAGAATGCCTGATAATAAGATTGCAAGGCGGAAAGAAAGCCTTCTCCCAATTCGTCGGGGCGGCTCCACCAATCAAGCGTGCGTTCCAGCGATTCCCTCTTTAACAATGGCTCCGATTTTTTTCCGAGAACCTTCATAAAGAAGTCTGCGTCTTCAACATTCCACGTTCGGGTCTCGGCAATTCTTAACAAGGTCTCATTGAATTGTTTGCGTTTTGCTGATTTCTCCGGATCATGTTCTAAACAAGGTTTGTCCACTCCCATTAATTTAATCATCCGTTGTGAAGCGGGGATCTGCTTTAGCGCCCACAATGCGCTGATCGCATCCTTGGGCGCGGGCAGACTGTTGATCCAGTTCATGGGCACACCGGTAACCGTGTACACATCCTCCAGTAATTTGCGCTCAACTGCCGGGATGCGTGATCGGACTCCGGCGGCCCACGAAGCGCGAATCCCGAAGTAATCTGGAACATGCAAAACATGCAGGCTGATAAAAAATTCGTAGGCAGTTCCAAAATCCCATTGGACTACGGGGGAGAGGATTTGTTCGTTGATCATGGTTTTCTCGGTGATCCCTTATTTCTTCTTCAATTTTTTACCGATGGAGATAAGCATCCGGCCGGTGTTCTGGTCAATGTGGTCGTTGAAGGGCGGGATATTCACAAACATCCTTCCAATTGTTTCAAGAATCTGTCCGGTTTCGCGGGTGAAGAGACCGCGCACAGTCGCAGGTTGAGCGTTCGTTGTGCCGGATGAATCCAAATAGGCTGTTGATTTTTGCTTCTCAATAAGATTGCTGGTCATGGCGAACTCCTTTCACGATAAAGGTCATGTTAGGCGGATGGCTGTGTTAGACTATTGTCTAATTAGATAATAGTCTAACACAAAACATTTGTCAAGATGAAATTTCCGCTTCTTTCTGACTTTTGGCCGGCTTCTGTTGAAAAAGCATTCCCTAGCCTGGAGCAAAAGGCTCAGCCCGCCACTCGCAGGAGAAAAACCTATCAAGATTTCCACCCCCACTAAATTGAAGCGGCTTGACTTAGAATA
>JACRBH010000164.1 GCA_016234535.1 Chloroflexota bacterium
ATTAAAAATATCCAGGCACGCTTCAACTTCCTCGTCAGACTGCCTGACGTTCGGACCACCCGGAAGTTGAAGCGCACCCTATCCCCTTTACCCCTGTGTAAATGGAATTCAGCGCAATATTCCATTTATTAGTGAATCCATATATCCTGATACATTGTAGAATTCTCCAAGGCGCAGTTCAATAGGCGGAAGTTGCAGTACATAGGCATTTGTACTGACTTCCCTGATAAGCCTTGATTTGCGAGTCGCTTTTTGTTACTCTATAAGTACCAAGAGGGAGCATTGCCCATGAATAAGAAGATACAAGTAACAATCCTGGATGACCATCAAAACATCATCGATGGTTATGTTTTTCGTTTAACCCAAAGCCCACAGATCGAAGTGGCGGCGACGATCAACTATGGCAGTGAATTGGAAACAACACTTGCGGAACATCCCACTGATGTTTTGTTGCTGGATGTAAATGTCCCCACTTCGGCTGAGAATCAAAATCCGTATCCGATCCTGCATGCCATTTCCAGGCTTCTTGAAATCCACGCCAATTTGGGCATCCTTGTCATCAGCATGTATGCCGAACGCGGCCTGATCCGCGCGGTGATGGATGCCGGGGCAAGCGGCTACATATTGAAAGACGACCAGAACACAGCGCGGGATCTTGGAAGCGTGGTGATGTCAGTCGCCGGGGGAGGAGTTTATTTCAGTCAAAAGGCGCATCAGCTTTACATCAAGCACCTCTCAAAAGAAAGTGAATTATTAACCGTCCGACAGTTGGAGGCGCTGTCATTGTGCGCGGCTTATCCAAACAATACAACCGCAGAGTTTTCAAAAATGATGTCAGTAAGCAATTCCACCGTGCGTAATTTACTATCCGCTGCCTATCTAAAACTGGACGTAAACAACCGTGCCGCAGCCATTGCCAAAGCGCAACAACTGGGCCTGATCACTCCAAACCAGTTGGCGCAACCGAAGTAGTTTGTTCAGGGAAAGATGGGGGATCATATTCCCGTTACCGTTTTGTAACGCAACAATATATCAATACGATGACTGGCAGCCGCTGTATGCTTCGAACATACAGTGCGTAATGTCGTCGCTTGAATTGCATGGGGTGTCATATACTGAGGTAGACAAGTTTCCTACGCTATAATCGAACCACCTCCTCTCAAATTCAAACAGCAAACCCAATCCAGTTCGGTAAAGAGAGACCCATGCGCAAAACCTCACCTCAACGCTGGCAAATCAGTGAACTGCTACTTCCCATCTCTATATTCCTAATATTGGTTTGGTACACCTACGGCATTTTGTTTGTCGCCTCCTATCCAGGTTTCACTTTTACCAACATCAATGGCCGAGTTGCTACAATTTATTCCCCAAGCGAACAAACACCCACCCTGCAAAAAGACGATGTATTGGTACAAATTGGCCTTGTCACCTGGGAAAGCTACAAGGGAGATGCCAGGGTACTTCTATTTGAAGGTATTCAGCCGGGCGAAATTGTGCAAATCACCGTCAACCGCAACGGCGAAACATTAACCATTCCGTGGAAATTCAGCGGGTTCGACCCAACCGAGTTCAAAACCCGTTTCCTAAACATCTGGGGACTGGCATTCATCTTCTGGTTCTTTGGCACAGTGGCTCATTTATTGATACGTCCAAAAGATGGCCATCAGCGGCTGTTCATTGCCGCCAATTACCTTACAGCGCTTTGGCTGATCTTTGGCTCGTTATCTTCCTTTCAACTTTGGGGAAGTTCCATCTTGCTGCACGCAGTCACTTGGCTGCTTTTACCTATTTACCTGCATCTGCATTGGGTCTTTCCCCGTCCGCTCAAAGAGCTGCCCAAAACAGTATGGACCATCATCTATCTCATAGGGTCCACCTTTGCGGCAGCGGAAATCTTACAAATCCTCCCCAAAAGCCTGTACGCTCTTGCCTTCCTAACAGCCCTGTTGGGAAGCATCGTTCTGGAAGGCACACACTATATTCGACAGGCAGACCAGCGCCGTGATGTGAGCATTCTTGCCACTTCCATATTCGTCGCCTTCTTTCCCGCAATCATTTTTGGGATTCTTGTAGTGGCCGGCACAACTCCAACCTTCGCGCCGGCCACTCTCTTTTCCATGCCTTTCATGCCACTGGCGTACTTCTACGTTATCTACCGCCGCCAATCAGGCGGATTGGAAGTACGGGGTATAGCGCAAAAGTGTCGGAGAGAATAAGAAAAGTGGAGTAGACTGTGGTAAGAGGAGTAAAACAATGACCCGACCACAGTCTCGCGCCAAACGCCAAGCGGCATTTATGGAAGAAGCAAAACGAATGTTTGAGCA
>JACRBH010000165.1 GCA_016234535.1 Chloroflexota bacterium
CCATACCCGCCATCTCGTTCGCGGTGCATGACCACACGCCAATATGGCAATTCATCCATGGGACGTACCGCCAGCCACCCACCCCAGTCGAAGAACTTGCGTTGCTTGTATGCCGCATTTTCCCATAATTCTGGCGTATACGCCAACACACGGCTATACAATGAAATATCCTGGCTGCGTGCGATGATCTGCAAAGGATCCAACTGTAGATATTCCATCGTACGCATGGCTTGCTCGGTGCCTTTCAGTCCGCGCCAGCGACGACCAGGCCACAAACCTTGCTTTCCGAGAATAAAACGTCTGGCTGTTTCGATATCAATGGTCAGCATAGAGTTCACCTATTTCCACTTTGTCACCCGCTCTGGGATGCGGGTATCACCCAGTTCCAGACACACCTTCTTCAACTTAGAAGTTGCTCCCTGCCATTTCAAGTCAGCGAGACTTTCTTTGATCGGCACATCCGTGCGCAGGGTGGATAATTCCCTGAATAACAAAGCATCTTTGTAATTGTCTTTGAGATTCTCCAGCAAGGTTACAGCACGACCGAGACCCAGACCTAATTTATTCGGGTCGCTGGGAATTGCCTCGATATGCTTATACTTCGCCAACACCGTCGCAGTGGACTTCCCTCCCCAACCCTGAATGCCTGGGTAGCCATCTGCTGTATCACCTACTAACGCAAGAAAATCGGGAATGGATTCAGGGCTGACACCAAATTTTTCGATCACGCCTTTTTCATCGAGGATGATCTCACGGCGGCGATCCCAACTAACGACTCGTTTTCCATCCACCATTTGCGTCAAATCTTTATCCACCGAGCAGATGACGATTTGCTCCACCGATTTGATTTTCTTGAATCGCGCAACTGCCGTCGCAATGGCATCGTCCGCTTCATACTTGACCTGTGGCCAGGTCACCAGGCCCAGGGCTTTGACCGCCCTTTCAGCAAGCGGAAATTGCGCCATGAGGAGAGGGTCAACGCCTTCGCTAGTTTTATAGCCTGCATACATCTTGTTGCGAAACGATTCAATCACATGGTCGAAGGCAACCGCAACATGTGTCACTTCGGGGTCACTCAATAGCAGCATCATGCTTCGCACGAGTCCCAGCGTTGCGCCGACTTCCATTCCGTTGGAGGCTTTCTTCGGAGGCGCGCCAAAGTGAGCGCGGAAAAGTTCATACGTGCCATCAACCAAATGGATCTTCATTTCTTCCAAACTCCCGCGCACTTCTTTTGGTTCTTCGCATCTTTTTCAGATGCGATCAAAGCCTGCGCTTTTTCGCGGATCGATTCATCTCCGACTTTGTTATACACATTCCGCATCGAAACCAAAATATCGTAACGGATCAAATGTCCATTCTTTTCGGCAACACATTCCTTGAATCGTTTTTCCATTCCATCCAAATACAACTTTTGCTGCTTCCTGCCAACCACCGCCACATTCCACAGCGACTGCATACAATGCCTCGCAGTGACGAAACGTTCATCTTTTGTTACGTTGAGCAATTTTTCATAATCCTTGAAGATTCTGCCTTTGGGGTCGCTCTTTGCAAGATGCGTCAAGATTTGCGACGTGATCGCGCGTATGTGGTTATCCTTGTGAGTCAACCCTTCCACAATTTCATCCCACGCCTCGTAGGCCCAATCCACGGGCTGTTCGGTCTCTTTCATTAAATAATCATAGGCTTTGAATTGAACCTGACCATCATCCGAGCGGATATTATCCAAATGTGTTCGAATAGTTTCATCCATGAGACACCTCTATCCTCACTATGCAACATCATACGCCTGCTTCAACCATGCAAGCAGTTCTTTATCTATTTGCTTTGGGTCCGTGACACGCACACGATGAGTAACCATGTTGTGCCAGGTTCCAGAAGCTTCGAGCCGCGCTGTCGTCGCAACGCCTTTGAATTTGATGCCGACATCCAATCGTTCGGCGGAAGAAGGCATGACAATGCCAAATTTTTTACCTCTGCGCAAAAGACTAATGTATGTGCTGGTAGTTCCCATAGTAACATCTGTTCCAAATTTTGCAATTTTCGCAGCGAGAACATCATAAGCTCCTCGCCATTTTTCCTTTTTACCCGAGAATAGTTTTGCAACCGCCTCATCCTGTGTAGATTTAGGCGCATCCGCATTTACGATCTCATGAGCAATCGCATTAGCGTGACCATGCCCCAGATCAAATTCCGACTTGAGCCAAACCATCAATTCTGGATATTTTGTCAGTCCCTTTTTGGCAGCTAGCTTACGAAAATCATCGGGTGTCTTACCCGTTTTGGCTTTGATGTTATCGAGGTAGGCTTGATAGGTCATTGAATTCTCCTGTTTTTATTTCTTCTTGCCACCAGAAACGTTGTAGGCAACCGCAGCTCGGATAAGGTTTTTGAGTGCGGCTTCATTGATCGTATCATTTTCAGCAATATCAATGGCGCGCGTGGCTTTGGCTTCCAAGCCTGCATTGAATAATTTTTTCGGGTCAGACAGGGATGCGCCTTTGAAAAAATTGAGCTTCACATGATCTTTGAAAACTCCTGACGCAACCACATTGCCATTACACGTCCACACTGGAACACCCCATTTCCAATCCTCGGCAACTTCGGGATCTGTTTTCAAAATCAGCGCACGGAATTTCTTGATCCACGTTCCGCGCCAATCAGTGAGGTCGTTTATAAATTTGTCGATCTCTTGTGAGGGAGTCAGCGCCATTAATAATTTCTCCTTATTCTTGCAACTTGATCAAATCCTTCAACGCCTTTTCCAGCAAGAACTTCTTCGCCTTAATATCCTTCATGTCTGCAAAATAAGCCATGCGCCTGTCTTTGTAATCTCCTTCCAACAACTTGCTCTTGACCTTTGAAATCTGTGGGTTATGAAAGACAAGGTGAATGCGCTTCTCCTCCCACAAATTAAAGGTCACAAGATATTCACCTTTGTAATTGAAGGATGGCGCTCTCCATTTAATTTCTTCATTGATGTTTTTATTCACGCCTTTGATGATGGAGCGCACCGCCTCCACCTCAGCCTTGAGCGGATGGCTGAGATTCTCGATGAATTCATCCACCTTGTCAGTGCGGCTGACAGGCGATCCCTTCTTTTTTTTCGGCGTGTCAGTTGCCGAGACTGCCTTAAACGACAAGCCTTTTTCCTTGAGCGTCTCGCGCAATATGCCAAGCGCCTTGGGTCCCATGCCATGCAGTTGACCCAACTCCGCTTCAGAAATTTTGGTCAACTGCTCAAGGCGGGAATATCCTGCCTCTTCCAACGCGCGTGTGGCTGGTGACCCAATTTTTGGGAATGAACTGGCTTCCTGTTGTTCCTGATTTTTCGGCTTCATGAAAACTCCTCTTAGGGTTCGTAAAAATATAATTTCCCACACCCACCGCCGAACCATGTCTTTGCGAGGGTGCTCTTGCTCCTCGCCGCCAAAGACCAAGAGCGGCGGTCCGCAAAGACATGGCAGGAAGTTAATTACTCACCTTACGCAGTAACGTGAGACGCTTCGCAGTCTCGTAAAATGGGCGACATAAATGTCGCGCTACAGGCTGGACTGCGTAACGTCAGTTATTTACAGACCCTTACACATTAAAACAAATCCCTGCTAGAACATGCCATGTTGATTAGGCGTCTCTTCAGGGATCTCCTGACCAAGATCCCACATTTCCACGATCTTTCCATTCTCAAAGCGGAAGATTTGCATTACAGCAGCGCCGAGTTCGCCAGGCTTATGCTTCACCAGAAAATGCACCACAACAAACTCACCCTCCGCGATCACGCGTTTCACGTCAATGGCTTTCCCAGGATTCTGAATTGCATTTTCCTTCATCGCCGCGTGCAGGGCTTCTGCCGACCCTTCAAAATATGGGTTATGATGCTTAAACCCATCGCCAACAAACTTTGAATAAGCTTCATCCACTTTTCCTGTGGATGCCATCTCCAGGAAGGAAACGGCTGTATCTTTATTTTTGTTTAACATGATGGTTCTCCTTTATCATCCATTGGACACTGGCGGAATGTTTTGGTTGAGGCGGAAAAAATTATCAGGGTCGTAACGGGCTTTGATGGCAGCGAGCCGTTCCCAGGTCCCGTTTGGATACGCGGCGCAGATTTGTGCTTCATCCACATCCGCAAGAAAATTAACATAAGCGCCATCATCGCCCTGACGCAAGGTTGAAGCAAATTCAGAAACCCAGGCTTCGTGGATTTCCTTTTCATCTGGCTTTTCATACAACGCGGCAAGGTTGACCATGATCCGCGAATTGCGATGGGCAAACGCTGTGGCATTTACTGGAACGCGGGACATCGCGCCTCCCAACACCCGAAGCTGGGTCACAGCCATTGAGCCGCTCGAACGCTGAAGGCGATTTAAGATCAGCTCCGCATCAGAGCGGGTGACATGGTCAACAAACATTGTGCGCCCCGCCGCAACAGGATGGTACTCCCCTTCTTCGGGAGGGAACATTTCAGGGTAAGGCATTGGGCGAATCATATCGGCATACGGCGTGGCAAGCGCGCGGAACGGGGCAATGACTCGCTCGCCGTTTGCAACATCGCCTGCGTACACCATCATTGCCATGATGATCGGTTTGCCATGAACATCCGCTGGAAGGAACGGCATGGGCGGCGCGGTCATGACATTCGCGATGGTCGAAAGTTCATCGGGAGCAGATTCAGCTTCGGCGATGAAAGACGCGATAGTATCCGCAGTTGCGGGCAGGCAGAGCATCCCGCCGAAAATGGTATTCACATCATGCAATTGGAATTTGAATCGTGTCGCAACACCAAAGTTCCCGCCACCGCCGCGAATCGCCCAAAAAAGATCGGGATGATTCTTGTCATCCACATGCAGGAGTTGACCATCGGCGGTCACAACCTCGGCAGCCAACAGATTGTCGATCGTGAGTCCATGCTTGCGCACGAGGTAACCGACGCCACCGCCCAGTGTGATTCCGCCAAGCCCAACCGTGCCTGTATCGCCAAAGCCTGTAGCGAGACCGTGCGCTGCTGTTGCAGTAACATACTCACCAGCGGTTAACCCTGCTTCTGCCCAGGCAGTTTTATCCTGAACATTGATTTGCAGATCCTTCATGGCTGAAAGATCAAGGACGATGCCGCCTTCGGTGGTGCTATAACCTGCATTGCTGTGCCCACCGCTGCGAATGGCAAGCTCAATCCCAGCCTCGCGTGCAACAGACACAAGTCGGGAAACATCGCCCGCACCTGCAACTCGAACGATTGCTGCGGGGTGGCAGTCAATTCCGCCATAGAAGACAGTACGCGCCTGTTCGTATCGTGGGTCATCAGGGGCGATGACCCGGCCGTTGAAAAGTGTGCGCAGCTCTGAAATTGAAGGGGCAATTTGAGATGTTGGGTGAGATTTGACTTTCATGTTTTCTCCTTATTTCTAAAGTTGGTCTATAAAATTTTCAGGTAATAAAACTTGCTAATTTCAATTAGTTTTTCTCTACCGTACAAATATGAGTAAGTTCCGTCACACCTGCACTGGCGTGCGGCGCGCGTGTTGCGAGGGCGCTCTTGCTTTTGCCCGAAGCAATCTCCTCGCTGTTTGAGATTGCTTCGCCGCCAAAGTGCAAAAGCGGCGGCTCGCAATGACGGATATACGGCAATTAGCTTTTCAAATAAGCACTGGTAAGCGATTGCTTTGCTTTCAACAATTCTTTCGGCGTTCCCTCAAACATAACCTTGCCGCCCTTACTGCCGCCTTCGGGACCCATATCAATGATCCAATCGGCGTTCTTGATGACATGCAAATTATGCTCGATGACAACGACCGTGTTACCCGTATCCACCAGGCGGTTGATGACTTGCATGAGGTGACCGATATCGGACATGTGCAAGCCCGTGGTCGGCTCATCCATAATGTAGATGCTTCCTTTTTTGTGCAATTCACTGGCGAGTTTGATACGCTGACATTCGCCACCCGAAAGCGTGGTCAATGGCTGACCCAGACTCAGATAATCCAAACCCACATCGCTCATGGCTTGTAATTTTTTGACCACTTCCTTGAGTTCGAAATATTCGAGCGCTTGTTCCACGTTCATTGCCAGCACATCGCTGATGGATTTGCCATTGAGTTTGTACGCCAGCACTTCGTCCTTGAAGCGTTTGCCGCCGCACACTTCGCAGGGCGATTTCACACTATCAAAAAATGACAGCTCGGTGAAAATCACACCCAATCCCTGACAGTTTTCGCACGCACCTTTCGAGTTGAAACTGAATAGCGAAGCCTGCACCTTGTTCGCCGATGCAAACGCCTTGCGGACATCGTCCAGAATGCCTGTGTACGTGGCGGGATTGGAGCGGCTGTTGACTCCTACTGCAGATTGGTCGATCACGATCGCATCAGGATGCTGGTGTTGGAAGACTTCGTTGATAAGCGAACTTTTCCCAGACCCTGCCACACCCGTGACGACAGTCAGCACGCCCGTTGGAATGTTCACGCTGACGTTTTGCAGGTTGTTGACTTTCGCATTCTTGATCGGCAGTTTGCCCGTCGGCGTGCGGAACGAATCTTTTATCGGGATGGATTGCTGCATGTGCCTGCCCGTGATCGTGTTCGCCTTGAGCAAATTTGCATAACTACCTTCGTAGACGATCTCGCCTCCATGCGGACCCGCAAGCGGACCAACATCAACGACATGGTCTGCCACTTTGATCACATCGGGGTCATGCTCCACGACGATGACCGTGTTGCCCTTGTCACGAAGTTTCTGAAGGAGCTCATTCATGCGATGCACATCACGTGGATGCAAGCCAATGCTCGGCTCATCGAAGATGTACGTCACATCGGTCAGGCTGCTGCCGAGGTGTTTGACCACCTTCACGCGCTGTGACTCGCCGCCCGACAGCGTATCTGTCTCACGGTTGAGGCTGAGGTACTCCAGCCCAATATCTACGAGTTCGCCCAATCGTTCGAGAAGCGTCCGCACCATTGGCTGGGCGGCGGGCACTTTGATCCCTTTCACGGCTTCGATCAATTCAGGGATTTCCATGCTCGTCAGATCAGCAATGTTGTACCCGTTGATCTTGCATTTCAGGATGTTCTGGTTCAACCGCGCACCATTGCATTCAGAACAGGGACCCATAGTCATGAAAGGCTCCACCGACTTTTGAGTCCGCTCAGACTTGGTTTTTAGATCCTGCTTGATGTACTTATTGGTGAAGCGGTTGACGATGCCTTCGTAAGTCAAGTTGAAATCTTTTGCCCCCATCTTGGTCTTGACCTTGATGGGTTCGCTATATAAAAGGTCGTTCATTTCCTTCTGGGTGTATTTGGATATCTTCTTATCAGGGTCGAATAAACCCGTATTGATTACATTACTCCAACCCCAGCTTTCCACGGCGTATTCAGGGAACAGAATCGCACCCTCGTTCAATGATTTGGATGTATCCAAAAATCTTTCCATGTCCACATCCAGCTTGCGACCGAGTCCATTGCAGTTCGGACACATTCCCTGCGGATCGTTGAAGCCGAACACATTGGTGGGTCCCACATGAGGCTGCCCGATGCGCGAAAACATCATGCGCAGGATCGTGTTGATGTCGGTGATCGTGCCAACGGTCGAGTGTGAACCGCCGCCCATCCGCTTCTGATCCACCACAATGGACATGCTCAGGTTTTCGATGGCATCCGCATCAGGCTGGGAATACTTCGGCAAAAAGTTCCGCACGAACATGCTGAAGTTTTCATTCAGCAGTCGCTGTGATTCGGTCGCGATCGTATCGAACACGATCGAAGATTTCCCTGAACCTGATACGCCAGTAAAGATGGTGATCTTTCGTTTGGGGATTCGCAACGAGACATTCTTCAAGTTATTTTCGCGTGCGCCGCGAATCTCGATATATTCCTGGGGCATGGTCTCTCCTCTATACTCTCTGGCAAACATTAATGAAATGGGTGGGTAAAAGCAAGGTTGCTTTTACCCACCCAGGACAAAGGTGGCAATATTTTAGAACACTTATTCTAGTTAGTCAAGTCTTAACTCACTGCTTGCTTAACTCACTGCTTTTTTAACGAGTGTGGCGATCTTTGCCTCTTCGGCGGCGGTCAACTTTATCAGCGCGAAACTGGAAGCCCACATATTTCCTTCGTCCAGTTTCGCGTCAGGTTGAAAGCCAAAGGTTGCATACCTTACGTTGAACTTACCCGCGGCTTGAAAGAAACAAATAACCTTACCATCATTGTCCGCATATGCAGGCATTCCATACCAGGTCTTCGGCATGAGACTCGGTGCAGCGGCTGTGACGATCTCATGGATCCGCTTCCCCAGGGAACGATCTGGTTCTTTCATCGCGCTGATCGCTGCAAGGATGGCTTTTTCACCTTCTGCCCTGTCTTTGCCTGCGCGTGCTTCTGCCTTCATCTCCTGGGCGCGAGCCTTCATCGCGGCTTTTTCTTCGGCTGTAAATCCTTCAGCAGTTGCCTTGGTGGTCTTTTTCGTATCTGTCTTTGTACTCATAAAAATCTCCTTATCTAACTTGGGGTGTTTTGACACCTTGCTAATAAATAAATTTACCTTTATAATAAAGATACTTCAAAATAAAGGTAATGTCAAGGGTATATTTCTATGACGAGATCAACAAAGACAGACTTGAAAAAACGAGCCCTAATGGCAGTAAGGGATTATGGCGTTAATTTGACGCAGTTCCGAAATGCCATGAGTGAATGGGCAGGACTCAACGTAACCGACATGGAATGTCTCAGGCTTCTATTTCTCAAAGGCATTGCCAGTCCCTCTGAACTTGCCAGGCATACGGGTCTCACTTCTGGTGCGACGACCGCCATGCTTGATCGGCTCGAAAAGGTTGGATTAATTGAACGCCGACCCAATCCCAATGATCGCCGCGGGACTCTGATTGTTCCCGCGCAATCGAGTGCTGAAAAAGCTGCATCATGGTTTGAGTCGGCAAGAAAAGCACAGGACGAATTGGTTTCTAGTTACTCGGAAAGTGAACTGGAAATCATCGCTGATGTTTTTGAACGATTTGCAAAACTATGGGATCAGGAACGCGAGAAGTTAAAAGGAGAACAGTAGGGCTCATCGCCCCAACATCATTATCCAACCCTTGCCACCGCGTAAAAGTGATGGTGGGGTATTGCTGTTTTTTGCTTTCTCCCCCAAATGAAGAAGCCAACCCCAATATCCATTGTTATTCTGTTGAGCTGTTCGTTTCCGAGATTTCTGTTGGACAAAATATTCCTTCGTTGTTATTGGTTGTATTCACTGCCTTTTTTCTTTCAACTTTATATACATTTCCCTTTTCGTCATAGGTCGTCCACTCCCCAACAGGTTCGCCTTTATCAAAGTAACCTGAACGTTTTAACGTACCATCAGGGCGATACCACTCCCAATACCCTTCAGTTTGCCCATTCACTATTTTCCCCTTTGACCATCTGGTTTTTCCATTCGCATGGTACTTAATGGTATAGCCATCAATAATCTCTGACTTTTTCACGGGGACAGGTTTTTTTGTCACAACTTTTTGAGACTTACTTTTTTTCGGCTGAGTTTTCATCTTGTATCTCTTTGTAATGATTTAACTCACCTTACGCAGCCAAACAGACAGGGCTGAGTTCGCGAAGTTTGGCATAAGCGGCGTGAATAGCGTGCAAATAGAGTTTGGATTTGAGTGCAAAATGGTTGAGTTTCATGTCGCCTTTGAGCAGTTCGAGTTTGATATAACCACATAAGGAAGCAAAGAAATGGTTCGCCTGAGTCGTCACGGTTTGGGTAGGTGATTTTTCCAGAGAAGCATTTTGTTTCAAAGACTTGTGATAGGGTTCCACGTTCCATCGTTTTTGATAGACAGCGGTGATCCCGTCGCCAGATAAGGTAGTATCACTGGATACCAAATACAAGATGCCCGTGCTGCCATCTTCGTTTGCGAAGACTTGTTTGATCAGAAGAAGCGGAAACTCCACGCCTTCCAGAAAAATCGTAACGGGTTTCATCGGCTCCAATTCCAGAGTTTCTACTTGTTGGTAACGTCCTTCTTGCTTGGCGCTCAAACTCACTGCCAGTTTACGATTGGCTTTGAGAGGCATGACAAAATCCTTTTTGAGCGTATTTTTGACGAATTTCATGTTGTCTGCTGAGGCAAACCAGATATCGTTGAGCACATATTTGAAAAGAATCTGATTGCGAACAGCCTGTTGCAGCATTTCACGATAATATTCGTTCTTGGTCTTGGGTGAGCGTCGCTTTTCTTTGCCATCTTTTTTATCAAGATAGTGCTCGGTTTTCGCAATCAATTCAAAACCAATCGGCAAGGACACACCAGCATTATGATACAAGCAAGTCACAAAATTGATCCCTTTGACTGCCCGATGTTGTGAATGATCATAATGCCAGCAGACAATATCGTTTTCATCTGTGTATGGCTTTTCCGATATACTGAACACGCCAGTTGCACTTTCTATTTTCCGAACATGTACTTTGACCACTCGCCAAAGATCAACTGAGGTTTGTTGTTCGCCAGCCAAATATCGTTGCACATGGTCATGGCTGATTTCACCGTTCAACAATTCTGACAACCCCGTCGCTGTCGTTTGTCCGAACGCACTGATTAGATAGTCGCTATATAAATCAAGCAGTTTTTCACTCTTCATCCACTCAGTTTACGCTATTTCTGCGTAAGGTGAGTGATTTAATTCTAAAGTGTTTTTACGCTACCAGTGTCATCTGGGTGCGCCCAACGGTTCGCGTGAGCGGCGGACGGGGGTGGGTGAAAGCCAAGCCTTCACCTACCCATTATCCGAATTAGCCGTCGTATGCTTTTTTCAGGTCGGCAACAATGATTTTCTGCATCTTGAGCATGGACTGCATCACCCGCTGAGATTTTTCAGGGTCTGGGTCGCCCATCAACTCGCCCAACTCCTTTGGGATGATTTGCCACGACAAGCCATACTTGTCCTTGAGCCAGCCGCACATGCTTTCTTCGCCGCCATCGGCGATAAGCTTGTTCCACAACTCGTCAACTTCTCCCTGATCTTTGCAATCCACGTAGAGTGAGATCGCTTCATTAAATTTATGATGAGGTCCTGCATTCAACCCCATGAATTCCTGTCCGTCGAGTTCAAATGAAACCGTGAACGCCTTGCCATCGGGTCCGCGTGAGACGCCGAGAACCTTCGAGTTCTTGAAAATGGAGACGTAAAAATTCATCGCCTCCTCAGCCTGAGTATCGAACCATAGAAACGGGGTAATCTTTTTCATGTCAGTCTCCTTTAATTTTGTATATTTCAACCAATATAGTTTTCGATCTCATTGACTATCTTGTCTGCAATTTACCGCCCAGCCATGCGCAAGGTAACGCGAACACGACCAACGCCCACGCATACCAAGCCGGTCCCAAGCTTTGCTGCGCGGCGACGATTGCCCCACCGATACTGCCAACGAGTCCCAACGCACCCAATACAAGCGCGTGCCGCATGGGGTGACTCGGCGCGAGTCTCGCGGCAATGTAACATCCAACCACGCTGTAAGCGAGACGATAGACCAGTATTGCTGTAATCAGCAATTCGGAACCGCGCATGGGCAATGACGCCCCGTCTTGAAGTATGCCTGCCGCTTCCAACACGGCGTCGGTCCCATAGGACAAGGCGAAGATGGCAATAAATCCTGCGATGACCGCCCCAATACTTTTTAAAATATTCATGTCAGATCTCCTTCGTTTGAGTTTTAAATTTTGTTTGTTGCAACGACTGCATGGTAACTCAAACATAGGGAGGTTGTCTTGTATAAAACGGCAAGTTACCCGGGCTGAATCGATTGAGCAATTTGGGCAGGCGTATGCCCGACAAATTGTTTGAGCGCCCGGTTCAGATGCGGCTGGTCAAAGTAGCCAACCTCGTGGACGGTTTCAAGGATGGGAACGCCTTGCTGTAACAGCGCCGCCGCCTGCTGTGCCCGTTTCATTTGACGGATACGGCTCTGCGTCAAGCCGGTGGCGCGCAGGAAATGATGCCGCATCGTGCGGGACGGTATATCCAGCAATTGCTCGCGCGACGCGGCATCCACAATGGGATCAAGAACTAAAATCTCATCGTGGATAAGTCTGTTTACAAATGTATCTGCATTTTCAAAATCAGGGAGTTGCCATGTCGAACTCTTCAGCCAAAAGGATTTACCTGCCGCGCCCGGCAAAGACGCTTCTGAATCCAGAAAATCTCTCACAGGCAGGTGAGGCATAAAGACGCCAAGCTTGAACTTAACCCACAAAATCTCAGCGCCTTTGCCCCACGACGCGACACCAGCTGTTGTCCACGGGCCCACGATCAATGAGTGTGAGCGCCCATGCTCTTTCACAAAAACCATGTGCCAATTGATTTCGGCAGGGCGAATCGTGGAACCCTCACTCATGGTCCGTCCATGAGTGACCGCTTCCACATAAGGCGAGTCGGATAATCTTTGTTGGTAGAGTATGCTCATGCTAATTTCAACTTTTCGTTCCGCAAATTATCAAAGAATCATTTCTTATAATGTAACGCAACAACTCCCGAACGAAACGTTTTTGATCCAACAAGCTTTAATGTAAGGCTCTTGCCCGATTCGAACAAGCGGGGACCTCTTCCCGCAATGATCGGGTGAACGACAAAGTGATACTCGTCAATGAGATTCCATTGCGCAACTTGCGATGCGATGTTCAGTCCCCCAATGGAAATATTCTTTCCTGGCTGTTGTTTTAACTTCATAATCTCTTCTCGAAGATTTGAGTGAAGGAGCGTCGTGTTGTTCCACTCTACGCTATTCAACGTCGTTGAAAAGACAATCTTTGGTATGGAATCGAATGCACGTGCGAATTCGTTGGTCACTTTCGTTTCCGATTGATTCACTGCGACATCGTGCCAGTATGGATACATCAAGTGATATGTGTTGCGTCCGAAGATTTCAACGCCTGAATCACGCAAGAGCCCAGTGAAGTACTCGTGCAATTCGTCGTCGACGATCCCCTCTTCATGGCCACAGTAGCCGTCTATCGTGATGTTGATTGCAAAAATAACTTTTCTTATTTGTTGTTCTTCTGACATTATTTTAATCCTTACTGATGTCTGCGGGCTAACAATTGAATGTGTTTCAACTGAAATGAAACACATTCAAAACAATTAAAGGGTGAGATGATCCAGCCTTTTAAACGGGAGCAGGCTGAGGTCATGGATGAAGCGGTTCTTAATCCGCAGCGGAATCGGGCAAGGCTGCGTTTTCTCTCATCATCGCGAAGATGGGCCGGTTGTAAATCGTGGCGAGGATGAAAATGACGACTCCAGCCATGATGATGGAGGCGAATACACCCGGCGCCCACGCGCCAACTTGTTGAAGCAAAATGCCGCCAAAAATGGGAGCAATGATTCGTGTCGAGCCATCCACGGAGGCGAATAATCCGAGAATGCCGCCAATTTCGTGCGGGGCGACGGATTTGGTCAGGGTGCTGGAAAGCAATGTGCCGAGTAATCCACCAAAGAGAGCGATGGGGGTTATAGACACATAAATCCAGATGATATTGGGCGCCAGTCCCCAGCCGAGCAGGCCAACTCCCAGCATTACAGCAGAAACCAGAATCAGCGCATCCTCTCGGAAGCGGCTGGTGAGGCGACCAACGAGGAAGCCCTGCATGATGACAGACAGGATACCAACATAGGTGAGCACCAAACCCGTTTGGAAACTGGTCAAATTGAATTTCACCAGCGCGTGCAAGGAGAAGATGGATTGGAGAATGACAAAGGCCAGGCCGAAGAAGAAGCCGGTGATGAACAGCGAGCCAATGAATGGACGCCGCAATGCGACCAGTAACGCATCCAACGTAACTGATGGCTGCTTCTCGCTCATGTGAGCGCGCTTCTCAGCTGTGAGTGATTCGGGAAGCCAGGCGTAGACAAGCACAAGGTTGATCAACGAGATGGCCGCCGCGACAAAGGCGGGCAGGGCGGGATTCCACTGGCCGAGCAATCCACCAGCGACAGGGCCAATGATAAAGCCCAGACCAAAAGCCGCGCCGGTCATACCAAGGGCTTTGGAACGATCTTTTTCATCGGTCACATCGGAGATGTAAGCTTGTGTCACGCTGAAGTTGCCGCCGGTGAGACCGTCGAGCATACGGCTTGCAAACAATACCCACAAGGTGGCGGCAAAGCCCATCATCAAAAAGCCGATGAAGGTGCCGAGAAGGGACAGCAACAAAATGGGACGGCGACCGAAGCGGTCTGAGAGGCGGCCCAGAATGGGCGCGCCGATCAACTGCATGATCGAGTACGAAGCGAGTAACAGTCCGGTAACAGCCTGATTGGCGTTAAAGGTTTGGGCGTAGTAGGGTAACAGCGGCAGGATCAAGCTGTAACCGAGCAAGTCTATGAACACCACTAAAATAATCGAGAAGAGACGTTTGTTATCCATTTTTTCCTTTTGGTATGTAAAACTTTTAAATGTTTGTTCAAGTATCTTTCATCGCAAAATCACTTACTACTTCGCGATCTCCCAGATGTAACCGCCGGGATCGATGAAGCTGGCGGTTCGCACACCCCAGGGACGATCCATCGGACCGTTCAGCAGCGTCACTCCGCGCGCAGTTAGTTCCGCACACATCGCATCCACATCATCCACATCGATGGTGAATACAAAGCGAGTGCCAGCCTCGCGACTTGCCACTTTTGCAGGCTCAATGAGTTCTCCAGCCGCCGTGGTCTTCAGCAGATTGACGAGGGTGCTTCCGAACTTGAACACCGCCGATTCGGCATCCTCGAACACGACTGGCAGTCCGAAGACCTTCAGATAGTATTGCTTCGTGGCTTCCAAATCCTCAACAAATAATGTGACAGTGCTAATACCTTTTGGCCAGGAATTCATATCTGCGCCTTTTCCTGTAATTTGATCGCTTGCCGAGACACTGTCATCACCCATGCACAATACGCCAGTATCTCGATTCGCCCGATGCCACCAGCCAACACATTTGGTCCGAACGTGCCGTCGCTGGGAAGGGCTGCCATCACATAGACAATGAATCCCACCGTACAGGCTACAGCTATGCCGGCAGTCCACAACAGGGATTGTCGCGCCGACAACCAAACGGGGTTGCGAGCCAGATTCCAACTGACAATTACAGCCGCAAACGTCATGGCAAGACCAAGCGTTCCGCCTATGTTATGGAGCGTCCCGTTGGTTGTCGCGGCATCAGGGCTTGTCGTGATAGGGTCGGTGGGAAATATCCCCGCCATTACGAAACTAACAGCACTTATCAGAAGCAAGGCAAGCCCAATGCGGCCGACGATGGTTCTCAGTTGTGACTGGATCGCCACGAATAAGGCGGCATAACTCACTGCCAGGGAAAGAAATGCCAGCGCCATAATCCAGCCGTAGCGCCCGAGCGCATACTCGCTAATAAACCGCCACGAGGGGTCGAACTCCGGTTCGAGGAAATGCAAGGCGGCAAGCAAAACCACAAATGTTGCGGCTGTTGTAAATGATAGACGCGCCGCGGTTTGCGAGACCGCAGTTATTGACCTTGGTGTTTGGGTCATATCAAACCTCCTAATATTTATTGTTGTATGTGGGTGAGTGACTGGTACAAATATCGCCTACTTGACTCTGGTCATGGTCGAATCATATCCGCCGCCCGGATAATGCCAGGCACCAGCATTCACGTTGCCGTCTTCGCTAAATGTGCCCTGGAAATACGCCGGGGAACCCTTCTCTCCACCCCAAATCGTAAGAGTATCTCCATTCAGTTCGTAAACATAATCGAACGTGTTGCCCATGTTGTCATAAATGCGCGTTTTGATGTCATCGCTTGATTGCCCATCAAATGACTTTAGATGACCGATGACCTCAATGCCCTTGACCTTGTGCCCTTCCAATTCAAGGTCAAAGTATTGGATAAGGAAAAAGCCGCCCTCCATCCACTCATAGGTGACCGTTCCTTGCGCGCCTCCAGATACTTTCCATGTGCCAACCAACCTATCCAGGCTTTTGAGATCGGGATTTGGCATGGGTGTCTGTTGCTGAGTCTGAATGTTGTCATTTTTTGTCATGCTAATTCTCCTTCGGTTTTAGCCATAGTTTTTAGAACATTTGTATTATAGGCAAGCGCAGGACCCTTGTCTTGTACGAAAACGACAGCTATTAAGACTGACTCATCCGAACGATTTGAGCGGGCGTTTGCCCGATAAAGTGTTTCAGCGATTTGGTCATATGCGGCTGATCGGTATAGCCCGCCTCAAAAACAGTATCGAGAATGGGGACGCCGCGCTGTAAAAGTGCCATCGCCTGTCGGGCGCGCGCAATTTGCCGAATGGAATTGTGAGTCAAGCCGGTGGCATATAGGAATCGGCGTTGAATGGAGCGCGATGAAATAGCCTGCGGCTGTCCCTGTAACACGGCATCGATGATCGGCTCCTGAGTCAACCATCCGTCGCGCACAAGTCGGTTTACAAACGTTTCCGCATTTTCATAGTCTGGGAATTGCAACGCGGAACCGTTCCACCAAAACGATTTCCCATTTGCTTCCGTCAGGGGAATCACCGCATCCAGAAGATTTTCCGCGGGCAACTGAGGCATAAACGTGCCGGCTTTGAATTTGATGACAAGGAACTCGACATCTTCGGCGTAAAACATGGATTGCGCCTTCTGCATCGGGCCAACGAGGGATAACCGTCCCGTGCTGCCCTGCCGTTCGATCAGCATGGCCCAACATCCCCCGGCGGGAGCGAGGCGGAACCCGGCGCTTCCAGTATGGCCGCGCCAAACCGAATCTACAAAACAAGAGTCCGATGGTCTTTCGCTAAAATCAATGATCATTTTTTTTATCCTAGCTTAATCACGCTGCCTGTTTTATTTCGGTTTCCTTCTCTAAAAAATTTCCAAATTGCATGGCGGCGTTTTCAATCAGTTGTTTGGTGATTTGATTGGGACGTTCAAAGAATTCCGTCTCGACGATCACTTTTTCTTTTTTGATCGTCCGTTTCCATAGCCCGATAACTTGTCCGTTAACCACAATGACCGGCCTGAAAATGCCATTATTTGAAATGGTCAAGTTGTTATGCTCGAAAAATAGCGACGCGCTTCTATCCCTATAGCTGATGATAATTTCATCGTAAGCAGGCAGCAGGTAAACTGAGTCTTTTTCGCGCCGAGTCATGGAAAAGGAATTGTCAAACCAATATATTTGTGAATCGATTGTTTCCGAAACCAAACCGGGTTTAGCCATTTCCAATGCGGATTTTGCATCCCCAACCGACAGCCCCGACCACCAGACAAAATCCTGCAATGTGGCGGGACCGTGGCTTGTAAAATATCTTTTGGCGAGTTTCCCTAACGCCTCTTCCTTCTTCATGGCTTTTGGCTTCGGCACTCTTTCTTCCAGCAAGGCATAGGTTTGTTTTCCAGCTTTGGATGTGCCGCTGCCAACGATCCCGCTCAATTCCGCCCACATTAAAAGATGAGACAGCCTGTTTTCGTCGGTGGGAATTTTTGCTTTTTGAATTTCACCCATCAACTCATCACGAGTGAGAGATTTTCCGCCTGACAATGTCTTTTCGATGATCGTATTACTTTTTGTAAGGATACTTTCAGAAAGCCCCAAATCCTTGTGTCTCGACTTCATCGAAGCCTTGATCTGTGGCGCGGTCAATTCAAGCATCCAGTAAATATCGTCTGCTGAAACCACATGCCACGTCGGCCTCAACAAATGCGTTCGGATAATTTCGGCATTGTCAATCGCGGCCTCGATCTTCCGCTCGGTAAGCCCCGGAAGCCGAACGCCAACTGCCCACTTCGACATGGGATAATCCTGCGCCTGCATGGCGCCCATCCAGCCAACCAAATCTTTGATGGTCGTGAATTTCGTCCCTAAAATTTGCTGGGTGATAAGTCTGCTTGTTGCTACGTCTGTTAATTTCATGGCATCTGCTCAATCTTCCAGAAGAGTCTATTGCTTGAAATTTTAGAACATATATTCTGTTATGTAAAGATAAAAACCACCCTGATTTTATCCCCCAGAAAAGCAGCCGCGTCACAAATAAGGTACGCCGTTATCCCTTGAATCTCGGATACGACCCCAGTACGCGCAACATTACCGCATACTCGCCCAAATGATCGAGCGCGCGCTGCGCAGTTTCATCCTGCATAGAGCCGATGAAATCAATATAAAAAAGATATTCCCAGGGCTTGCCCTGCAATGGGCGTGATTCAATTTTCGTCAGGTCGATATCGCGCAAAGCAAAAACGGACATGGCTTTGAATAAAGACCCGGGGACATTTTTCAACGTGAACACGATGGAGGTCTTCGCTTCGCCCGTCGGGACAGTTGATTCTCGTCCGACAGCGAGGAAGCGCGTATAGTTTTCCGCGTTATCCTCGATGCCTTCCTCCAGAATTTGCATCCCGTATAACTCAGCCGCCCGCTTCGACGCAATGGCCGCCACATCCCGCGCGCCTGACTCTTTGAGCATTTTCACGCTCCCTGCCGTGTCGTAGACTTGCTCCGCTTTGATTCCATGCGAACGCAAATATCCCGCACACTGCCCCAACGCCTGCGGATGGCTAATGGCCTTTTTGATATCTTCTTTTTTCACCCCTAAGTTCGCAATCAAACAATGCTGCACACGCAGAAAGTACTCCCCCACAATATGCAGGTCATGCCGCAGAAGCAAGTCATAATTCTGATGAATGCTGCCTGCCAGCGAATTTTCAATCGGAGCCAGCGCCGCATCGCTTTTGCCTGAGACAACCGAATCAAACATCACATCAAATGATTCGCACGGGATGGTTTCCACATTCCCAAAATAATTGAAGACAGCCTGTTCACTGTACGCACCGGGTTCACCCTGGAATGATACTTTCATAAAAACTCCATCGGGCGGGGAGACCCCCGCCCCTACTGATTACTGGTTACTGATAACTGGGCTACTGCTTCTCTGCCCATTCAACAATCTTCCGAAACCCCGCTTCCACATCTTCATCGGAAGCAGCAATCGTCATGCGGATGAAGCCCTCGCCTTGTTTCCCAAATGCCGAGCCAGGGACCAGTCCCACGCCCGCTTCATCCAAAATCCTTTCACACATTTCAACGGAGGACATTTTCAAGGCGCGCAAGTCAAGGAAGAAATAAAACGCGCCCTGCGGCGGAATCACTTTTACTTTTTCACTTTCCAACTGGTGCGAGAGTCGAATCACCAGATCGCGGCGGCGGCTGTATGCGGCGCGCATAGTTGCTGTGACTTCCTGAATAACAGGGTCGGTCAATGCAAAGGCGGCGGCTTTTTGAATAAAGGGAGCGACGCAGGTGATGGAGTTTTGCCCTGCCTTCAATGCGTTCTCAATTATGTGCGCGGGAGCGGCAAGATAGCCAACGCGCCAGCCCGTCATGGCGTAGGATTTTGAAAGGCTGTTGACGAGCAAAGTTCTTTCTTTCGCGCCTTCAAATGCCACCGCACAAGTGGGACGTTCTCCATAATATAGGCTGCCATAAACTTCATCGCTGACAATCCACAAATTATTTTTTGCGGCAAAGTCCTGCAACTTCTGCAAATACTCACGGGTGGGATATGCGCCCGTTGGATTCGACGGATAGTTCAGCACGATGACGCGGGTTTTGGGAGTCAACGCTTTCAGCCATGAGTCGAAAAAGGGGATGAATCCATTTTCGGCGGGGGCGGGGACGCGGATCACATTTCCGCGCAGCATGATGGCCATGTTGGAATGAGTCGCCCATGAGGGGTCGGGAACGAGAACATCATCGCCCGGATTCAAGATGGATTGCATGGCGAGATAATAGGCGTGGATGCCGCCATGCGTGATGAGAATCTCGGAGGCGGGATTGTAGGAAACTCCTTCTTCACGAATCAGTTTGTTTGCAACAGCAGTCCTCAGGTCAGGGTAGCCGCGCGAAGGCCCGTAATGGGTCAGCCCATCTTGCATCGCTTTGAGGGCCGCATCCGCAATCGCAGGGTGAGTCCCAAAATCGGGGTCACCTACTTGCAAGCCGACAATGTTTTGTCCGCTGGCTTTGAGGGCAAGGATGCGGTCTGCCATGGCAACGGTGGCAGATTGGCGAATGAGGTCGAACTGTTGGTTGATGCTTTGCATGAGGTTTTCCAATTCAAGGTGGAGATTGCTTCGTCGGGCTGAAGCCCTTCTCGCAACGACATGAGAATGGGCGTGAGTGTATCAAAGAAATAAAAATCCCGTCAACCAATTTGACGGGACAAGATTCATAACCGAACAGGTTATTTGACAAATGGGCTGACAGGGTCGGGGTCAGGTTCTTGTTTTTCCATCTCAACAGGCAAAAGAAAAGTAAATATACTCCCGACACCTTCGGTGCTCTCAACCCAAATGCGCCCGCCGTGCATTTCGATCATGACCTTTGCAACGGAAAGGCCAAGCCCCATGCCGCCATGCCTGCGCGTGAGATGAGATTCAACCTGATAGAAGCGTTCAAATATATGCGGCAAATCCTTGGCGGGAATCCCCACGCCGTTATCCTCAACGGTTACTTTTACAAAACCAGGTTGATGTTCACCGCCAACAATAACATACCCGCCCTCGTTCGTAAAAGTAATGGCATTTTTTACGAGATTGCTTAGTACAATGGCTGTCTTGCTGCCATCAGCATCTACAAACAAATCCTCGCCGGGCTTCACTCCCATTTTTAGCGCAACACCTTTTTGCAGGGCGATATCGCGGAATGATGCCGTGACATCTTCGATGATCCGCGTAACAGAGACTTTGCGCTGGCGAAGGCGCGCGCCGCCGGTCTGATAGTTATCCACGCTGGAGAGGCTTTCGATGATCTCCTTTAAACGGGCGGCATTGCGGATGATGGCATCCACCTGTTCGCCATAATCCTCGCCGACCAGTTCGCGCAAAAAAGTTGCGTGACCCAGAATCAGCCCCAACGGCGTCCGCAGCTCATGCGATGTAATGGCGATAAATTCATTCTTTAATCGGTCAAGGTCGCGCGATTCATTTTGAGATGTAATCGCGTTCCCCTCCAACATATCATTTTGCATGGCAGTTGTAACAAGCGAGGCAAGTGCCTCCAGGACCGTAATATCCTCCCCGCTATAATTGCCGCTGGTCTTGTTAAAGACTTCAAATACGCCCACCGGCCTTCCATGCAACAAAAGCGGCACGCCCAAAATCGAACGGGTGGCAAAACCCGTCAGGTCATCGATCTTGCCATAATGGCGGCTGTCGTTCTTTACATCATCAATGGCAAGCGGCTTCACGTTCAAAAATACCCACCCGGCCGCGCTTTCTTTTAAAGGAATTCTGGCAGAATTGACCTTATCGCGATGGAACCACGGCACATATTTAAAATAAAGTTCCTGCGCGACTTCATCATATTCCATCAGGGAGGCCGTCTCGCTCCCGGTCAATTCGGCGGCGGCGGAAAGTATGGACCGTATATAGGTCTCGATATCCACCATTGTGCCAAGGTTTCGGGTTATTTCAAGGAGACGCGCAAGCAGTTTGGATTGGTCTACAGCCATGTTTAACCTATAGTAAGATTATACAACACAGGTCTATCTGAAACGCAGACTGTCTGAACATACAAGGAAATTGCAATTAAATATCAAGGAGAGAATTTTTTATGGCAAACAAAAAAGTACGTGTCGCCATCATTGGCGTGGGGAATTGCGCGTCTTCACTCGTGCAGGGCGTTCAATTCTATAAGAACGCAAAAAAGGACGAAGCCATCCCGGGTATCATGCATACACAGCTTGGTGATTATCATGTGCGCGACATCGAATTCACCATCGCCATCGACGTGAACATCCATAAAGTCGGCAAGGACCTTTCAGAAGCCATCTTTGCCGAGCCAAACAACACCTACAAATTCGCGGATGTCCCTCATTTGAATGTGCCTGTCGTGCGCGGCATGACCCATGACGGTCTCGGCAAATATTTGAGCGAGGTCATCACAAAGGCGCCCGGCCCAACAGCCGATATTGTCAAATTGCTCAAAGACACCAGAACCGATGTGGTGATCAACTTCCTGCCTGTGGGTTCGGAAATGGCCACCAAATGGTATGTGGAACAAGTCATCGAAGCGGGCTGCGCCTTTGTCAACGGGATTCCCGTGTTCATCGCTTCATCCGAATACTGGGGTAAACGCTTTGCAGATGCAGGACTGCCCATTCTCGGCGACGACATC
>JACRBH010000167.1 GCA_016234535.1 Chloroflexota bacterium
GAATCAAAATAATTTTCTAAATCGCCTTTCGTCTCAAACCCTCCTCGCCGATGGCGCAATGGGCACAATGCTTCACGCGCGCGGTGTGGGGTTTGATAAATGTTTTGACGAATTGAATTTAACCAATCCTGCGGCTGTGGCCGATATTCACCGTGAATATATCGAAGCGGGCGCGCAGTTGATCATCACGAATACATTCGGCGCGAATCGATTCAAATTAAAAAAACACGGCCTCGAAGATGACGTGATCGAGATCAACCGCGCAGGCGTGGAACTCGCCAAGCGTGCGGTCGCCGCATCATTCAAGGATGTACTCGTGGCCGGCGATATTGGTCCGCTTGGGGTGCGTATAGCTCCTTATGGCCGTGTCAAGCCGGAGGAGGCGCGGGCCGCATTTGCAGAACAGGTCAAAGCACTGGCAGACGCCGGCGCAGAATTGATCGTCATTGAAACCATGAGTGATCTATATGAAATTCAAGAAGCGATTAAAGCTGCAAAGGAAGTTTCAAAGCTGCCAGTCGTGGCATCGGTAACATTCACTCGCGATGACCGAACCCTGCTTGGCGATGATCCCACAAAAGTGGCGCGGAAATTAAAGGATGCCGGCGCGGATGTGATCGGTGTGAATTGTTCAGGCGGGCCTTCCCAGTTGCTGCGCATTTTGAAACAGATGAAACTAGCTGTGCCCGACCGCTCCGCGAAATTTTGGGTCAAGCCAAATGCAGGCTGGCCTGAACAGGTTGGCGGACGCATCATGTATCCCGCAGACGCTGAATATTTCGGCGATTACGCGCTTGCGTTCCGTGATGCTGGCGCAAACATTGTCGGCGGCTGCTGCGGTACAACGCCTCAACACATCTCCGCGATGAAGAAGGCATTCGAGACAATGCCAGTTCAAACTTCAACGGTTTTGGAAGCCTCGGAAGTTTTGGATGTGGAGGCTTCAGATGTGGAACAGCCGACTCAATTCGCACAAAAACTTTCTTCCGGGAAATTTTCCATTTGCGTGGAAATGGACCCGCCGCGCGGACTCTCGACTCATAAACTGCTGGCCGGCGCTTCACTCCTGGCCGACGCAGGCGCGGATGTGATCAACGTGGCAGATTCCCCGATGGCGCGCATGAGGATGTCCGCCTGGGCGGTGTGCGATCTTGTCCAGCGGAAAGTTGGTGTGGAGTCAACGTTGCATTTTCCAACCCGTGGGCGGAATCTGCTGCGCGTGCAAGGCGATCTGCTCGCGGCTCATGCGCTTGGCATCCGTAATGTCTTTGTCGTGATGGGTGATCCCACTTCCATTGGCGATTACCCCGAAGCGATGGACAATTATGATCTCGTCCCATCAGGATTGATCAAGCTCATCAAGCAGGGATTCAACATGGGCGTGGATCATTCAGGTACGAGCATCGGCCAGCCTACGAATTTCTTTGTCGGCGCGGCGCTGAATCTATGCCCGCAGGATGTGGATAATGAAGTAAAGAATCTGCATCGCAAAGTCAGAGCAGGTGTGGATTTTTTCCTCACACAGCCGATCTATCGTGTTGACGATGGTCCGAAATTACTCGAAGCCTATGAGGCAAAACACGGCAGATTGAATAAACCGATTCTGGCGGGCATCCTGCCTTTGGTCAGCGCCAAACATGCGAGCTTTTTGCATCATGAAGTGCCGGGAATTTTTATTCCCGAAGAGGCTCGCTCAAAGATGGAATCTGCCAATGATGGCGGAGCAAAAGTCGGCGTGGAACTGGCCGTTGACTTGATCCAAAACATTAAACCCTGGGCCGGCGGGATTTATATCATGCCGCAGTTCCATCGTTATGATATGGTCGCGGAAATCATAGAAGCGGTAAAATGAGATAAGAACAAACGTAAACAAGTACACAGGTAAACAGTTTCCCTGTCCATCTGTATACCAACCCCATAAACGAGAATCTTATGCTTCTAACCATTGACATTGGCAATACCAACTTAACCCTCGGCCTGTATGAAGGCGATCAACTTGGCGCGCATTGGCGGCTTGCCACTGACCATAACCGCATGCCTGATGAATATGGATTGCAGTTTTTGGGTTTGCTGCAAAACGCAGGAAAAACGCTGGGTGAAATCACAGGTGTTTCACTTGCTTCCGTTGTGCCCCCGTTGACCGGCAGAGTGATTCAAGCCTGCCGCGAATATCTCAAACAGGAACCCCTGGTTGTGGATACGGGCGTCAAAACGGGGATCAAGATCCGTTATGAAGACCCCAAAGCTGTCGGCGCGGATCGGGTCTGCGATGCGGTGGCGGTGATGAAATTCTATGGCGGCCCCGCCTGCGTGGTGGATTTCGGAACAGCGACAACATTCAATGCAATTACAAAAGAAGGCGAATATCTTGGCGGCGCAATCACTGCTGGAATCAATCTCGCTGCTGAAGCCTTGTATACCCGCGCCGCGAAATTGCCGCGCATTGATTTGCAGGTTCCTCCCTCTGTCATTGGCCGCAACACCATCCACGCGATGCAATCGGGTCTACTGTTTGGGTACGTGAGCATGGTCGAGGGAATGGTGGCAAGATTCAGGTCCGAGTTGGGAAGCGATATGAAAGTCGTCGCAACGGGCGGGCTGGCGGAAGTTGTCGCTAAAGAAACAAAGGTCATAAACATCATCGCTCCCTGGCTGACCCTTGACGGGCTTCGATTAATCTGGGAGATCAACCACTAAAATGAAGAAAAATTTTCTATTGATTTTCTGGCTGCTATTTTTCTGACGATTTCATGCAGGGGGTCGAGTTTTGAAAAACCTAGAATTACGCCTCCTTCCGCCCCTGTAACTGCCACTGTTACACCGACATTCACTGTCGCTCCGGCATTTACATCCATCCCGACGTTTACGCCATCTCCCATACCGACTGCCACCTGGGTATATCAGGGACCGGGGAATATCGTTGTCCCAATACTTTTGTATCACCATGTTGATTCGTCGCGGCCCAACAGCCAGTATTATGTTTCAGCCGAAAATTTCGAAAAACAAATGAGGTTGTTGCATGATTGGGAATATACAACGATCACGATTGAGGCGCTCGTAAAGGCAATTCAGGAAGGGATTACCCTGCCGCCACGCCCGATCATGATTACTTTCGATGATGGAAACCTGGATAACTACACCAATGCCTTTCCCGTTATGCAAAAGTACGGTTTTAATGGAACCCTGTATGTTGTTGGGACTTATATTGGGGCTCCGCAATACATGAATGTGGAGCAGATCAAAGAGGTGGCTCGCGCAGGCTGGGAAATAGGCAGCCACGGGATGACCCATCCGGATTTGGAGAAGCTTGATTTGCAAACGCAAAATTACGAGATAGTTGATTCGCGCTGGTATTTGGAAAATAAATTAGGTTTACCCATACTTACATTTGCGTATCCGTTTGGAGTTAGTTCCTGCGGTGTCAACAATATTGTGTATAAGGCAGGTTATATTGCGGGGATGAGCATTGGCGCCACCCCCGACCAGTGTAAAAGCGAGTTATATAATCTGCATCGCTTTGTCGTAAAGGGAGTGTATGGTCTGAATCGGTTTGCATCTCTTCTTCCCTGGTGGGGCGACTTGTTCTTTTTACCGACAGAGACGCCAGCGCCTGTGAATACACCAGTCCCCGCCCAATAATTACTGACGTTACGCAGTCCGGCCTGTAGCGCGATATTTATGCCGCCCATTTTGCGAGATAAATATCGCGTTACCGCGTCAAGCGAGTTATTCACTGGTCTGAAAATCTTAATAAGACCACACCTGTCAACACAAGCAGGCCGCCGATAAGTTGTATGCCTGTTAAGATTTCGTTCAATAAAAAATAAGCCCAGACCGCGGTGAATGCAGGTTCGAGCGTCGCGATCAAATTTGAAGTGGTGGGGGAGAGATAGCGGATGCTCAACGTGTAGAGGCCGAACCCGCCGAGTGTGGGGGCAACGCCGAGAAAGAAAAGAATCCCCCAGCCTGAGAGGGAGGTTCCCAGCCAGAGCATGTCTGCAAAGGGCGCTTTGCCGGTGATGAACAAGTCATTTCCAAGGTTGAAAAATAACAAAAAGAAAGTGGCCCCCGCAAAGCTGTAAAGCAGCGCCGTCCATGAATCGATGTTTGTGTCCGAAGCGTGTTTGCCTTCGAGGTTGTAAACGGCAAACATCAGCCCGGAGATCAAGCCAAAGATGATGCCCAGCGGATTGAGATTCCACGCGGATGGATCGTACGCGCCCGAAACCAGGACAATCCCCCCAAGACTGAGCAGGATCGATATTATTTTGATGCGGCTGAATCGTTCCTTGAAGACTATTCTGCTTAAGATGGCTGTCATGGCCGGGGAACTGAATGCCATGACCGTTGCCACTGCCGCCCCGTTGTATTGAACGGAGAATGTCCACATGGAGTTGAAGACGGCGAGCGTCACCCCGTACAAGACCATGAATTTCCAATGTATACGGTCAAGTTGAAAATGTGCGCGGCTGAATACAAGCAAACCGACCACCATCCCAAATGAAACGAACAGGTCACGCCAGAATGCGAGTACCAGGGATGGCAGTGAATAGGTCTTGCTTAAATAACTGATGATGATGCCTGTTGTTGACCAGATGATGGTTGCAGTGAGCGCGATCAAAAATCCGCGCGAAGATCGGGATGACTGTTTCATGAAATATCCTTTGAGAAGCCGGTTTACTTGATTAGGTTCATTAAGTATAATGGCGTATTCTTTCGACGATTGCGCAAACTACGGTATGGTGGAGGATGCAATGAGACAACTTTATTATGTAAAGAACGATGACCAGATGCCATTCTATTCAAGACCCGCAGGAACGTTACAGGGCTTTCCACAGGTTCAAAGGCTGCATCCTTTCAAGGGAACAAAACTGACCGAGGACCTGCAGTGGTTTTGGTTCAGGTTAAACCTTACCGCCGATGTCAAGGAATCGCTGCAGGCATGGAGAAGCTATACGGCTGAGGGCGTTGCTTTCAACAACGGGTCATGGGGACTCAACCTTTGCAAGGATTATATTTCAGGGGAACGATTGAAAGCTCCTTTTCCATTGCCTCAAATGGGTCGTTTGATATGCGGCGGCAATGTCATTTGCGGTGTGGAAGTCGGCAAACGCAAGGTGCCGGGGATTCCCAAGGGACTGGATGTTTTAAAAGTCGAGACGATAGATGTTCGCAGGCCTTTGCCGAAATGGATCACTTACGAAACCCACCCCTGGCTTATCCATCACGCCACTATTATTCGCCCCGATATTGGCGCCGATAAAGTGAACGGGCGCAGGCGTGTAAACCCGTTCCCTCAACTTGGCGGGCGGGAAGGCCGACCCATTTATTACCCGCTCTTTTCTGATGGCGATGTGTTCTATCCGATGAGAATGCTTGAAAAACTTCCCTTGAATTCCCCGCCCCCATCGCCTTATAACCCTCCGTGGTGATTCATTTCATTAAATCACGAATTTGCTCCGGAGCGCGGACTTCAGTCCGCTTTGCCTCTGTAAAATTGCAGACTAAAGTCTGCATTCCGCTCAATCTGTGATTTACTGAATTTACAAAAACGCCCGCTCATCATAGCGGGCGTTTTTGTAAGAAAACCATGTCTATATGTTGTGCCCCCACGGGAATTCGAATAACATCCCCCCTGCGGGGACACTGGTTTAATAAATGCAAAGAGACGCAATGTTAGCGTCTCTCTTTTGGTGCCCCCACGGGAATTCGAATCCCGGTTTAAGCCTTGAGAGGGCTTCGTCCTGGGCCACTAGACGATGGGGGCGTTCATTTGGTCAAGCGGGCTGTATTCTATCATCCCAAATTTGAATCGTCAAACAAATGTGCCGCGACATTAATGTCGCGCTACATCATTCAACAACGAACACGTGAATTTCCTTCGGGCCATGCACGCCGATGGTAAGCGTCATTTCGATGTCTGCGGTGCGCGACGGCCCGCTGATGAACACCGCCGCGCTTTTATCCTTTACGAACTTTATTGCGTCCGATAATGAAGAAAGAATGGCGGATGATTTCAAAACGGCGATGTGGACTTCGGGTAAGAGTGACGCAAGTAATGCGCCGTCCGCTTCCAGCACGGACCCGGTATCTGCCAGCCCGCAAATGGCATTCGTTACGCCGACGAGGATTTGATCGTCGGGCGTGTTTGTAAATTCGATGTCCGCTTTGCGCAAAAGAGATTCATCCAACGTGTTCGGCTCAAGGTGGATTTTATTGATTCCGCGCGCATCGAGGAATTCAATGATTGATTGAGTTGGATTTTTGGTTAAGGTGACATGTCCGCTTAGCGCGGTGAGTTCTTGGGCGAATTGTTCAACTTTGTTTGATTGGACTGCAACATCTCCGGACGTTGCAGTTAAAGTGACTATCGAAAGCCTGGAGACTTTCGACTCCCTGGCATCCCTTTTTATAAAACTTTCCCTAAATGTTTTTCCCGCAAAACGTGGAAAGTCCTTGCTGTAGCCCCAGCCTGTAAATGCGGGCAGGCGAATCCACTGGGAGCGGGGGGAGAGGAGACGAGTTCCCAGCGCAGCGAATTTCTGTGAGGCCGCATACAGCTTCGGGCGAATCGCGAGGCGGGCGTATAGTTGCAGACCAAATCTGGTTGAGGGAGAAAGCCCCTTTCCGTCGCCGGATGCCGGTTGAGTGGATTGTCCAGCCCTCACACGGGTTAACAGTTTCGGCAGATCAATATCGACGGGGCAGGCGTCTTTGCACGCGCCACATAGGGATGAAGCCTGCGCGAGTTGAACATAATTTTCACCGAGCAAACCCGGCGAAATGACCGAGCCAATGGGACCGGGATATGGCGCGATGGAATTATCCCTGCCGATGTAAGCGTGGCCGCTGAGTTCGCGGAAAACGGGACAGGCATTGAGGCAGGCGCCGCATCGAATGCAGTATAGTGATTCTTTGAGCGGGGAACCTCTCAAACGTGCGCGGCCGTTATCGAGAATGATAAGATGGCGGGTTTGATCGGCTAGCGGTTTGTTGAGCAGTTGGGTATAGACAGTTAATTTTTGTCCGGTTGCAGAGCGGGGCAGAAGCGAAAGCATGAGCGAAAGATTTTCAAGGTCTGGAACGATGCGCTCCATGCCCATCAATGCAATGTGAACGGGCGGAACTGTGGTGACCATGCGCCCGTTGCCTTCGTTGGTGATGATGCAAACCGTGCCTGTTTCTGCCACGCCAAAATTGACTCCGCTGAAACCTATATCGGCGGTGAGGAAAATTTCACGCAGAACTTTGCGGGCGGTTGCGGTGAGCGTGGGACTGTCGGTTGTGTATGGAATGCCAAGCTTTTCCTGAAAGAGTTCCGCGACCTGTTCCTTGCGTAAATGCGCGGCGGGGGTGATGATGTGACTCGGCCGCTCATGCCGCAATTGAACGATGTATTCGCCGAGGTCGGTTTCGACAACGCGGATACCTTCCTTTTCGAGCGCGTGATTTAATTCGATCTCTTCCGAGACCATGCTCTTGGATTTGGCAATTAATAATGGAGTCCGACGACTCCTGTCGTCGGCGTTGTTTTCATTCCAACGTCTGGAGACGTTGGAGTCCGCAATTGCCAATATAATTTGAATCGCCTCCGCCGCATCCTTTGCGCGGTGGACGATGACGCCATTCTCCTCATTCTTTGCGATGAATTGCGCGAGATATTCGTCAAGATGTTCGATCACGTCCGCGCGGATGGCGCGCGCGCGCTGACGCCTTTCTCTCCAATCGGGGATGGATTCAAATGCTGCGGCGCGTCCTTTCAGACGGCGCTCGGTATTGTTATCCAGCGCTGTCTGAAGGGATTGATTTTCCAGAGATATTCGGATGCGCGCGCGGAAATCCATCTTATGGATGGAACTCGAAGGATTTTTCAAAATTGCCGTCAAATTCACTTATGGAAGTATAGCGATAGATTTCGATCATGGGGGCGCCGCAGTCACCATATTGGTTGCAACTGAGGTTTCCTGTTCTTCCGTGGAAGTTGTGATTGTTCGTGAGGGCATTACGCAAGGCCTGCCTGCCAATATGTAACGTCCCGTCATTATCAGTCTCCACGACACTGATAATTGCGTCAATCAGCAGGGCAGCCGCATCATATCCAAAATCAAACGCAGTGCTTGCATAGTCGGGAGTGATTGTTGGATAGTAGGTCAGATATTTGCCAATTCCAGATGATTCAACATATTTGTCGTTGAATGTCATTGATGAGTGTCCGAGCAGGGTGATGCCATCACCGTAGTATTCGTAACCTGAAATGGCGCCCGCGAAATTCCCGCCCGATGACGGCATGGGCATGTAAATGGCGTCCGGTCTTTGTTCTCCGCTGGCGATCTTTGCCGAGAGTTTGGCAAAGTAATAAGCCGGGTCAGAATACTCTTCGTTATCCAATATCTTTCCTCCCAGTTCAAGGAATTGATCTGAAAAGGTTGCAGCAAGTTCCCTGGATAAATTGCTGTCTTCGTAAACTATGGAAACGTAGCGTAATTCCAACTCTTTATAGGCGTAAATTGCCATGCCGCGCGCTTCCAGGTTGTCCGGCGCGGAGATGCGGAAATATCCATCCTGATGTGATCCCGGTTCGGTGAGCGACGTTCTTGTATTGGCTGGTGAGATCATCGAATAGCCGTATTTGGAAATATATTGCATGGCGGCTTCCGCTGCGGGGGAGCAGACTGTCCCGATGACAGCGGCAATGGACGGATCGCTAATGATCCGTTCGGCGCTGGCCAAAGCCAGATCAGAGTCGCAGCCTTCATCGAAAGTTGTCAGATCGAATCCGTGGCCGCCAATATCGCCGTAATCCTGGAGCGCTGTGCGAATCCCATCTTCGTTGGCTGCGGCTATTTCGAGTGCAAAACCGTTTTCACCGCTATAGGTTAATAGTGTTGCGATTCGAATCGATTCGCCGGGCGCATAATTTACACAGCCAAGCGGATCGGTGCAGGTGTATGTGATTGGCTCTTCGGTGGGGAGGGCTGCCATTTCGTAAGCAATGAATGTTGTGAAATGGTCCACACTTGCCTTGGCGCACAGACCGGAACAGTCGACCTGCGCCTGAAGGACTTCCTCGAACATGCTGCTGTTGTCATCGTCGTAAATGTAGACATCCACATATTGCGCGCTGGTGAACTGGATCAATGGAATGGTGATGGTTACAAAGGAATCGAACTGCATTCCAGACGGACTCAGTTTGATCACGCCGAGCACTTCGCCGGTCTGGCCGGTTGAGTTTTCAACCGCCTGATCGAGCTGCGCCTTTTCCGATTCGCTGATGCACTCGATTGTGATCGTCTCGGTCCCGGAGAAGCTGCCGGCGGGGATATTGACATTCCCTTCGCCATCTTCGCAATTTACAGGGATTCCATCAGCGGATGTTCCGCTGCTTCCATTCACCACGGCCTGATTACTCCCGGATGGCACCCCCGGTTGCGGCGGAGGCGGGTTAGTCGCTGGGGTGGGTGTTGGGCCGCAAAAAATGTTGGTCAGTAAGAGGGCGGCAAGCGCCAGGGCAATTTTTCTGTTCATGGCAATACCTCATTAAATTAACCGGAGACAATGCGGCTGGCAAGGTCGAGCAGCATTTGAAGCAGTTCGAACTGCGCTCCGCTCAGGGTAAGGGACGGGAACATTACCTTTAATACTGAAGGGACAAGGTCCTGAAGACTGCCAAAGATGGCAGTATATGCGGTTGTTAAAAGCGGCACCCCGGAACCGGTCAGATAGACTGCGAGGGCGCCGAAATCATACAAGTCCGGCAGGCGGTTCCAGCCGAGTTTGAAGCGGGTCAGTGTGCGGATATCGAAAGCGAGGAAGGCCACCAGCAGGTTATAGGCCAGTACCGATCCCGCCCAGATCAACACAGCGACGAAATCATTAATGGATGAAGCATAAAGCATGTGATACGGGAGAAAGGCAAGCACAATGGTGAGCGACAGCCATCCGCCTTTTTCCAATCCATTGCGGCCGCGCATGTATGGAAAGAAATAACCCAGAAATGCCGCCGCCGCCAGATACTGCGCTGCGAACGCTGTCAGTCGAATCATGATGCCTAAAAACGGAAAGGGTAACGCCGAGTCAATTCCCGCAACGGCCAGAGGCCAGCCGTGGATGAGTAACATCGGCGCGGCAAAGAGTATGCCCCATGCCAGTGAATGTTTCAAATTATCGTGATGATTCGGACCCGCGCCGAAATTGAATGCCAGATCGCGCAAAACAATTTCCTGGCTTGCCGCGCGGATATATTTTGGGCGTTCAAGCGCGCGCGCGGATGCTTCCAGTTTTTCACGTTGATCGTGGTAGTTTTCATCCTCCATTTTGCCTTCGCGTACCTGCTTTTGCAAATTCGATTCTGTCGCCCGCCACAAGCGCGTTTGACGGTTCAGCAGCAACATCTGCTTTACGCCCTCGCCATGATGTCTGTTTACAAAGTTTAGGATAACCTTATCAGATGGGATAAGAACATCCGGCACCAGCCATTCGAACATGATCAATCCAATCAAAATCGAAAGCGGCAGGAAACCCCAAACGGGACTCAACCCGACAGCGAATGCAACAAGGATCACACGCGCATATCCGCGCTCAAGGGAGGAGAGTTTGCCGCCCAGTGAACGGTCATGATTGCGGCGTAATGTCATAATGATGCCGAACAGCAGAGCCAGCGGCAATAGCGGACGGATCAATGCGGCCCCGAGAGTCGAAACCCCGAAGGCGTGGCTTAATTGCGCGGACAGCGGCAGGGATTGAATGGGCAGGCTGAACCCAAAGATGACGAGCAAGGCAAGCAGGGCAATTCCAGTGGAAGGCCTTTTCGCTTCTGCATCCTTTCCTGCCTGAGAGGCAAGCCACATCAGGAAGAACAATCCCAGCATGGATGAACCGGTCAACGTTGCGCTGACCCATCCATCCGGTAGAACAGCAAACACAAAACGCGCCGCGAAGACTGAAACTGGCGCGACCAAAACTGAAAGCATGAAAAATGTCAGAGGACGCCGGGACAGCCAGCGGGTCCAGAAAGGAAGCGGAAAAAAGAAAATGCCAAAGGTCAGCAGTCCCGCAATCATCCAGTGGATGTAGGTCTCGCGGCCAATTCCAATTCGATTGAATAACGGCAGCCAGTTGATGGTCAGTAAAACCAATGTGGCAACACCAGCCGAAAGATGGGCGAGATCAAATACATTTGCAGATTCTTTGCGGAGGGTCCACAACATCAGCGCGGAGGGGATGAGCCATAGCGCACCGAAAAGCAAAGATGTGATCCAATCCGGGATGCGCGATGGAAGGTCACGTAAATAAGTTTGAAAGGTGGGTTTGGCCGACTGTGCGTCTGTGAAAGGGTCGGAAAGATACACGGTGCGATAGGTATCGTAGACTTGCGCCCGCACTGCGCCGGGAACTCGCGCGGGCAGCAACCCGATGATCTGACCTTCGAGAGTTTCACGCAATAGCGGAGAAGATTGGATTTGCAGACTGCTGACGATCTCCGAGATCGCATCGAGCAGACGGGCGCGGTCAATCGGGTCAGCCAATGGCTGCGGATTGCGGCTTACCCAAAACGTGAGAGTCGGTTTGTTGGCAAGCGTCCCGCGCCAGGTTTGAGTCGTATCTTTGCTCGCATTTGGCGCGGGGGTATTTTCGATCACACGCACGCCATCGAGGGTTGCCATAACAACATCATTCGTCCCATAAGGAGGAATGGATTTGCTCAGTGAACGCGCATCGAGTTGGAAAATTGTGGCGGCGTCTTCAGCGATCAGATAAGCAAGCGGCTGTGTTTCGATCAGCACGCGCACGCGGTCACTGCCCGCCTGTTTTTCCTGCCGCCACGCCATCTGGCGCGGATCAAGAAAAGTATTCAATGTGACATTGCCAAATATATATTCGATGAATTGCGACTCGCTCAGATTCCCCTCGACCAGATTTCGATAGACCAGATATTTATCGGGCATTTCCACCGCAAAGATCAGGCGGACTTCGGTTGCGGAAAACTGCAAGTCAATGGATCGATTCCAAACTTCCGCGCTTCCTGCTGGACCTGGAGTTGGCGCGGTCGCGAGGAATTCTTTCGCCGCCCCAGGTTCGGATTCGGGAATGACGCGCAGGCAATATTGTTTGGGTGAAGTTGTATTCCCATCGGCCGGCAAAACCGCTTGAAAACTTCCCTCTTCATCTGAATTGGATTCTGTCAGTATGCTGCCGGAACAACTTTCTGTCCCCACTTCAACCTTGCTTTTGGGCGCAGTGGAACCATAGAGATGCAATCCATCCTCTTGAAGAATGGCCGCAGCCAGGAATGGTTCTTCCACGCGGATATGGGACGGCAGGAGAGTCAGTCTTTGAAAGCCATTGGGATCATAGAATAACGGCAAAGTGGATGAGTCGATCTGCGTGGGCAGGGCGGAGATTTCGTTTCGGCGCTGCGGCAGAACAGGCATATCCAGATCGTACCGGCCAAGCGCATCGGTCTTCACCACATCCAGCAAACGGTCATTGAGGTAGACCGCCAGTTCCATGTTTGGCGGAGCGGTGACCTCGAGTTTGTCCGATACCCCCGGTTCATCGGTGGGACTGTATTTGAGGTCAATGGTGAATGGCTGGCTGGAGGCTGTATCTGACGGGTAAATTTTCTCCAATCCCAGAGTTGCCAGCAAGGGGAGTACCCATATTCCCAATATCAACGCTAATGTAAGTGGACGATTGGTCGCTTGTCTCATCACTCTCTCTCTCCAGTCGGCGAAGCCTAGCAATGACACTATATACTAAATGGATGGCAAAAGTCAAGCGGATATGAAATTTATTGATGGTTCAACACTTCTGCAATATGCACCACGCGTTGACTTTTCTTCTGCCGATTCAATCCACCGGCGATGTGCATGAGACAACCCGCATCGGTCACGACCAAAGTGGGGGATTGGGTCATTTCCAAGTTGCTGATCTTGCGCTTCAACCATTCGGCTGAAAGTTCAGGATGCTCCACAGACATGATGCCGCCAAAACCGCAGCATTCTTCCGTGTGCGGCAGTTCCACGAGAGTTGCGCCTTTGACGTTTGCCAGCAAGGCGCGCGGCTGTTTATCCACGTTGATTCCGCGCAGGGTGTGACATGACGGATGATAGGTTAACATTCCATCCCAACGCGCGCCCACATCGGTGACGCCCAATTTATCCACAAGATATTCTGTGAATTCATAAGTCCGCGCGGCCAGCGCTTTTGCGCGTGGATGCCAGACCGAATCCCCCTCAAATAGTTCCGCATAATTATGCCTGAACATGTGCGCGCATGAACCGGAAGGAGTGACAATATCCCCTGTTGTTTTCTCGAAGACCTTTATCGTATGTTCCGCGATGGAGCGCGCATCCTTGCGGAGACCGGCATTGAATTGCGGCTGTCCACAGCAGGTTTGCTCGCGGGCGAAGTCCACGGTAATGCCGAGGCGGTGGAGAATGTCCACGACGGCCTCACCAGTTTTCGGGAAGAAAGAATCGGCGAGACAGGTGATGAAGAGTTGGACGGTGGTCATGAATCCATTTTATCGCTTGTTGCGATACCTTGTAATCCCAAAATAAAAACGTGCCCGACTCATAAATGAATTAGGCACGTTGATGTAATGGAATGCGGACTTCAGTCCGCAGCAGCAGACTGAAGCCTGCATTCCTGTTTAGCCAAACGAAATTCCCAAATCCAGGGCAGTCAGGACAATATCCGAATCCATCGGGACCATTTTCATTTTCCCCATGGCCTCTTCGATGGGCACATATTTGACATGCGGCGGGTCGAGAGCAACCATCACGCCTGCCTGTCCCTCTTCCAATCCGCGAATGGCGGCTGCGCCGAAACGCAGAGCTGTCAGGCGGTCGAAGGATGTCGGAGAACCGCCACGCAGCAGGTGCCCGAGGACAACCACGCGAGTCTCTTTTCCAGATATGTCATGGATTTCAGCCGCCACTTTTTCGCCGATGCCGCCCAGGCGTTCTGCGCGCCCGGCCTCATGTTCCACTACTGTTACTTCACCGCCTTTTGGCGAGGCGCCTTCAGCCACCACCACGATGGTGAATTTATTGCCGCGCGCATCACGTTCCTTGATCTTTTCAATAACTTTGTGAATATCATACGGGTGTTCGGGGATCAGGATCACATCCGCGGAGCCGGCCACGCCAGAGTGCAGAGCGATCCAACCGGCATAGCGTCCCATTACTTCCACAACCATGACCCGTCCGTGTGAAGCTGCTGTGGAATGTAAACGATCGAGCGCCTCAGTGGCGAATGCAACAGCGGTATCGAAACCGAAGGTGACGTCTGTTTTATCGAGGTCATTATCAATTGTCTTGGGGACCGAGATCAGTCGCAATCCCTTTTTTGCCAGCACGCTTGCAATTGCCAGCGAACCATCGCCGCCGACCGTAATGAGCGCGTCAATGTGATGCAGGCGGAATCCTCGCACGATCTCATCGGTTCTGTCCACCTCTTCGATTGTTCCGTCGGGGCGCGTGATCGGATACCTGAGAGGGTTATTGCGGTTGCTTGTCCCCAGAATGGTTCCGCCAAGATGGGTGATGCCGCTTACTCTTTCGCGCGTCAGTGGGACAAACCCCCCGCTTGGATATTCCTCTGGCGATAATATCCCGTGAAAACCATCCAGCACTCCGTACACATCCCAACCGCGGGTATGTGCGGAAAGTGCCGCTGCGCGAATGACAGCATTTAAACCGGGGGCATCGCCTCCTCCGGTACTGATCGCTATTTTTTTTATTGGCATATTTTGATATGTGGACATAAAACTTCTCCGTGTAAAAAATTTACCGCTTTCGTAAAAATTACCAGACTTGCTGGAAGAAATTACGAATAAAAATATTTATTTAGACCTACGCAAAATCCCATGGGAATCCGCTAATCCACGCCAATCCACACGAATTTTAAAAAGATTAGCGAAAATTCGTGAAGATTAGCGGATGAAAAAACTGTTCTGTGTAAGTACTATACTCATATTTGGCATCTGTGCGGTATTTTGTAATTTCGTCTCTCCCGTTTCCAGCGGGAAAATTCTTACCACAACGGGTCACAAAGGTACACAAAGGGTGTTTTGGTGTTTTTTTTCCTTCGTGCTCCTTTGTCCCCTTTGTGGTCGAAGATGGATTTCCTTTTAAAAGCGGTAGAGCCGTAATTTCCAGGTTGGATTATAGTACCAGTTATGCAGTAGCGGCGACTCTGCTATAGCAATCCTCAGTATGAGCATGTCGCTGCGAGGCGCTTTTGGTCTTTGCCGAAGCAGTCTCCTTATAATTGGGGGATTGCTTCGGGCTACCGCCCTCGCAACGACATAATGAGAATTGCTGACTCTGCTAATTACATTCTCCCTGCCGAATCCCCGCGAAGCGTCCCGATTCCCCATTTTTACGGTATCATTCGCCGTTATGAACTTCAAAACCAACCCCTCTCAAAAATTTGATCTGCCCAAACGCCTCGCGCGTCTTGGTGAATTGGCATACAACCTGTGGTGGACGTGGCACCCTCAAGCCTCGCGGCTTTTTGGACGACTCGATTATGACCTCTGGGAACGCCTCGGACATAACCCGATCCGCTTCCTGCAAGAAGTCGGTCACGGGCGTTTGACCCAGGCTGCGAAGGAAAAAGATTACCTCGCGCTATACGATGCGCTCTTTGGAGATTTCGATTCATACTTCACCAATGAATCATGGGCGCAAAAAAGTCACCCTGAATTGAAAAATCCGATTGCATATTTTTCAATGGAATTTGGCCTGCATGAAACGCTTCCCATTTATTCAGGCGGCCTCGGCGTGCTTTCGGGCGATCACTTAAAGGAAGCGTCTGACCTTGGGCTGCCTTTTGTGGCTGTCGGTTTTATGTATGGCCAGGGATATTTTTCCCAGCGCATCAGCGAAGACGGCTGGCAGGATGCCATCAACAATCCTTTGACTTTCGAGCATCTCCCCGTGACGCTGGTGACAAAAAATAACAAGCCTGTCACCATTCAAATTGAATTCCCCGACCGCAGCATCACCGCGCAGATTTGGGAAGTGCGTGTGGGCCGCGTGCCATTGTATCTGCTTGATTCAAACGTGGAAGGCAACAGCGACTTTGACCGTTTGTTGACCGCCCGCCTCTACTGGTCTGATTTGGATCGCCGTGTCATGCAGGAAGTTTTACTCGGAGTCGGCGGCGTGCGTGCCTTGCGCGCGCTGGGATTCAAACCAGCAGTCTGGCACATGAATGAAGGTCACGCTTCTTTCCTGACCCTGGAGCGGGCGCGTGAACTAGTGGCATTGGGCGGCACTTTTGCAGACGCCGCCAAAAAGACGCTCGGACAAAACGTATTCACAACGCACACACCTGTCCCCGCAGGCAATGACGCGTTTCCGCTTTGGCTGCTCGATAAATACCTCGCCAAACTCTGGCCCGAGCTTGGACTGACCCGCGAGGAATTCGTAGACATTGCCAAACATCATCAGCCGCATGGAGAGACGTTCTCCATGCCTGTCCTCGCCTTGAAACTTTCGGGCGGAAGCAATGGCGTTTCAGAACTGCATGGACAGGTTTCGCGTGAGATGTGGAAGTTCCTCTGGCCCGGGCGCGAAGAGAAGGATGTTCCAATCCAATATGTCACCAACGGAGTCCATACCGCAAATTGGATGGCGCGCCGCTTAAACAATTTGTTCGAAAACCATTTGGGCGGAGATTGGTACGAGCATTTGGATGAACCCGCTTATTGGTCGAAACTGGATACCGTTCCAGATGCAGAGTTGTGGGCGGTCCGCCTGCACCTCAAACGCAAACTTGCCTTTTATATGAGGGAACGTGTCCGCGATAGATGGGCTCACGGCGGATTCCATCCCGTGCAAGTGGTTTCTTCCGGTGTGTTGATTAATCCCTATGCGTTGACCATCGGCTTTGCGCGCCGCTTTGCCACATACAAGCGCGCCAACTTGATCCTCTCGGACCTGGAACGCCTGCTCGACATCATCAACCGCCCGAATATGCCTGTGCAAATTATTTTTGCGGGCAAGGCGCATCCTGCCGATGAACCTGGCAAGCAATTGATTCAAAAGGTGTATCGCACCGTCAAAAAAGCAGAGACTGGCGGACGCCTTGTCTTCCTCGAAGATTACGACATGAACCTCGCGCGGTATCTCGTTCAAGGTGTGGATGTGTGGATGAACACTCCGCGCCGCCCCATGGAAGCCAGCGGCACATCAGGCATGAAGGCCGCGATCAATGGCGCGCTGAATTTCTCTGTTTTAGACGGCTGGTGGCGCGAGGCCTATAACGGTCACAATGGCTGGGCCATCGGCGAGGACAGGGAATACGAGTCGAATGAAATACAGGATTCAGCCGATGCTGAAGACCTATATCACACACTCGAACACGAGATCATCCCGTTGTATTACAACCGCGACCCGAAGGAAATTTCCCACGAGTGGATCGCGATGATGAAAGACACCATGAAGACCGTCATCCCGCAATTTTCCACGCGCCGCATGGTGAAGGAATACGTGGAGAAATTCTACGTTCCTGCTTTGAAGAAATAATAATATTGTAGGGGCGGGGTTACCCCGCCCCTACATGAATGGAAAATCATGTTCCCCGAAATTACCGTGACTGAACTTGGCGAAAAACTAAAATCGGACGAGAAATTCATTTTGCTGGATGTGCGCGAACTGTCAGAGTTGGATTATGCCAAAATAACAGACAGCAGGCTCGAGGTCACGCCCATGAGCCGACTGGCGCGCGAAGGCGTTGCCGCGTTGTCCGAGTCTGCCCGGGCGCAGGAAATTCCAGTATATGTCATGTGTCATCACGGCAGCCGCAGTGTGCAGGTGACCATGTGGCTGGCACAACAGGGGTATAAAAATATGATCAACGTCAGCGGGGGAATTGATGCGTATGCGCGCAAAGTAGATTCATCAGTTGGGTTTTATTAAACAGTAGTGTCCCGTCATTGCGAGGGCGTTCTCCCTGGCACCGCCCGCCAGGGCAGGTGTGTTCTTGCCCGAAGCAATCTCCCTTAATGTCACGGAGATTGCTCACCTGCACTGCAACAAACGCAGTGCGGCGCAAGTGTCGTCGGTAAATGCACCCTCCTCGCAATGACGGAAATTTTCCCTTAAACAACCAGACTGCCATCCTTTCGGATGGCAATCGTGGGGCGCTGTGGCAATTCTACGTTAGTTCACGGAGAGGGATGCCACAGCGCTGGGTTTACTACTATTCATAAGTGACATCACCTCCTCCATTTCATAAAATGGCGGTTAAATTGTTTGCCCCTGTCAGTGCCGAAAGTATGTCACAAAATAAATCGGATGTCAATAGGCGAAATTGAAATTCTCATAAAACTGTAACTATGGCTTTCCTGACATTTTGTGATACCTTTTGATAGCCTCCGCCAGACAATCACGGCTATCCTTGCTGAAATGAGTTTGCTGAAAAGACTCAGCCACAGAGCGCGCAGAGTTCACTGAGACTCTTTGAGGACTTTGCATTTCCCTCTCTTTTCTCCGTGTCTCTGTGGCTAAATTCTTTTTGCAGTAGTCTTTGAAATTCAATCAGGAGTGATTTATGAAAACCAATCCCAACAAACTTTGGATCATTGTGTTCGCCCTCGGCTGGCTGTTCGATTTCCTTTTTTGGAAGCAGCAACCCGGAGTCAATTTCTCCATTTTTATGACCGCCTGTGTGACAGCGGCTTTCTATCTTTTGTTGAGCGATGGGCTTCGCCCGAATCAGACCAGCCTGATCCTGCTCCCGTTATTCGGCTTCTTTGTCACTGTGACATTTCTTCGCGCCGAGCCGATGACCACATTCCTCGCGTACACATTCACCCTGCTGATGATGACTCTGCTTGCAGTCAGTTACCTGGGCGGGCGCTGGGTTCTGTACACCATTGTTGATTATATGGGCAAGTTCCTGCGATTATTTGGGAGTGTGCTAACCCGCCCAATCAGTTTTACGAATGACATTCGCAAGGCGCAAGCAGAAGCGGGCATTCAACCCGCAAAACGGAACATCTGGCCTGTGGTGCGCGGCATTGTCATCGCATTGCCCATCATCGCCATCTTTGCATCCCTGCTCGCTTCGGCAGATGCCATCTTCAGCCAGCGGCTGACAGACCTCATTGACTGGTTCAACATTGAAAACCTGCCAGAGTTGATCTTCCGTTTTGTCTACATCGTTGTCATCGGATACGGACTCGCGGGCGTTGTGCTACATGCATCCACAGAGTCAAAGGATGAAAAGCTTGCCAGTGAAGGCAATCCGCTCATTCCTCCGTTCCTCGGCTATGTTGAATCCACAATCGTGCTGGGGAGTGTGGTTGCGCTCTTCCTTGCATTCGTGGTCATTCAATTTCAATATTTCTTCGGCGGCCGGATCAATATTCACATTGACGGCTTCACCTATGCCGAATATGCGCGCCGCGGCTTCGGCGAACTGGTGACAGTGGCTTTCTTCGCATTGCTCCTGTTCCTTACATTCAGCGCCATCACCAAACGCGACACCGAAACTCAACGCAAACTTTTCTCAGGCTTGGGCGTGACGCTGGTCGCCCTCCTGCTGGTCATGCTCGTTTCGGCGTACCAGCGTCTCGGTCTGTATGAAGCGGCGTATGGCTTCTCGCGTCTGCGAACGTACACACACGTCTTCTTAATTTGGCTTGGCTTGCTTCTTGTTGTCACCATCGTTCTTGAAATCCTGCGCAAGGAGCGCATGTTTACTTTTGCGATGCTGATCGCAGCGCTGGGGTTTGCGATGACCCTGCCCATTCTGAATGTGGATGCATTCATTGTGAACCAGAATATTCAACGCGAGATTCGCACGCAAAAAGATTCCAATTTAACAGGCGGCGGGCGCGCTGATTTGGATGCGCAATACTTTTTGGATCTCTCCGATGACGCAGTTCCGCCACTGGTGAAAGCGTATCGGACTCCGTCGCTGCCTGATTCTGTC
>JACRBH010000162.1 GCA_016234535.1 Chloroflexota bacterium
CCATGGGGGCTGGTCTGCCGCCCGATTACGTTGGGCTGGCTTCGACGGCCTCGTGTTCAAAGGCAAGGCCGCAAAACCAACCTATGCCTACATCCATGATGGCGAGATCGAATTGCTGGACGCATCAGAAGTTTGGGGCAAGGGCGTTCACGATACCATTAAACATTTCAAAAACAAATACGGCGAGAAAGATCTCACCGTCATCACCATCGGCCCTGCCGGCGAGAACCTCGTAAAGTTCGCAAGCTGGATCAACGAGAATGACCGCGCCTCCGGCCGCGGCGGAACAGGCTGTGTCGGCGGCTCGAAGAACCTAAAAGCCATCGTCGTCAAAGCCGAAAAGAAAATCGTCAAAGCCGCCGACCGCGAAAAATGGAAGGCCGCACACACCAAAGCCCTCGCCGAGATCATGGACGAGCGCGTCGTCACCTCCCCGCGCAAAGGCGGACTCTCCGTTTACGGCACGAATGTCTTGATGAACATGACCAACGTCATCGGCGGCTTGCCAGCCAGGAACAGCCAGTTCACAGCCTTCGAACATGCTGAAAAGATCAGCGGCGAATATGTCAACGACAACATCCTCGTGGACAATCCCACTTGTCACGCCTGCCCCGTCGCCTGCAAGAAGGAAGTCGAGATCAAAGACGGCCCATACGCGGGTCTGCGCATGGAATCAGTGGAATATGAACCGGCTTGGTCAACTGGCGCGAACTGCGGCAACGATGACATCCGTGTTGTCGCCAAGATGATCGACACCTGCAACGACATGGGCATGGACGCGATTGAAATCGGCCACCCGTTATCAATTTACATGGAAGCTTCCGAGAAAGGCTATACCAACGGCGACGGCAAACTCGCGTGGGGCGACGGCGCCGCCATGGTCGAACTTGCCGGCAAGATTGCCCGGCGCGAAGGACTCGGCGATGTAATGGCAAACGGCGCGAATGCCACCGCCGCCCACTTCGGTCACCCCGAACTCGCCATGACATGCAAAGGTCAGGGCGTTCCCGCCTACGATCCGCGCGGCATCAAAGGCATGGGTCTCGGCTATGCCACATCCAATCGCGGCGCCTGCCATCTGCGCGGCTACACCCCCGCGGCTGAAGTTGTCGGCAACGTGCTTGGACCATCCACCGTCGCTGATCCGCTCGCGTGGAAGGGCAAAGGCGAAATGAACATGATCTTCCAAAACGTTCACGCCGTCACCGATTGTTTGGATGTCTGCAAATTCGCCACTTTCGCAGAATCGCTGGATTCGTTCGCGGCGCAGTATGAAGCGATGACCGGCGTGCCGTCTGACGCAGGCCATCTGCTCAAAGTCGGCGAGCGCGTTTACAACCTCGAACGCCATTACAACAACCTCAACGGCTTTGGCGAAGGCAGCGACCAGCTTCCCAAGCGCTTCACCACCGAACCCTCCACCATGGGCGGCTCCAAAGGCCACGTTTGCGAATTGGATGACATGCTCGTGGAATACTACGACAAGCGCGGATGGGTCAACGGCGTTGTGCCTGAATCCAAACTCAAGGAATTGGAGATCGCCTAATTCCCCGCTTCATTCCCAGCCGAAACCTGATTCTGTTTCCTGAAACAGAATCTCCCCGACAAAAAAGCAGGGCGACTCTCGTCGCCCTGCTTTTATTTTTCTGTACCGCGACATTCATGTCGCACTTGCCATAGGCGACATAAATGTCGCGGTACGCCGTCTCTACCCGCCGCCCACCGCAGGAAATACATTGACCGTATCCTCCTGCATGATCTTCGTCTGGAATTGATCATCCATAAATTGCACATCACGGCCATTAATAAAAAAGTGAACATGCCCATACATGCGCCCATCCGCATTGAGTAATTCCTTTTTCATAAGCGGGAATCTTTCGATGATGGCATCCAATAATTCCTTCGCCGTAATGCCATGATTCACATCCAGTTCAACAGTCTTTCCGCCGGCTATATCACGCAGGGTCGCAAAAAAATTCACCTTCATAAAGTCTTCTCCTTTTTAATCGCTTAAAACTTCCACATTCATCTTGCCGCTCGAAATGGGCGAAAAAAAGCTGACGACAGAATCAGGTTGAAGGGGCGCATCAAGCCCACCCTGCGTCAGACGCGGATTTCGCCCATCCACATAGACGGGGACATCCGGGCGCAGGCTGCCGCGCTCATCCAGCAAGTGAAATGCGGTCTCGGGGTATTTTTCCACCAATAAAGTCATCAACTTGCGAAAGGAATCAACACTCCCGTCATTGATCTCCAACAACGGCATCCCAACGGTTGTCCGCATGTTTGCGTAGAATCGGATTTGCATCTGTAGAACCTCTTCCACATTTTATCATCACAAGGGCGGCATAGATGCCCCGCTTTGAAAACAAAAAGGCTCGGACATTCCAGCCCGAGCCTTTTATTTCATGGGCACTGAATAATTCCCTGCGCCCAAAGGCATCCGCCGCAGACGGGGAAATTGTCGTTGCCGAAGCAGTCTTCCTCGTTGGTTTCGGAGAGATCACAGCCGCCGCAAAAAGTGCATGGCGCAAAGACAAAGTTGTGCAGGCGCTCGCGGTAACTGACATAGGCGGGGTCGAGCCACAACTCTTCAATCGTTTTCTCTTTAACGCTGCCAATCACATGCTTCTTTGAAAGTTTCGGCTTGCCGTGCAGGTAACTGGTGTGAGTATGCATCAACGGCCAGCACGGGCTGACATCGCCCGTCCACGCGATGGAGAGCGTGCCACTTTCGACAAAGTTGCAGACGTCATTCGCGCCGCCCCAGTTGTTGCCCGCAAAGCTAACATTACATCCACTGTTGAAGGCCTCAGTCAACGCGGCTTGCGTTTCTTCATTGAAATCAATTTTAGGCAGGCTCAATTTGGGAAGCACTGGCGAAGGCATATAGGCAATATTTCGCATGGTGCGCGTGTAAAGGCGATCTTCCTGCATTTCAGGTGTGGCAGGCTGCACATTGCTGACAGAAAAATATCTCGCCCCAAAAGTATGCCCCAGCTTGATGATCTTTGGCAGGTCGTTGATGTTGCGTTTCATGGCGACAAAGGCCACGCCGATCTCGGGCTGGGGGAAATGTCCGCCTTTGCGCATTTTGAAAAGACGGCGCAGGTTTTCAAGAATAAGAGGAAGTTCCGCTCCGAGGCGCACATCGCCAAATCCTTCGGGGGTGGCGCCGTCCAATGAAACCCACAATACGTCGAGGCCCGCGTCAATCAGTTCGCGGGATTTTTTCTCGGTGAGGATCGTGCCGTTGGTAATAAGTTCAACTTTCACGCCAAGTTCCTTGACGCGGCGAATCCATTCCACTGTTTTTGGGTGGAAGAGCGGCTCACCAATTCCGCCGAAATAAACGCTGGGGATTGGATTCATTTGCTTGAGGCCGTTGAGGATGCTCTCAAAAGTTTCCTCGGTCATACGACCGATGGGCTGTTCCCAGGCATTGCGGAAACAGGTGATGCAGTCCAAATTGCAGGCGACAGTCGGTTCGATATAAACCTTTGTGAGGTGCGTCACCGGGCGGTGCATGCGGACAAAGTTGTGGCCTTCGTCGAGACGAACCCTAGAGCCAGGATTCAGCCCATATTGCTGGGCAACTCCGGGCGGAAGAATGAGGCGTCCCTGTTCATCCACCTCTGCCCAGGCGGTTGTCGGTTTTTGGGATAAAATTTCCATAGTCACTCCTGCTTTTGCTTCAATTAATACTTATCATATCCACTTTCCCGTAAAAATGACATGACAAAAGTTACAAATATTTGAAGACAAAAAGCCCCAAAGATGGATGGTGATATAATTTTTTCAACGTTATTTTCAAGGAGATTTCAAGTGGCTGATCCTCGTGTTTCAAAGTTTGCCGATGTGCTGGTTCAACATTCCGCCCGCGTGGTCCCCGGCGATCGCGTTTTGATCGAAGCAACGACTGCGGCTGAACCGCTCGTGCGCGAACTCTATATCAAGATTTTGGAGAAGGGCGGTCATCCCGTGCCCCTGCTGCAACTGCCCGATATGTTCTTTCCCGGGCACGAAGATTTGCTCGTCATGAAAGGCAACGATGCCCAGTTGGATTTCGTACCACCGTTTCAGAGACTGGCCTACGATAATTTTGAATCACGCATCCGCATTCACTCTTCGACCAATACACGCTCACAGACCAAACTGGATTCGACCCGCTCACAGCGGCGCGGCAAGTCCACCAGCGTGATCACAGCGGCGCAAATGAAACGCGGCGGAGAGGGGATCTTCAAATGGGTCACGACCCTTTACCCCACCGATGCCTATGCCCAGGAAGCGGGTATGAGCCTTCACCAATACGAGGATTTTGTTTTCAACTCTGTACATGCGCACGAAGAGAACCCGATCAAGTTTTGGAAACAGGTGGAACAGGATCAACAAAAAGCAGTGGATTTCATGAAAGGCAAAAACCAGGTGACCCTGCGCGGGCCCAATGTTGACCTCACTTTGTCGGTCAAAGGCCGCACGTTCATGAATTCCTTCGGCACTTACAATATGCCCGATGGCGAAATTTACACCGGTCCCGTTGAAGATTCAGTAAACGGCTGGGTGAAGTTTACCTATCCCGCAATTTACAATAGCGTCGCTGTTGAAGGCGCTGAGTTGACGTTTAGCAATGGCCGCGTTGAACGTGCAAAGGCGGAAAAGAATCAAGACTATCTGCTCAAGATGCTCGAATCAGATACAGGGTCGCGTTTTCTGGGCGAGTTTGCCATCGGGACGAACTTCGACATCGATACATTCAGCGGTCAGATTTTGTTCGATGAAAAGATCGGCGGTTCCTTCCACATGGCGCTCGGAGCAGGCTACCCGGAAACTGGTTCTAAAAACAAGAGTGCGATTCACTGGGACATGATCTGCGACATGCGCAAGGATTCCGAGATCCTTGTTGACGGTGAATTGTTGTATAAGAACGGTGCGTTTGTGATTTAGAAATCGTCGAAAGGTTGGCAGGTTTAAAAGTTAGAAGGTTGAGGATTTTCCTCAACCTTCTTTTTTGACTTTTGCATGTAGGGGCGGGGTACCCCCGCCCCTACATGTTATTCATCGCCAAATGAGATGCCCACATTCCGCGCAGTGATGACCGCATCATCTTCCAGCTTCACGCGCTTGGGAATCGCGGTGGCTTCTTCGAGTGGAATATCTATTATCTTTCCACATCGCAATGCGACCATGCGGTCAAATCCGCCCTTTGCAGCAAGGCGGACAGCCGCCGCGCCGTAACGCGTGGCAAGCGAGCGGTCAAACGAGGTGGGAGTCCCACCCCGTTGCAGATGCCCCAAAACGGTCACGCGTGATTCGAAGCCTTGCTTCTCGATATATTCCCCAACTACTTGACCGATTCCGCCCAGGCGCGGTACATAAATCTCATCACCCTTGCGGGAAAATATCTGTCCCCCATCCCGTGGCTTTGCGCCTTCGGATACGGCAAGGATACTAAACATGCGTCCTTTCTCTGCACGTTCGCGAATCTTCTTCATGATGCTCTCAAATTTAAATGGGATTTCAGGGATCAGAATTACATCCGCCCCGCCGGACACGCCCGCCTGCAAAGCGATAAAACCCGCATCACGTCCCATGAGTTCAAGCACCATCGCGCGGTGGTGCGACTCGGCTGTGGTATGTAAACGATCCAGGGCTTCGGTGGCAATGTTGAGCGCGGTGTCAAAGCCAAAGGTGACTTCCGTGCCGCCGATGTCATTGTCAATTGTTTTGGGCACGCCGATCACCGGCACGCCTTTTTGCCAAAGCTCGTGCGCAATGTGCAGAGTACCGTCGCCGCCCAGGACAAGCAAAGCTTCCAGCTTTAATTTATTGATGCCTTTTATGATTTCATCGGAAACATCAATTGTCACTTCCCGTCCATCACGGATGACTTTACGCGCATACGGATTCCCGCGATTGGCCGAGCCGAGGATCGTCCCGCCGCGCGGCAAAATTCCGCGCACCTCCTCCATACCCAATGAGACAATCCCATCCTCATCGAGAAAGCCATCGTATCCATTTTTGATTCCATAGACCTCGCAGTTATATACGCTGATGGCGGTTTTCACCGCCGCGCGGATCACTGCGTTTAATCCCGGCGCATCACCGCCGCCCGTGAGGATTCCAATTCTTTTCATGTTTGCGACTCCTTGATCATAGAAAAGGATCATTTCTCACTTGACCTCTTGCAAAAGTCTTTTGTGCCACACACCTGCCCTGGAGGGCGGTGCCAGGGAGACCGCAAAAAAAGAGGTTTAAGAGTCTTATCTCAAAAGTCTCTGCGCGCTCTGTGGCTACTTATGCAAGAGGACTCCACACTGTCTCTTATATGATACTGCGAAGCAGGCAGTAAAAACAGTCGTCTTCTTGCCATCCCTTCCCAACCCTCATATAATGTGAACGATGAACTCAATTCAAACATCACGCTTTCAAACAATTCTAAAATGGTTTGTACCGCTTGCGGCAGTCCTTGCCTTCGCGGCATGGATGTATATTTCCCCCGAGGGCGCGCTCGGCAAACTGGATGCAGTCGGTTACGCAGTCTGCCACCGCATTGACGCGCGCTCCTTTCATATCGATGACCGCCAGCTTCCGCTGTGCGCGCGCTGCACAGGCGAATTCTATGCGGCGGGTATTGCGCTTGTCTTTCAAGGCTTTGCAAGCCGCAAGCGCAGCAAACTTCCATCACGCGGAATTATCGCAGTACTCGTATTCTTCTTTCTCGCCTTCGGTATCGACGGGAGCAACTCCTATTTATATCTCCTCAAACAATCAACACCCGGCGCGCTCGATCAAATCCCAAACCTGTATGTTCCCAACAACATACTCCGTCTATTCACAGGCAGCGGAATGGGTCTTGCGCTTGCGATAGTGCTGTACCCCATTGTCAACCAGACTTTGTGGCGAGATATGGATGGCCGCCCCGCGCTCGAATGGAAAACTTTCGGCGCATTAATCGGGTTGACCATTTTAGTAAACCTGCTCATCCTTATAGACAGCCCCATCGTGCTCTACCCCATTGCATACGTCAGCGCACTTGGAACATTGTCCCTGCTTGTGATCGTATTCGCCATTTTATGGATCATGATCATGAAACAGGATAACACCTTCGAGCACCCAAAACAGCTTTGGCTTCCGATTCTGGCCGGTCTGACCCTTGCCCTGCTCATGATCCTTGGCATCGACCTGTTCCGCTTGCAGCTCACAGGCACATGGAGCGGGTTCCCGGGATTAGGATAAAAGAAAGGAAAATCAAATGGACCTATTACTCGGTGTTTTTTCAGCATTTGGACTTTCCGCCAGCGCAGGATTGAATGCGTACATCCCCTTACTGGTCGTGGGCGTGATCGCACATTACTTCCCGAATACCCTCACCCTCAATCAACCCTGGGACCTGATCGCCAATCCATGGATACTCATCCTGCTTGGCGTGCTTGTCATCATTGAAATGCTTGCAGATAAAGTCCCGGCCGTCAATCACATCAACGATCTTGTTCAAACCGTTGTCCGCCCGGCGGCGGGAGCGATAGCCTTTGCAGCCAGCGCAAAAGTGGTTACAGACATAAACCCCATTCTCGCCCTGGCATGTGGGCTGCTCGTAGCGGGAAGTGTCCACGCGGTTAAATCGGTGGCAATCCGCCCCGCCGTGACAGCCACCACAGCAGGCGCGGGAAACGTACCGGTCAGCATTGCGGAAGACGCAGTGGCATTCACCACTTCCGTGGCGGCAATTCTTATCCCGCTGGTGATGGGGATCATTCTCATCATTGTTTTGTCATTAGTACTTTCGTGGTGGTTACGTCGTAGAGACAAGACACAAACTGCCTGATATAATCTGTCCATTGAATCATGTGCAAATTGATTTGCGCAAACATTTTTCCCAGGAGATGAAATCATGAACGAAATGCCTGTTTCCCCCGAAGCGCCTAAGAAGAATAACACCACCATGATCATCATTATCGTTGTGGTTGTGCTGCTTTGTTGCTGCTGCGCAGTCGTTGCCGGCGGCTGGTTCTTTGGCGACTCCATCATGCAATCACTGAATTTCTAACTAACCCAACAAAAAATCCTCCGATCAAATCGGGGGATTTTTTGTTTTACCGCTGTTGCTGTACTGTGTAAGAAACCCCTGTAATTCTTTCAGACCATCATATACTTTTTGTTTCAACGCATCCTCCAGATTCAATCCCTCCAACTCATCTTCATCCAAAACCGTTTGTTCGCCATTGGCTGAGACCCACAAATCCAGTGCGAGATCAACATACGAGACAAAGCCATCTTCAATAATCGCAGGCTTGCCGATATTGCAATACCAGCCTTTGAACTTCCCATCATCACGGTCGTAGATTTCGAAGATGTTATACCAGCGGTCGGAATAAAACGTTTCCACGAAGCGGTCATTGCGTTTTAGCACAATATCCATAAACGGCATATCATCACGGTTGAACAATGCTTCCAGCGTAATGACATTTTCTGCGCGACTCAAAACCACGCCTTCATATTGCCATGTGATTTCGTCTGCGAGATTTTTCTTCAATATTTTCATGCGAGACATTCTATCTGAACCTTCACACGGATGATTTCACCGACCTTCGGCGCTTCCTTCATGTGGATGACAAGCCCGTTCTTTGTCTGGACCTCGAACTGATCCCGCTTAAAAAGCACATCCTCCACTTTGAGTTTTAACTCATCCCCTTCACCCGACTGTTTTACCAGCAATGAAACTTTTTCACCCACCGAATGCCTATGCTTACACCCAACATTGAATGACCCAAAATCAGTTGTAACATTCCACATTCTGCCTTCTGCCTTCTGCATTCTTCCTTCAACAACATTACCCATCCCCAGCATCCGCGCCACCCATGCAGACTTTGGATTCGTCCACACTTCATCGGGCGTGCCGTCGCGGATGATTTCGCCGTCGTGCAGGAACAAAATGCGGTCTGCGATGGTGAAGGCTTCGTCCTGGTCGTGGGTGACATAAATGGCTGGGATTTTTGTCTTATGCAAAATGGCGCGGATTTGATTTAGTAAATCTTCCTTCAAAGATTTGTCCAACGCGCCGAGGGGTTCATCAAACATCAATAGGCGCGGACTGGGCGCGAGAGCGCGAGCAAGTGCCACGCGCTGCTGCTCGCCGCCAGAGAGGTCGGTCACTTTTCGGTTTTCGAATCCCTGCAAGTTGACCAAGTCCAGCATTTCAGCGACTCTTGGTTTTATTGTTTCGGCGGGGACGTTTCTCATCCTCAACCCGAACGCGATGTTTTCGAAAATGTTGAGGTGAGGAAAAAGCCCATAGTCTTGAAAGACCAAGCCAAAGTCGCGGAGATGAGGCGGTGTTTGGGCGAGGTCAATGCCATTTAGGAGGATCAACCCACTTTCAGGAAACTCCAACCCCGCCACCATCCGCAAGAGGGTTGATTTGCCGCTGCCAGATGCGCCCAGCAAGCAAATGGTTTCGCCTTTTGAAACGGAAAATGAAATGCCGCGCAGGAGCGGTTTATTATCGTAAGTTTTGAAGAGGTCTCGGATTTCGAGCATTTTAGAATTCTCCCGAATTGGGCAAGCGAAGTTTTTCGATAATCAAAATTGCAAGCGTGGTGAGCAGCATCAGCAGAGTCGCCATCGCCATTGCCTGACCAAAGTTGAGTCCGCCAGGCTGAGACAGAAAACGTTGAATGGCAATCGGGATGGTTGGGTATTCTGGGCGGGTCAGCAAAAGGGTCGCGCCGAACTCGCCGAGCGAAACTGTGAAAGCAAAAGTGGCAGCGCCAAGCGTGGCGCGCGAAAGGATGGGAAAGTCAACGGTTTGCCAAACGCGAAAAGGCGACGCGCCCAAAGTTGATGCGGCTTGACGTAATCTTTCAGGGATGGAAGCAAGCGCAGGCTGTAACGTGCGAATCACAAACGGCAACGCGACAAGCGTGTGCGCGATGGGAACAAACCACGGCGAAGCAAGCGAACGTCCGAAGGAAATGATGAAGCCAAGTCCCAGCATGACCGCCGACGAACCAAGCGGAAGCATGATGAGCGGGTCGAGAAATTTTTCGAGGCGGGTCGGTTTGGCGAGCGCGTATGCGGCGGGATAACCTAGCGAGAGCGAAAGTAAAACTGTTATGCTGGCATATCCAAGCGAGTTGGCGGCGGCTTGAATGGGCGGGACATAAAATAACGATCCGCGGCGATTGATGAAAAGCTCCTGATAATAATCGGTGGTAAATCCATATTGAACTTCGCCGCGTTGACCACGGTCCGCTTCGAGGCGGGTCAGCGAGCGGATGGGGAGGGAAATTAAAGGCAGAAGGAAGAAGGTAATTAGTAATAGGTAATTGGTTATTACGAAGGCGCGTTCGCGGGTAGTTTTAGGTGAGCGAGCAAGTGAAAATCTTGGCGCGGTTTGGGTGGTGACTTGGTTAATGGTGCGGGTGTAGTGAATGGAAAAGATGAGCGTAAAAACAAGTTGAATGACGGAAAGCAGCGCGGCGAGCGGCATGTTCGGAAGTTTGAGCACGCGAAGATAGATTTCCACTTCGAGGGTGGAGAAGTTCGAGCCGCCCAATAAAAGGATGACGCCAAAGCTGGTGAAGTCAAACATGAAGACGAGCAGGGCAGCCGCAAGCAAAGATGGGCGGAGCAATAGCAGGGTGATATTTTTCCACACGTGGAACGAGTCTGCGCCGAGGGAGCGGGCGGCGGCTTCAAGTTTTGGGTCAAGGCGTGAGAGGGCGTTGCCGACGATGCGGATGACAATGGTGGTGTTGTAGAAGACATGAGCAAGTAAGATCAGTAAAAAGTAAAAAGTTTTGGAAGTAGTAAATTCAGGAGAGAGGGGAAAGAGGGAAGAAAATATGCCGCGAGTTCCCAAAATAGCGTTGAAAGATGCTGCGACGACAACTGTGGGAAGCATGAAAGGAACCGCGGTGAGGGCGCGGAGCAAGGACTTGCCGCGAAAGTCGAAGCGGGAGAAGAGGATGGCGGACGGGATGCCGAGGACGAAGGTTAATATCGTAGAGAGGGCGGCTTGATAAAAAGTGAAACTTAAAGTAGATAGGATTAATTGAAAGTTTGTTTTGGTAAACGCAGAAGTATTGAAAGCAAGGATGAGAATCCTGGAAAGAGGAAGAAAGAAAAATGCAAGAAGAAAGAGAATCGGCGCAAGCCAGAGGAGAACACGATAAAACCACGGAGACAAAAAGGCACGGAGAATTTTTTTTCTCAGTGTCTCAGTGTCTCCATGGTTCAAAAGATTATTTTCCATTTGTGTGAGTCGATAGGTCAAAGACCTTGGCAAAAATAGCACTGACGTTTACGTCGGTGCGGGGCTGAGGCGTGGAGTCTGCCCATTGGACAGAATTCTCTTCGAGCGGCGCAAGTTTGGGTATGGAGCAAAGAAACAATGGGATTTTCTTGCTTCGATAGGCATTGGCTCACGCTGTTGGCTTCGCACGTGGATAAAATCCCCGTGCTATTTTTACAAAGCCCTGCGGGCTACTTCATCGCCGCAGTCCAGGCTTCGATCCAGGAATCACGGTTGGACGCGATCTCTGAATAGGAAAGCACGGCGGGACTTTCTGCGACCTGTGCAAATTGCACAAAGACATCTGGAAGTTTTGCGTTTTTGTTCACTGGATAGACGAACATATTAAGCGGCATGTCTTCTTGAAATTTTCGGCTTAACATGAAATCTACGAACTTTTGGGCGAGAACTTTATTTTGCGAGTTCTTGAGAATGCCGACAAATTCAATTTGACGGAAGCACATGCCTGAGGCGACGATGGAAGCGGTCGGAGAATCGGTCAGCGGTTCGGAGGCGAAAAACACTTCCGCGGCGGGGCTGGATGCGTAGGAGACGACCATTGTCTGCGCTCCCTTGCCAGAGGAAGCGGAGAAGTTGGTGTAGTAGGCGGTCTCCCATCCATCCACAACGACTGTCCCATTCGCTTTCAGGCTCTTCCAATAATCAAGATAGCCATCGCCAAAGTGAGCGCGCGTGGCAAGCAGGAAGGCTAACCCAGGCGAGGATGTGGCGGGATTTTCCACAACCAGCAAACCTTTGTATTCGGGCTTTGCCAAATCTTCAAAAGTTTGCGGAATGGCTAAATTCTTTTCGGCGAAATAATTTTTATCGTAATTGATGCACACATCACCATAGTCCACGGGCAGGGCGCGATTGGACGGGTCGAGTTTGAATTCGTCGGGGATGTCAGTCAATGCGGACGAATCATAGGCTTCGAAAATATCTGCTTCGAGGGCGCGGGAGAGGAAGGTATTGTCCACGCCAAAGAGGATATCCGCAATGGGGGCGTCTTTGGTGAGGATGGCTTGATTGAGCATGGAGCCTGCGTCACCGCTTTGGATGAAGGAGACCTTGGAGTCATTTTCCGCTTCAAAGACTTTGATTATGTCCTCGCTGATGGCGAAAGAATCGTGAGTCATAATGGAGATGGTTTGGGGTTCCGCAGGTCTGGGAGTACAGGATGCGAGAAGTAAGGTGAAAAGTAAAAGGCAAAAAGCGAGTCGTTTCATTTTTTAGTCTCCAGTTTGGTGGTAACAGGTGACAGTCATTTTAAAAGTGACTGTCACCTCGTTTATCAATACGTCGGTGGGCGATGAGAAGCAGGCCAGATTCGATTTGAACGGTTGCTGTGTTGCCTGTCATTTCGTTGCTGATACCGCGTGTTTTTTGCGGATACAAAGTTTCATTTTGCAAGCGCCATTTGAGATCGGTTGTGACAACGCCCGTCACTTCTCCCTGCCAGGGGATGAGCGAAACTATATCTCCGTTTGCGCCGTTGATTTGGGCGTGTTTGCAGCAGAAAAATACTTCTTCGATGCCGTCATCAAGGCGAATGTTGCGTGTTGCGTGTTGCGTATCGCTGAGAAGAGAGATGTTGCCGAGGGTTTGGTCAAGGCGGCCGCCGAGTGCGGCGAGGATGATGATCTGTTCGGGGTTCAAAATCTGCGCGTGTTGAATGGCGAGTTCGAGATCGGTTTCGTTTTTGTCACGGGGGAATTGAAAGATTTCAGCATTGCTTTCTTTCATCTTTCTTCTTTCTTCATCCGTCACCGAATCCAGGTCACCGATCAAAACATTCGGAATCCTTCCCAGTGCAAGGGCGTGGCGTGTGCCGCCATCTACGGCGATGATAAAGTCATCATCGTGCAGAAAGGTGCGGGCTTTCTCCAAGTCAGGCAGGTCACCGTTGGCAAGGATGATGATGCGTTTTGGAAACAAAAAATCCTCCGAGGGCGGAGGATGGCTGTGAGTGAATCAAGAGTCCCTCCGCTGGTATTAACCAGATCAGGTAATGCGGGTCGAGCAAAATACGCTCCTCTCAGCCTGTCACACGAAGTCCCGACACTTGCGCCGCACGCCAGTGCGGTGTGTGTCTCGGGAGCAGGCTCCCCGTTCGATTGTGTTGCGAGTATATGACTCAGGGTTGGGGATGTCAAGTAAAAAAATACCGCGAGATAATTCTCACGGTATGGTCAGCGAACTCTGCGTTTCCACTCCTCTTTCATTTGCAGTTCCCGCGGACTTGCGCCTGAGTCGAGTGCGAGGAAGTCGGTCATCAACCTGTTGAACTGATTTGGATTATCGATCATTGGGAAGTGCCCTGAGTTCTCCAGATTAATTTGATGCATATGGTTTGGGAGCCCATCCGTCTTCTCCTGCGTGGGCATGGTGATGGATGGGTCATTGGTGCCGTACACCAGCAAGCCAGGCACGCCAAGGTTGCGGATGTCTGCGAAATAGGTATTCGCCTGGTGCCCCGCCAGTGAGGCAGAAACAGCTTGCAGGTCCGTTTTCGATGCGTCTGAAAGGGCGGATGTGGCTTCGGGAGTGCGGGTGGCCAGCCATTCGACCAGTTCCGTCATGGTGGCAGTCCTCAGGCGTGAATTGACCGAATCATAATCAAGCGGACAGTTGATCGCCATGATCCGATCAACGCTTTTGGGCCATTGTTTGATGAACGAAAAACCGACCAGCGCGCCAAGGTCATGCCCGACCAGCGCAACCTTGCCAATTCCCATTTCTTCAAGGAAGCGGTTGATGAGGTCTGCCTGGCGGTCAATGGGATAGCGCATGGGGTCGCGGGTGGTGTCGCCAAAGCCAAAGAGGTCTATGGCATAGGCGCGGAACGATGTGGATGCGATCTGCATGGCGTTGATCCAGTAACGCCATGAACCGACCCAGCCGTGCAGGAAGACGATGGGACGGCCGCGCCCCAAAGCCTCATAATGCACTATCGAACCGTCAAGAATGATCGCGCTCATGGATCGCTATTTTCCGAATTTTGCGAGAATGGCCTTTACACGTTCGGTAAGTTGATCGGGGGCAAAAGGTTTGAGCAGGTATTCCTCCGCGCCCGCTTCCAAACCTGTTTGAATTTCGGAATCCTGTCCCTTGGCTGAAAGGAACACAACCGGTATGTTCTTAAGCACCGGGTCAGCCTTCATCAGGCGGCAGGCATCATAGCCTGTCATGCGCGGCATACGCACATCCATGAGGATGATGTCGGGGATAACCCTGGAAGCCTGTTGAACCGCCTCCTCCCCATTGGCAGTGGTGGTCACTTCGTGCCCGGCAAAACGCAGGGTGAAAGCCACAAGTTCGCGAATATCTGGTTCGTCTTCTGCTATCAAAATTCTTGCCATTCGAACTCCATTATTTATAGATGGGCAGGGTGAAAGAGAAGGTGCTTCCCTCACCCGGTATGCCCGTGCTGGTCATCCAAATTCGTCCGTTATGCATTTCAACCAACTGACGGACAATCGGAAGACCCAAACCGGTTCCGGGCGTGGCTAAAACAAGCGAGTGTTCGCCGCGGAAGAACCGTTCAAAGATACGCGTTTGGTCTTCAGGCGCGATACCCACGCCATTGTCCTGAACATCCACCTGCAGGCTGTCATCCTCCTGATGGATATTCACGCGGATGGTCCCATTGCTGGGCGTGTAACTAAAGGCATTATCCACAAGGTTGCCCAGAATCTGACGGACACGTTCGCTGTCACCGATGATGGAGGGCAGTTTCTTCGTGGGCGCATCCAACGAGAGCGCCATTGGTTTGTTCTCACTCTGTGAACGGCGAAGCATATCAGCGACAACATCCTCGGCGATCTCGTACAGGTCAACAGCCTGCGGATTGAGTGTGACGCGCCCGGCTTCGATGCGGGAAATATCAAGCAGGTCGCTGACGAGGGTATTGAGACGGTCGATGTTATTGCGGACAACATCCAGGAAGTGCAATTGATTTTCGTTCAACGCGCCCGCCGCACCCATTGTAAGAATATCCACGTAGCCTTTGATCGCCGTCATGGGCGTTCGCAATTCGTGGCTGACCGTTGCGACAAATTCAGATTTCAAGCGGTCAACTTCCACTTCATGTGTAATATCACGAAAGATGGATACGGTCCCGAGGAAATCATTTTGGAAGATCACCGGCGCAAGATGGACGAGCGCAATGCGCCCGTTTTCCAATTCCAATTGCTCGGCGTACGTGTCGCCGCTATGATAGGAAGATGGGTTCCGGGACCAATGGCGAATGGTATCCGTCCAGGTGCCGGCCGCTTTTCCGAACAGACCACCGAAGGCATCCAATGGATTGCCGAGCAGGCGCGCTTCATCAACAGAAATAATTCGCTCTGTGGATGAGTTGACAAAGGTAATACGGTTGTCTGCCCCGGTGACCAATACGCCGTCCGCCACGGCTTCAAGGATGGCTTGTGAACGGCTGGCATCTTCCTGCTCCTTGCGCAGCATGACGCCCAGGCGTTCAGCTTGATCGCGGATCAATTCATAAAGGTGCGCGTTGTTGATCGCCACCGCCACCTGACTCGCAATGGCTTTAACAAGGACAAGCATTTCCGAGTTGAAGAATCCCTCGGTGCGCTGGAAGACCATGAGCACGCCGATCACGTCTTCACCGACCAGCATGGGCACAACGATTGCGCTGCGATGATCCTGGCCGGCTGATGGGTTTCGCACCCAACGCGAGTCTTGATGCAGATCATCTATCAATACGGCTTCACGATTCTGCACGACCCACCCGGCAAGGCCTTCTCCAACTTTCAGCGTAAAGCCCCGCCCGCCGGGATTGGGCTGCCCGGAAAGATAACCATACCCGGCCCGATAATGTAAAAGCCCATCGTCAGCGTTCAATAATAAAATGGTGCCTTGTTCCGCTCCGATGGCATCATTCAGCAATGACAATGTACGATTAAGGGCGCGGTCAAGATCGAGGCTGGACGAAACTTCAGTCAGAATGTGCAGCAGGGTTTCTGTGTTCTGTTGTTCACGCTGTAATTGCGAAGTACGCTCCACCACGCGCATTTCCAACTGGGCGGCCAGATTCTGTGTTTCAGCAAAGAGGCGTCCGTTTTGAATGGCAACGATGGCCTGATTGGCGAGCGTGCCGAGGATTTGCATATCCTCTTCAGTGTAGACATCCGCTTGATAACTTTGCACGGAAAGCATTCCAAGGGTTTTATTCCCCAGGATCATGGGAACGGCTACTATGGATTGAGTCTCTTCTCCATCGCCGGTCTTTATGGTATCCATTTTATTGGTTTGCTCAAGAGTGGAGGTCAGAATGGGTCTGCCGCTCGCGATCACCTGGCTGCTCATTCCTTTTCCAAATGGAACCCGCTGACTTTGAATACGCTCTCCAAGATCGAACAAATAAACAGGATCGATCTCATTTTTTTCCTGGTCATAAAGCGTGATCACGAAAGATTCCATCGGCATGAGACGCTGGGCCGCTTTATGAACCGCGACGTAGACTTCTTCCGGGTCCAGGCTGGCGCTGACCTGGGAACTGGTCTCGTTCAAAATGGAGAAGCGCTCCGCTGTTCGCACGGTGGACTGATACAGGCGGGCATTCTCAAGCGCAATGGTGCCCTGATTGATGATGGTCTTTGCGATTTCAAGTTCGTTCGAACCGAAACGCGATTCGCCTGATGTTTGAGCAAAGGCGAGGCCGGTAAGGTTTTGTCCACTGGCGAGCGGGATGACCAGTAATGCCGAAGTGGTTTCGTCAAGCAACTCTGTCAGAGGCGCAAGGTCCGGTTCGTTGTGAACGTCATCTGTATTGAAAATGCCAAGCGACTCGCGCAAACGATTGAAGATGGGCGCATCCGGTAATGGGCGCGGGAATTTGATCTTCATTCGAGGGGCGGTAATCTTCCAGTACGCCTGACCCCGCTCAAAGGTCACGATGGAGACGCGCTTTACATCCAGACCTTTGAGCAATTCGTCGGCGGTCAAACCAAGGATTTGATCCGCATCCAGCAAACCAGTCAACGCCGATGTAAAGCGGTTGAGGGTTGTGAGGCGCTGCGAGCGTTGATCCAATTCGGTGGCGCGGCTGACGCTGTCTTCATAGAGGCGGGCGTTATCCAACGAAACGGCAGATTGGCTGGCAAAGGTCAGCGCAACCTGAATTTGTTCGCGGGTGTAAAAGTGAGCCTGCCATTTTTCCACTGCCAGCGCGCCGATCAATTCACCTTTGGAGACCAATGGAATTCCAAGCCAGGAAAGGCGCGGGGCTTCCACCGGCAGGAAGCGCGAATCTTCGCGAACATCTTTGACAAATATGGGCTGACCGGTTCTTGCCATCTCCTTGAAGAGCGCGCTGTCTGAAACTGAAATGGATAAACCAAGTCTTTGCTCGGAGTCTGAAAAACCGCGCGCAGCCGCGACCGAAAGGCGATCCTTTTCGCGCAGCCAGAGCGTGGCTGTATCATACGGCACAATGGGGCTTAACTGGTCGAGCAGGGAATTGACCAGTTGGTCGCTTCGCAGGCTGGATGTCAGCGAGGCCGCGGCAGTGTTCAAGGCTTGTAATTGCCCGGCGCGTTCCTGTGTGGCCTGCACAAGGCGCAGGTTGTCCAACGAAAGAGCGATCTGCTGGGAAAGAGAAAGCAGAAGAACTTCATCTTCAAGGCGGAAGGCGGATGTTGTGTTGAAATTATCCAACACCAGCAGGCCCAAAGCCTGGTCGGTTGTTACGATGGGGATAAGCAAACAGGAAACAGGTAAACGCCCGCCGGTAGCCTGACGGTATAGCGCAAGGTTTTCGGTGGTCAAATTGTAATCACGCGCAAAGTTGACTTCGTCCACGCGGCGGGCGGCTTTGTTTGCAAACGTGTTTCCGGGCAGCGCCTCGCCCCAACGATATTTGATATTTAACATACTTTCGTTGTCGGCATATCCTGAGACCGAGCGCGGGTTGAGCGTTTCAGTTTTTGGATTCCAGATCAGCACCGCTCCGGCATGAGCCTGGGGAAGGACGCGGCGCGAACTATCGAGCAATGATCTGACGACCGCATCCGGATCCATACCCGATAACTGGCGGCTAAAGTCTAGGAGCAGATTCACCTCTTCGAGGCGGCGGCGGGTCTGATTAAGCAGGGAAATATTTTGCAGGATCAGGGATGACTGCTGGGAGATCTGCAAGTAGACTTGATAATCCTCCTCGGTAAAAGCAGTCATCGGCTCAGGGCTGACCGCGAGCATGGCCGCCACAGGTTTGTTATCAATCGAAACAGGCAGGCAGATGACGCCTTTGGCGCGCAGGGAAGTCAACAATGACGCATCGCGCCATTCATCATTTTCTTCAAGGCTCGAGATCAAAATGGGTACGCCATTTTGCAGACAGGCACGTAATGGATTTCGCTGACCAAATAACGCTTCGACGTTCGTGGAACGGGGGAAGCTGCCAAGCACATGTAACAGGCGCGGGCCGTCCGGGGTGTTCTCTGCCACAAGCGCAACAGACATTCCCAATTGGGTGAGCGTTTCGCGGCCAAGCGCGGATAACGCCGAGGAGGCGTCCAACTGGCGGCTGACTGATTCAGTAATGGCAAGACCTGCCCGCACACGTTGGGCGCGCCGATCCAGGTTATGCAGGGAAATGGTCTGCTCGAGATCTTTATGAAGCAATACCGGCAGATCATTCTGTGTAATATCGAGCAGTTTTTGCTGGCGCAGCAACCCGGATGAGAGCGAATCGATGCGCGTCTGCAAGCCGTTCTGATAAAACGTTGTGCCAACCAGCAATGCGGCTTGAGCGGCAAACACTTCCACCGATTCGATTGTTGCCCGATCCGGGCGCAATCCATTTTCCGGGTTATCCAAACTGACAAGGCCGATCATCTGTCCGTCGGCGCTTTCAAGAGGAATGAGCAGTATATCGTCCGGATCCCATGAGTTGGGAGTTTTCACTTCGGAGGAGGCGACCTCCAGTGTGACCATATGCACATCGGAAGGAACCACCGGAGTCTGGTCTGCCGGAATGAAATAGGACCGGCTAACTTTAAATTCCGGTTTCATGATCTGCTTAACGCTCGCAAGCGGTTGTTTGCGGGCAAACAATTCATTAAGAGTTTCCTGCGGAATTCCGACCGCAGCGATGCGGCGCAACAGCCCCTGCTCCACTTCGGTCACACTGATCAATACCACCTGGAAAGGAGTCGATTCGCGAATGCCGCGCGCAATGATTTGCAGGGCCTGATCCAACGGCTGTTCGTGGCTAATGCTGTAACTTACATCCGTGAGTTGTACAAGCGTATCGGAACGACGGCGCATTAGCTCGCTGCGCTGTTTTTCAACTTGATAGCGCTGCGCATTGCTTAAGGCAATGCCGGCCTGCACTGCCAGTGTTTGAACCAACTCAACCAGTTCTGTTGTGAAGAAACCCGGTTGGTTGGAATGCAGGTTTAACAAACCGATTACCTGTGCCTGATATGTAATCGGCGCAATGACCGCCGAGCGGGCACCATCGTGCGGAGGTGAAATTTTCTCCTCTGAAAAATCAATGATGACTTGAGGATCACCTTTTTTCAGGGTTGTCAGTTCAAGGGAGGATAATTGACGTCCATCTTCGCAGCCAACAAACATCTCGATCCGCGGATTGGACAGGTCGCTGTTCTGCTCGAATAACATGATGGAGGAACAATCCGCTCTTACGGCGTGAAGACCTTCGTCATGGATGATCTGAAGCAAATGTTTAAGGTCGAGGGATGCGCCCAACTCACGGCTGACACGCGTGATCGCGGAAAGTTGATCCACGCGGCGGCGCAACGAGTCGTCAGTTTGTGCCAGCAGGCTGGAGGATTCCACGGCAGTAGCCAAATGACCAGCGGCAGTGAATGCGATCTGAATGTCGTAAGAATTGAAATAATCAGTCTTGAAACTTCCCAACATCAATTCGCCGATACTATTTTCACGCACCACTAATGGAACCACCATCGCCGATTCGATTCGAAGCGCCTCGGTCAATGGGCGATAGGCCGGCAGGACCCTTCTATCGGTGCTGAGATGGCCGGATAGGAACGGCTTCTGGCTTCCCGAAACTGTATAGGCATAATTCGGGTCATCCACGAATATCTGCATGAAAGTACTGCTGATATCATCCGATACGCCAAATGTGGACTCGCGCCGCAGACGCAGCTCACCGCGCGATTCATCCATCAGAAAAACCGCGCCTGTGTCAGCCTGGAAAAGATTCGCCAATTCCTGCACCGAATATTTAAGAACCTCTTCCAGCGTGGCCGAGGAGCCAGAAAGGCTGGCGATACGGCGCAGGGCATCGGAACGCTGGGCGCGGGTCCGCGCCTGTTGTACCAGCAAAATATTTTCAATGATCGCCGCAGCCTGATTGGCCACGATATTCATCAAACGAATCTCTTCCACACTGAAGGAAGATACGCCGCCGGTGTGATGTCCCACCTGCAAATAGCCAAGCATCCGCCCGGAAGATACCAATGGAATAAGCGCAATATCACGCAGGCTCGCAGCAATGGCAATATCTGAAAGTCCAAGCGCACGCCAATTCTCATCACTGGCCGCGCTCAACGTAACAATGGGCTGCTGGTTTGCAATGACCTGCTCGGCAGAACTACTCGCCGGGACATTGGCGTGATAGATCTCGACAAAATGAGCCGGCAATCCGCGGAATGGGATTTTGGCTTCGAGCGTATGCTTCTCTTCATTGTATAGAAGGAAACCGACGATCTCTGCGGAAAATAAAGGAGACACACTCTCCACCAGCCGCGCAAAAATGTCGGCCATATCCTGCACAGAGCCAAGCACTTGATTCAGGTTTGCGAGCCCGGCGAGTTCCGCTCCCCGCTTTTGTTCCTCTTCATATAATTTCGCATTACGGATTGCAACAGCCGCCTGGGCAGAGACCAGGGATAGGAGTTCAAGATCATGCTCGCCAAATGCCCCGCCCCCCATCTGACCCGCTTCCACTGCGCCGACCAATTCACCGCCCGCCATGAGAGGGATTCCCAAATAGGATTGAATGGGAAGCAGTTCACCGTTCACAGCAAGTTCGGGCTGCGAACGCGCATCTGTCAGCAGGGTCGGGGTGCGGCGCACGATCAATCGATTCGTCAGGCTTCCAAATTGCGACGAGGAAACATTGATCACGCGGCTGGAACTTGAATTGGATTGGTGAAGACGGTACGGAACCAGCACTTGATGTTCGGAATTCCACAATTTTAATTCCAGCACATCTGAAGGCACCAGACGGCCGACATTATCCAAAACGGATTTCATGGTGGTTTCAAGATCAAGGCTTGCGGCAATGCCCTGACTAAACTCCGTCACCACCCGCAACACCTCTTCCGAAGCGCCATTGCTCTGTCCCAGCGCAGGGACCTGATCCTTTCCACGGAAAGAGACCAACATCATTGGGTAAGCGCCGGGGATTTCATAAGAATCAATCTCCATCAGCTTTCCGCCAATGGAAACACGATCATAGCCGGGGGAAGCGCACATATCCAGGAAATCGCTGGTTGGGCGCACGCGTCGGGCGAGGCGCTCCAGGTCATAAGGTTCATTCTCACGCAGGTTGAAATAGGAACGCGCCAGCGCGCTGATGTACTCCACACGTCCACCTGGCTGGAGGATGACTACTGCCTGGTTTGATTGGGTATTTTCGGGGAATGCCAATTTGGCCGATTCAGCCTGAGCGTTAATTTGTGGCCGCGTAAATAAGCGTAATACCACCAGTACCAGGGCGATACTTATCCCCCCGGCAATTAACAGGCTGACGCCAAATCCGGAAACCATGAGAAACGCGTACCTTATCAGCCGGCGGAATCGGACGCGGCATCCTGACGCCGCGCATCGGCCGCAAGCTCCGTAATTTCACGGATATCTGCGAAGGAATGTGAACTCGGCGAAACCAACCCCGCCGAAAATGTCATGAACGGCACTTTTTCAAAAGTGCCGTCAGCTTTTGGGGCCTGAATGAATCCCTGCTGGCGGTCTATAAAGTTATAGTGGCTTTGTACTTCCTCGGCGAAACGTTCCTTTAATCGCTTGCGAATATTCAGCGCGGCCTCATTGGTCGAAATGATGATGAAGTTATCGCCTCCCGCATGGCCGATGAAATCGCTTGTCGTTCCAACTTCATCCACCACTTCGCCGATCACCATCGCCGCAAAACGCAGCACATCATCGCCGGCCACGAAGCCATAGACATCCTTGAACGATTCAAAATGATTAAGACGCAGATCGAGCAACGCCCAATTGGCCTCGCGGATAATGCGGCGCAACTGCTCTTCAATTAAACGTCCCGCCGGCAAACCGGTGCGCGGATCGGTGAGACTCTCACGCTCCGAGCGGCGGATGGCGCCCTGCACGCGCAGCTTCAACTCTTCAATATCAAAGGGCTTGGTGATGTAATCATCCGCGCCCAGTTCAAGCCCCTGTAATTTATCGCTGCGTTCATCTTTTTGGGTAAGGAAGATAACGGGAATATGGCTGGTCCGGGTGCTCACCCGCAAGTTACGACAGACTTCATAACCGTCAATATCGGGCAGCATAATATCCAATACGATCAAGTGCGGCAGGGCGCGCTTGATCTTTTCCAAAGCGTCGCGGCCGCGATGCGCCACATCCACATCATATTGCATGCCCGAGAAGTAGATCTTGAGCATGTTGGCGATATCAATATCATCTTCCACTACCAATAGGCGAGCATTTCCCATGTGAGCCTCCTCTAGCCGCGCTGCGTGTGCGCGCCGATGCGAGCATTTTTTTTAACGGTTTCGATCTGTTCGCTTGTAACTTCACGCTCGAACGAGCGAAAACCACTCATGCGAAAGCCGTGTTTATCAGCCATCGCGGTAATATCTTTTACACGTTCAAGCGTAATATCCCTGCCTACCGTGTAATCCTCAAAGCGGCCTTCCAGAGCCAGCGCAATGGTTTCAGCCATGCACGCGTACACCTTTCCTTCAGGAAAACCGAAATCAAAGTGGAAATTCACGGGACCCGGCACATCCACCATGCCGCCATCAATGACTAATATATCATCTCTCACAGCCGCCACCATTGCAGAAACATCACGGGGGCGCGCCACATCGCAAACTACACTGCCCCGCTGCAAATGTTCCGGGCGGATGACATCATGGATCGAGCTTGTAACTGTCAGAATCAACTGGGCATCCTTTAAAACATCCATTTTCGTGCTGATGAGGAGCTCGCTTCGAGCCTTAACCTGGAGCCTGTCTCGCAGGACTTGGAGTTTTTTCTCATCCCGGGCCAGAAGCAATGTCCGTGCCGCTTCACCAGCCAACAGTTCGGCACAGACGCGCCCAATCGCCCCAGTCGCGCCAACGATGGCCACCGTCGCGTCTTCCATTTTAATATCCATCACCCGCGCCGCTTCCCGTATGGCCTGTACAGCCATCGCAACCGTGAACGAGTCGCCGGTGGTGACCGGTATATCCAGCGCATTGGCAATGGTCACACCCGCATCGCCGACCACGGAGGTAAAAGCGCCGAGGCCAAGAATGTTTGCGCCAAGTTTTTCAGCCATGCGGCCGGTTTGAATAATTTTACGATAGACCGTGCGCTCGGGCAACTCCATCATGCGGCGCGGTGTATAAGGGCAGGCGATGAACCAGCCCTTGACCGTTTTGCCTGTAGCCTGTGACGTAATACCCTCGATCTCCGAAATATAAACTGGCGGAAAGAACGTGGAAAAAAAATCTATCTGTCTCTCATTCAGTACTTTTCCTAAAAATGGAAACTTGCGGCTGACATCTCGCTTGGGATCGATGGGGTGAATGATGAAGGCGAAGCTATCCATTTTATCTCGACGATGCTCGATAACCGTTTACCATGATTCTGCACTGTCTTTCAAGTTCTTATGATATGGAGTTTGATGCAAATGAGCGAGCTTAAGATGGTGATGATCGCTCTCTGCGAATGAAATGTCGCGGTCGATCACACGCCGCGTGTTGGATGCCGCCAGCACAACGTCGGATTCAATGGTGCGCGCGGGGTACACGATCATGCCGGAACCGATGCGGCAGTTATGTCCCACACAGCCGCCCAATACCGGACGGTTCGATAAACTTAATTTCCCGTTTCCATCACGGGCGCGCAGCGGCGCGGGAATGAGGTTGTAATCTGTCCAAGTGGAGCCGGCGCCGATGAAAGTATTCCTGCCGATGATGCACATTTGCAGGCAGGTGTTTTGCGCCAACATACTGTTTTCCATGAGCGTTGTCATGAACAACGCGGCGCGGAATGGCAGGAAGGCTCCGTCACCCACCACCGAAAGCATGACCTGCACATCCTGTGAGATGTTTACATTGTTACCGATAATACTGTTTTCAATGACAGCGCCCGCATTGATGGTGACGTTATCGCCAATGATCGCAGGTCCATGTATGACTGCGCTTGGGTCGATCACACAGCCTTTGCCCACTTTCACCAATTCAGAAGATTCCAAAACCTGGCGGCCTTCATAGATCGCCTTGCCAAGGATTTTTATTTTAAATTTCACATCTTCGTTCAGCCGCTTTTCAAAACGCGCCCCGCGCGCAAATTGGCCGAACACCATATCGGCAATAAAGACATGCACCCAAGAATCGATTGCAAGCAGGGCGCGTAACGGAACTTGAAAAACAAGGTCTCCGCTTTGATCTCCCATGTAAGTCGGCACGTGATAATAGCCGATCTCGCGCGCCTGCATATCGATTACAAGCGGATCAACTCCTGCCGTCGGGCCGTTGGGGTAATACCACAAGTCTGCCAGGTATAAACTACCCGCTGGTGTATAGGATGTGGAGAGCGGCAAAGCGTGCTCGCGAAAGGCCGGGTCAGCAGATTTAAAGGCCGCGCGGACAGGTTTATTCCGCTTGATGGCTTCTTCCATGAACGCGTTGATATAGAATTCGTCAAAGAAAAGGTTGTCGCGATAGACAATGGTGGGTTCCCGCACCGGCTGCATTCGCTCACCCTGTTTCAATTCCATTTCACGGGTCACATACGGCGCAAGTAAATTGCGCTGATGCAGCCAGAGCGGCGAGTTTTGGATCCGCAGTTCACGCGCTGCTTCGCAAAAAGGCATGATCTGGTTCTGCGCGTGCAGGATGATCTTAAGCATAGTGGGTGGAATTATAAATCAAAGTATGTGATAAAACACGCAGCCAACAAAGCTGTTAACTTAA
>JACRBH010000163.1 GCA_016234535.1 Chloroflexota bacterium
CCAGGTCCAATCATGCATGATAATGTTCAGCCTTGTAAAATCATACTGGCAATCGTAGGTTGTGTCTTTCGTATACAGTCCGCTATCAAGCGCGGCTGAAAAAGTAATGATCTTGAACACCGAGCCAAGCGGATACGCGCTCTGTGCAGCGCGGTTAAGCTGCGATCCCTCCGGCAACAGGTTGGAGCCGCCCGCATTGTTATTGTTCTGCTCGAAGGTGTTGGGGTCAAAATGCGGTGAAGATGCCATCGCGATGACGCGTCCCGTTTTCACTTCCATGACCACCACCGCGCCGCCAACAGGGAAGAATTCAATTGCCCTCTGAGCATAGGACTGCATATTGCTATCCAGCGTGAGATAGACCGAGTCTGCCGCTTTCGGGCTGCTCTGGCCCAGCGTGCTGATGATTTGTCCGCTGGGGCTGACAATATGCAAGACGCCACCATGTTTACCAGCCAGATATTGTTCCGCCCATTTCTCAATGCCAGATTGCCCGACCTTTTCACTTCCATCATAACCAAGGCGGCGATATGTGTTTACCTGTTCAGGGGAAATGGATAATGTATATCCAACCGCCTGCGGCGCGAGGCCTGTTTTAAAATAATAGCGGGATTTGTATTCGAAGTATTCCAATCCACCGGGGTTGATCGAAAGTAAACGCTGGGCTTCCTCACGCGTGGCTTCACACATCGGCAAATAGTAGCCAGGGCCATTAAAATCTATTTGGTCTTCGATCATTTGGGGATCAAACCCGCAAAGTTTTCCCACTTCTGCCGTCAGGGTTCCGCGCAAGTCCGGGTCAATCTGACCAGTTTGAATGCCAAAAGCGAGCGCATCAGCTTGCGAAACGATCGGATTGCCATCCTTATCATAAATATCGCCGCGCGCGGGAACGCTGTAATCCATTCGAAGCACGTTACCACCCGCCAGTTCAGGCAGGATGAGCCCATCCTCCCATTGCACCTTCCAGCCGCCATCTTCATTGGTCAGGTGCATGAGAATATTCCTGTTGAGATCACCCACAAGAGCAGTATGGTATGTGACATTAAATGCAACCTCGGCATTGCGAGTACCAAGCTTCTCCGAGTTGACCGCGTATTCGATACTGGATGCGCTCATGTTATTTAGCGTATCGTTATAGTAATTGGAAAAATCCTCAAGCGTGACCGCTTCGCGGCTGGCCGTATCCAGCATATCGTACATGCCGGCATAATCATCCTTCAGCAAGGCATCCAAATATTTTGTGACTGCCGCCTGCGCATTCGGCGCGGGGGTTATGTTTACATGCGCAGTAGGCAGAATGACCGGCGTGGGTGAAGCAAATAGATCGGAGATCGGATTGCCTCCCGTTTCACCCGAACTGCAAGATGATAGAAAAGCCAGTATCAAAATATAGTTTATCCAGCGTAAAACTTTCATTTGTTTCCTTTTTTGTTATTGTGGATCAAATGTACCGCGACATTTATGTCGCAATACCATCGCTCAAAATTCCGCTCGAAACCTGACATTGATAATTCAAAAGAGTTTGACAGGCCAAAGGGACATCGGCCTTTGGCGAAACATCCAACTTTCGCAAAGCGCGCAGGACATGGCACATGGGAAGTCCCATCACACTGGCATAACATCCCTGCATCGAGGCAACTGGCTGGAAATCAGGATGTTGAATGGCGTATGCACCAGCCTTATCCATCGGGTCACCGGTTTGGACATACGCTTTGATCTCATCATCTGAATATGCGCGCATTGGAACGTCCGTTATGCACAGCTCTGTCAGCATGGTTTCATCGTCCACGCGGTAAACAACCACACCCGTAAAGACCTGATGCGTGTGTCCGCGCAACTGTTTGAGCATCCTCTCAGCATCTTCTTTATCTTTTGGTTTGCCGAGTATTTCATCGCCGTCCACCACCGCAGTATCCGAGCCGATGATGATATTTTTCGGGTGCGCTTTTTCAAGCACCGCCATTGCTTTGGCTTGCGCGAGACGTAACACGTATTCCTTCGGCGTTTCATCCGCCAGTTGACTCTCATCCACATCCGAGACGGTGACATTGAACTTCCAGTTCCCGAGTGCAAGCAATTGTCTGCGGCGCGGCGAGTTGGACGCCAGCAATAAAATTATTTCATTATTCACAAAAAGAATTCTAACACAATCTTTTTGATGGCCTTAATGAAGGACTCGTTGAGGGTCGCCGCAAACAATCCCATTTTGTACACAGAATTCACGGGAAAGAACGGATTAAAAGTATTGGCTCATCTGTAAAGAATGTGCAAAACGGTTATCGCGTAGCGGACGTTCTCTAACGTCCGTACACGGATTACACATGAGCCAAAGTATTTTCCGGTGAATTCCGTGTTGTTTGTATACAAGAATCAGAGTGGTTCTCAAAATAGATTATCCAGGATAAGCGAAAATCATTGTTATCCATCTCTGGCACGTTCTTCTTTCACGTTGTACAATACAGAAAAATCTGTCTACCGCGTGTTGCATAAATAATAAAACTCGCCGAAAAGATTTCGGGTAAAAACTGCAATTCTAGTTTAGTTATTTATGCGGCACTCTGTAGTCAATGCGGAGGCATAATGAAAGAGTTGAAGGAACGTATTCTAAAAGCGGGGCAAGTCTTGGGAAATGGAATTTTGAAAGTGGATAGTTTTATTAATCACCAGGTTGACCCGGCCCTCATGGATGCCTGCGGGCGGGAGTTTGCAAAACGTTTCGCCAACGTCGGCGCGACCAAAATCCTCACCGCCGAAATCTCAGGCATCGCGCCCGCGCTTACTACCGGCTTCCATCTTGGGCTGCCTGTTGTATATGCGCGCAAGACCAAGCCAATCACCATGCCCGATCAGGTCTACCTCACCCTCGCGCCTTCCCACACCAAGGGACGAATGGTCGAGTTGATCGTCTCGCCTGAATATCTCGCGAACAACGAAAAGGTTCTTATCATCGATGACTTCCTCGCTTCCGGCGCGACCATACTTGGCCTCGTTCGTTTGGCAGAAGCCGCAGGTTCGCAAATTGTCGGCATTGGCGCGCTCATTGAAAAAGATTTTGAGGGCGGACGCGAAGCGCTCAAACCTGTGGGCGTTCAAGTTGAATCCCTGGCCTGTATCGCTTCATTGGATAACAACAAAATCACGTTCGTGGATTAACGTTCAAACGTTGAAACATTTGCTCTGGAATCCGATTATCATTCGGCTGATCGGATGGACCTTCGCCCACATGAGTTTCCTCATCCCAGTCGCGCGTCTGCGCGAGACCTCGAACCTGCTTGCGTTTCAGCATCCTTCTCCCAGCTATAAGTTTCACGTGCTGATCATGCCGAAGCGTGAAGTCGTATCCCTCGCGCAATTCGACCCGGCGGACACGGCTTTTCTCACCGACCTATATTCCACAGTCCAAAGCCTAGTGGATGAATTCCATTTGCAGGCATATCGTCTCATTGTAAATGGCGGCGAGTATCAGGATTTTCCGCATTTGCATTTTCATCTTATTTCAGATATGTAGGGGCGGGGCTGCGAAGCGTCCCGCCCCTACGGGATTAATATATGAATTCAATCGCCATTCTTGATTTCGGTTCGCAATACGCGCAGATCATTGCGCGGCGTGTGCGTGAAGTAAACGTTTATTGTGAGTTATTCCCGTGGGACGCACCGCAGGAAAAAATCCTCTCAATCAATCCCAAAGGATTCATCCTCTCCGGCGGACCCAAGTCCGTTTATGAAGAGAACGCGCCTTATATTCAAAAGTTTATTTTAGAGTCAGGCCTGCCCATTCTTGGGATTTGCTACGGGATGCAGGCTCTCACCCATGCGCTTGGCGGCCAGGTCGATTCATCCGCTCATCGCGAATATGGGTCTGCTGAAATTGAATTGATTATTGATAGTAGGGGCGGGGTTACCCCGCCCCTACTCTTGGGATTATCCCAGGTGTGGATGTCGCACGGTGACAGGATCACGAAAATGCCCGATGGATTTGTCGCACTGGCAAAATCAGGGAATAGTCCATTTGCGGCAATGGGCGACATGCAAAGGAAATATTTCGGCGTTCAGTTTCATCCCGAAGTTCATCACACACCCAATGGAATTGAATTGCTCAAACATTTTGCAACTGACATTTGCGGAGTCAAACCTGACTGGACTCCTTCCTCCATTATCGAAGCAAGCGTCAAACGGATTCGTGAACAAGTTGGGAATGAACGCGTGCTTGCGGCTGTCAGCGGCGGCGTGGATTCAACCGTCGCGGCGGCGCTGGTGCATAAAGCCATCGGCGACCAGCTTGTGACTGTCTTCGTGGATACCGGTTTGCTTCGGCATAAAGAAGGCGAACAAGTCGCATCCGCTTTGCGTGGCGGACTTGGAGTTGAGTTGATTACAGTGGAAGCCAGTGACGATTTTCTCGGTGCTCTCAAGGGAGTGACTGACCCGGAACAAAAACGAAAGATCGTCGGCGAGAAATTTATCCGCATTTTTGAACGGGAAGCGAAGAATGTGGGCCAGCCGAATTATTTGGTACAGGGAACAATCTATCCAGATGTGGTTGAATCTTCCGGGCCTGATCGCAGCAAGGCGGAAAAGATCAAGTCGCACCACAATGTAGGCGGACTCCCCGAAGATATGAAGTTCAAACTCGTTGAGCCTTTGCGCTATTTATTCAAGGATGAAGTTCGGTTGGTGGGCGAAGCGCTCGGGCTGAGTCAAAGCCTTGTTTGGCGGCAGCCATTCCCGGGTCCAGGCTTGACCGTGCGCTGTCTCGGGGAGTGTACGCCGCAGCGTGTATCCCGTCTGCGGGCGGCGGACTTTATCTTGCAGGAGGAATTATCCAAAGCAGGGGTTTTAGGAAAAGGCGGCTCGGCTTCACAGGCTTTTGTTGTTTTGCTCCCCGTTAAATCGGTGGGGGTGATGGGCGACATGCGCACGTATCAAGAGGCGGCCGCGATCCGCGTGGTAACGACCGAGGATTTTATGACCGCCAACTGGGCACGCCTGCCGCATGAACTATTGGCGAAAGTGTCCAGCCGAATTGTGAATGAAGTGGAAGGAATTAATCGGGTGGTCTATGATATTACAAGCAAGCCGCCCGCGACCATTGAATGGGAGTGATTCCGATTTACGATTTCAGATTTCCGATTATCATTGAGGCAAATGCGTAAGTTCCTCACCCTGCTCTTCAGCCTAAGCCTGCTTCTCAGTGTTGCGCCAAGCGCACACGCACAGCAAACGCCAGCCTCTGCGGATCTTTACCCTGCGGATGTTTCCGCCTTCCCGACAGTTTCCGCGCTTTTGGATATATTCGACTCCCAAAAATTTTTCGCTTCCGGACTCAAGCCCGAAGCTGTTTCCGTTATCGAAGACGGGGCCACACTCCCGGTCGACTCGCTGACCGAGATGGCCATTCCCCTGCAATTGGTGATTGCCGTCAATCAGGGCACGCCATTGGACGCGCGCAACCCGATTGGCATCTCGCGCTTTCAACGAGTGTCACAGGTGCTGGCTCAGTGGGCGCAAAGCCGCCCCGCCGATCTGCCCGATGATTTCAGCCTTGTCAGTCAGGCGGGGGCCGTCATCAACCACGCCAGCGCCGCTGACTTTGTGGTTGGGCTGAACGGCTTCCAGCCCGATTTCCGCGCATCGATTCCCAACCTGCAATCCCTCGCCACCGCCATGGACACTGTCAGCGCGCAGACGCCGCAACTGGGCATGAAACGCGCCATCTTCTTCATCACCCCACAAATGGATGATTTCAACCTGGCCTCGTCGCTCGAACCGTTCATTCAACGCGCGGTTGAAAACAAGATCCGCATTTTCATCTGGTACGTGGATGCCAACACGAATTTCGCTACGACCAGCGCGGCGGCCTTCAACAACATGGCAATCCAAACAGGCGGGACGATGTTCCAGTATTCGGGCGAGGAAAGGTTCCCGGACCCCGAAGCTTATTTCTCTCCGCTGCGCCGAATCTACATGCTTTCATATACGTCACGCTTAAAGACCGCGGGCGAACATACCCTGAGCGCGCAAGTGACTCTGCCCGCGGGCGCGGCAGTTTCCGCTGACCAGAAATTCAGCATGGATATTCAGCCGCCCAACCCGATCCCTGTGACGCCGTCCACCCAGATCACGCGCCAGGCTCCAGCAGATGACCCCTTTAATACTGAAAATCTTCAACCCACAGCACAGGAACTTGAGATCATCATCGAATTCCCCGACGGTCATGTACGCGACCTGACGCGCACAACCTTGTATGTGGATGGTGTGATCGCGGATGAGAACACGGTTGAACCGTTCAATAAATTCAACTGGAATCTCTCATCTTATACAGACAGCGGCGAACATCAGATCATCGTCGAAGCGATGGACATCCTCGGCCTGAGCAAGACCAGCATGGCAGTGCCCATCACGGTAACGGTTGTCAAGCCGCCCAGCGGGCCGGCCGCGTTCCTCGCAAAATACCGAACACCCATCACCTTCGGCTCGATCATCCTTGCCGGGCTTGTTCTCTTCTTCATTCTCTTAAGCGGACGATTGCGCCTTCCATCCCTGCGCGCCGCACAGGAGGCACGCCGCGCTGAGGCAGACCCGCTGACACAGACCGTGGCAGCCGTGATGGAAGCGCCGGTGCCCATTGTCCCTGCGGGAAAAAGCAAAGAGCGGAGTCTCCTCTCAAAGAAAGCCGCACCAGCTTCAAAGTCCAAAAAAGAAGCGAAAGAGGGGCGGGATGCCGTGGCGTCCTTCATCCGTATCAATGCGGATGGTCAAGCTGTTGTGGCTGCCCCCATCCTTGTTATCGAAAACGAGATCGTATTTGGCACAGACCCGGTGCAATGCACCCAGATCATGGATGATCCTTCGATTTCCTCTGTCCATGCGCGGTTGAGGCAAACAGACGATGGCGGCTTCCTGTTATTGGACAATAATTCCATTGCCGGCACGTGGGTCAATTATGAGCCCATCCCCCGTGAGGGCTATCGGCTTGCGCATGGGGATATGGTACACTTCGGCCAATTAATATTTCGTTTTGCATTAACAATACCGCCGGTGATTTCAAACCCAAAAATCACTGTTCAAACCATTGAATAATGATCCGTTCCACACTTGCCCATCTTCATGTAGCCGCGCTTAGCCATGCCGGAATGTCCGGCAAGAACAATGAAGATCGCTATGCAGTTTCATCGTTCCAGCTAAGCAGGGAAGACGCGCGCCCCTCTGTCTTTGCAATCGTTTCAGATGGGATCGGCGGCCACCGCGCCGGCGAAGTGGCGGCGGAACTTGGCGTGAACTATATCACCATGGGGGTGGCGGAGAGTAACGCAAAAAAGCCCATCAAAATCCTCGAGACCGCAATCCATGATGCAAGCCAGGCCATCGCCGCGCATTCGGCTGGCAGGGATGAGGAGGAAGGCATGGGCGCAACCTGCGCCTGTGTGTGGGTCATCGAGAATAGACTCTACACAGCTTATGTTGGGGATTCACGCATTTATCTTTTACGCGGCAAGCAAATCCAACGCCTGACCATCGATCATACCTGGGTGCAGGAAGCCTATGAAAAAGGCATTATCACCACCGAGCAAATGCGCGACCATCCAAATGTGCATGTCATTCGCAGATATTTGGGCGGCATCAAACTGCCCGATGTGGATTTTCGTTTGCGGATTGACAATGAAGAAAGCAACGAAGAGTCCGAAAATAATCAGGGGTTTCATCTTGAACCCGGCGATACGATTTTGTTATGCACCGACGGATTGACAGATTTGGTTTGGGACGATGAGATACTCAAGATCATCCGCTCGAAAAAGGATATGAAACATGCGGCGGAGGCGCTCATCAACCTCGCCAACGACCGCGGCGGGCACGATAACATCACGGTTGTGATCATGTCCATGCCGAGGCTGGAGGAAATCGCAAAAAAGAAAGTCGGGCTTATAGATTGGTTGTTGGGAGAATAGAAAGAGCTTCAGTTTTGAACTGAGGCTCTTTTTGTTTACCAGAAGTGCGTCGCACCTGAAAGGGGGGATTTTTCTGATTAATAAGCAGACTCTGCTCGATTTGGATTTTCCCATTGAGTCAGGTGCAACGCACCCAGTCTCTTCCTGCTCAAACCTGCTCTGTCAACTGGATCAGAATCTCAGCTCGAAGTTTTCTCGCGATCCAGCCAAAGTTCACGGTATTTTCGGTTCCAATCAATCAAAAAGCGGACCGCGATCACAAGTCCCGCACCCAGCGCCACCCAAAAAGCCGTATCGCGAATACTGAAAACCCAAAGTGCGGGCGCGGCAAATATGCCAGCGAACACACTCGCGCGGGCGGAATGTCGAACCACCAAAACAAGCAGGATCAGCAATCCAAGGGAAATCAAAAACGCCAGCGGATTCACCGCGAGGAAACTTCCACCTGCTGTAGCCAACCCCATCCCGCCGCGGAAGTTTGCAAACAACGGCCAGCAGTGGCCGATCACCGCACATGCAGCAGTGACCGCAACAAGATAAGTCGGCATTCCATCCTGATGAAATGCAAGAAACGTTGGAATAAATCCCTTCGCCACATCCAAAATAAAGACCAGCGCACCCCAGCCGAATCCCGCCTGACGGATGGTGTTGGTTGTTGTGGCGTGACCTGAGCCAGCATTCCGCACATCCACACCTTTGACGAAGCGTGTGACCCAGATTGAGAAAGGGAGTGAGCCGAGGAGATAAGCGAGGAGAGGAAAGAGGAAGGAAGAAAGAGTGGTATTTTGTTCACCAGTGGAATGCGGACTTCAGTCCGCTTTTCTGCAAATCGCGGACTGAAGTCCGCGCTCCGTGGGGAAATTACCGGCCCAATATTCGCGCACGGGAGGCAAGCCTGCGAGTGAGACCATCGAAGATGAATTTATGGAAAGGCCACATCGCGTACCAGTATAAAAATCCGCTGAGGCCGTGCGGAGCGAAATAAGCGGAGACTGTCAGCAGGGTCTTATCATCCTGTTTTTGCGACTCAAATTCGAGCCAGGCCTTGCCCGGCACCTTCATCTCAGCCAGCAGACGTAAACGCGTATTTTTCTCAACAGTTTCCACACGCCAGAAATCAAGCGCCTCGCCCGCGTGAACTTCATCGGGGTGACGACGTCCACGCCGCAAGCCAACACCGCCGATGGCTTTATCCATCCAGCCGCGCATTGCCCACGCCCAGTTCATATAAAGCCAGCCGCGCTCGCCGCCAATTCCCATGTAGGCGCGGAAGACTGATTCGGGTTTGAGGTCAAGCAGAATTTGACGGCGCTCGATGAACATCCCTTCTTCAACAGTGAATTGATAAGGTTTGAAGTCCCCCATCGCAATGACAAGCGCATCCGACCAGCTGGTTTCGACGTTATCCCTTTGGATGCGTCCCAGCGCAAGATGAACGGAAGTCTGGAAATCAATCGGCTTGATATGCGGGAAGAGTTTTTTTGCTGCGTCGTCGCGGACAATGAGTCTCGCGCGCAGACCCTCTATCAGCGGGGCCACGACGCGCCAGTGGATGGGAGTCACCATATGCACCCAATAAGCGGAAAGTCGCGGCGCATTGATCGGAGTCCGAATCAGCCAGCGTTTTAAGTCACGTTCCTTTGCGTATCCCAAAAGCATATCGGCGTAAGTGAGGCGTGACGGCCCGCCGATTTCGATCACACGGCCCGTGCAGTCGGGCGTTTTGAGCGCATCCACCAGATAAGCCAGCACATCGCGGATTGCAATTGGCTGCGCCTGTGAATAGAACCATGTGGGACAGACGAGCAGCGGCTCACGCTCGACCAGATAGCGGATCATTTCAAAAAGGGCACTGCCTGAGCCGACAATCATACCCGCGCGAAATTCCGTGACGGGAGTCTTCCCATAGCGCAATAAATATCCCGTTTCATGGCGCGCGCGCAGATAAGGTGAGAGATTGGCGGCTGGGTCAACCAGTTCGCCGAAATAGATGATATTTTCAATGCCCGCTTCCTCTGCGGCGTGCGAGAAGTTACGCGCCACCTGCAGATCGCGCTCGGCGTTTACCTTTCCGCCCTGTTTTCCATGAATGAGATAGTAAGCCGTGGATACGCCTTTCAACGCACATGCGAGTTCATCCGTTGAAAGACCGTCCGCTTTCACCACTTCCACTTTATTAAGCCAGGCGCGTCCCTGCAAACGGGAGGGATCGCGCACAAGGCAGCGCACACGGTAACCAGCTTCAAGCAGTTTCGGCACAAGACGCCCGCCCACATAGCCAGTTGCGCCGGTGACGAGGATAAGTTTCGAGTCGGTCATGATGTGGGGATTATAACTTGTGAATATCCCTGTCGTTGCGAGGATGGTGCTCTTCCCGATACCATCCCGAATGTTCTTATCGGGACGAAGCAATCTCCTCATCAGTTAGTGATTAGCTATCCATGTCCAACATGGTGGAACGCATGAATTCTCCAGCTTCATCCTTTCCTTCGACTGGCTGACTGTTCAACTGGCTTTTTTTGTCCTTTGTTCTGAATGAACAGCCACAGACCGTCCAACTGACCACGCTTGATCTTGAAATCCTTCAGCAACACATCCTTGAGAGCGTCTGTATGCCGTGCTGCTTCTCGCAACCAACTCAAAATCGTATCTTCTTTGATCCCTTTGACACGGCTCAAACTGCTGATACGATTTCCTTCCGCCAGAAACGCCAAGGTTTCAAGGATTGTCTCTGCTGAAGTACGTTTGCCGTAGAATAACGTGCCTTTTGTCGCTGTAAATGTGCGATGGCAGGTTGTACATTCATGTCGTTGTACGCCTGCTTTGGTCTTGCCAGCTTTTATGATGTTGTGCTGGCTTGCGCTTTGCAGCTTTTCATAGTCCGGGCATCCTTGGTTTGAACAAAAGTCTCCAGGTTTGGCTAATTTCACCATACCGCCTCCGAATATCCAAAGTTTGCCTATCTATACCTTATTTCAACCACACCCAACAGGGTGACTACCGGATATTTACTCGTAGATTTTTACTTCGCCATTCACATTTAGGAAGACGAGCCGCGTCTTTGCCTTAACCTTGAGTTGGTTGCTGATTGCCTCGGCATATCGCGCCACCTGACGGTCGTACCCGTTCTGGCTGATGGCGGATTGCGCTTCGGCGTCGCTGTGGACATCGTCGGTTTTGAAGTCAATGATAAACCAGCCTGCTGCGGTGCGATAAAACAAATCCATGATGCCGCGCCCATCGGGTAAATCATAGCGGACTTCGTGGTGGCGTTCCGCCGATTCGAGTTCGGTGAAGAGTTTGTCTGCGCGTAGCCGCTCTAGGAGATGGCGGGATTCTTGAATGGCGGCGTGGATTTCGGCTTCGTCGGTCAGTCCTGATTCGAGGGCAAAAGGTTTGAGGAAGTTTTCCAAATCATCGAAACGCCAGCGGCGCAGGGCTTCGTGGACGAGTCGTCCGACGAGCCAGGCGGGGGCGCGTGGGGTTTTGCGCGAAGCGTTGGAGACGATGCGCCAGACTCGTTGCGGCGGGTCGGATTCGCGGGCGCGGAGTTTCTCTTCAGTAGCGGATGACGCTGGGATGAGGGGTTCAAGCAGATCAGACTCGCGGGGAGATTCGGCTTGAGGTGTTGGATCAGGTTGAGGCACGGAGGGTTCGTCTGCTTGGGAGTAGCGATAAATCTCAGTGTAGATTCCGTTTTCGAGGAGGGGAAATTCGGGGATGAGATTTTCCAAAAAAGAGAAATGGGAAAGCCAGCCGTTGAGCGAGAGACCATCCTTTTTCTGTTTGACGTGTCCGCTGATGAGGAGTTTTTCTTTGGCGCGGGTGGCGGCGACGTAGAGCAGGCGGGCGTCTTCGGCTTGGGCGCGGTCATCTTCGAGGCGGGCGGCGAGTTGCCAGGCGGTGGAGTGGAAGTCGTCGTCGCGCAGGTCGAGGAGCAGGGTGTCGGTGAGTTGGATTTTTGCGGAGTTGCCGCGATGTTCGTAAGCGGCGTCAGCGAGGACGGTGAGGGGGAATTCGAGTCCTTTGGCTTTGTGGACAGTCATCAGTTGGACGGCGCCTGCGTTCGATGAGTCGGCGGGGGCTTCGCCTTCGCGCAAGCCGACGTCGCGCAGGGTCTGGACGTAGGCGAGGAAGTCGGTCAAGCTGACGAGGTGCGAGCGGTGCGCGTCGGCGAGCAGTTTTTCAACGTTGCGAATCATGCGCGCGCCGTTGGGGTTGCTGGAGAGGATGGCGCGGTAGTGGGTGAGGTCGAGTAGGCGTTTGAGGATGGCGGCGGCGGGGGCGCGGGAGGAGAGTTCGTGGAGTTCGGTGAGGATGGTGGAAGGATGAAGAGTAATTGGTAATTGGTTGTTGGTAATTGATGTCGCGTGGGGCGTGGAGCGTGTTCCGTTTTCCGCTTGCGCGTGTGTACTTGTGTACCTATCTACTTGTGTACTTAACGTCTCGAAAATTTTGGTGGGAGCGGTTGCGCCGTTGGGATAGCGAAGACGATAGATTTCCGAATCGGGAATCGCGAAGGCGGGGGAGCGGAGGGCGCCGACGAGGGCGAGGTCGTCGGTGGGGTCGGCGATGGCGGCGAGGATGTTGAGCAGGTCGCGGATTTCGGGACGGTCATAGAAGCCGCGTCCCGCGACGGTGACGAATGGGATGTCCGCCGCTTCGAGCGCGTTTTCGTAAACATCGTAGGCGGTGGACGAGCGGAAGAGCAGCGCCATGTCGCCCCAGGCAAAGTCTTCGGTTTGGTGGAGTTCGCGCAGGCGAGTGGCAAGGGCTTGCGCGGCGGCGGCGCGTCCTTCGTCGGCGGATTCGCCAAGTCCGAGGTGAAATTCGATGAAGGGCGGTTGGATGTTTTCGCGGATGGGATTTGGGCGGTAGGCGTGAAGCGGCGCAAATGGAACGGCGTAAGGTCGTGCGGGGTCGTCGGTCTCGCCGAGGATGGGCGCCAGCAAGGCGTTGAGTTGTTCGAGCAGGGGCTTGTGGGCGCGGAAGGTCAGGTCGAGGTCAATCAGTTCGCCGCCAGAGGCTTTGATGTCGGCTTGGACTTGGCGAAAGACGGTCACATCGGCGGAGCGAAAACGATAGATGGATTGTTTGGAATCGCCGACGACGAACAGATTTACGATTTCAGATTTACGATTTTCGATTGGTGATTGGAGATTGGTAATTGGGGATTGTGAATTGAAACCCGTCAGCGCATACACGATTTGACGCTGTCGGTCATTGGTGTCTTGAAATTCGTCCACGAGGACGGCGCGGAGTTCGGATTGAATCTGCTCGCGGACTTCAGGGTGCGTGGTCAGCAGTTGGGCAGTGAGTCCTTCGAGGTCGTCGAAGTCGAGGCGGTGTTCTTTGAGGCGTTGATATTCGCGCAGGGTCTGGTCAAGCAGACGATGGACGGTGGGAAGATGCGCGGCGAGTTGTTCATCCAACGCGAAGCGGGATTTTTCGGCGAGGAATTTGAGATGTTCGTCGTAGGTGTCTTTGAGTTGCCGCATGGACTCGCGGACAGTTTCGATGTCGTCCCAGTTGGCTTTTTGTCCCTGCGTGGAGATGGCTTTGCGGAGGGCGGCGAGTGAGGCGAGAACATCGTCCCATTTTTTGGAAGCGCGGGATTTTTGGATTTCGTCCCATTTTGCTAGAACCGTTTGGCGGGCGAGTTCGAGTTTATCTTCGGGGGAGGAGGATTTTATGGAGGCGAGGGTGGAAAGGGAGTCGAGCCAGGCGGGGAAGTCGAGGTGGGTTGCGAGATACGAGTTAAGAGTTGCGGAGAATGTTTCTAGCAGGTTAGGCTTTGGCTGGCGGGGTTCCGTCGGACTAAAGTCCTGCCTCAGTTCGTGGAAGTCCGCTAAAGCGGACTCGGCAGTCACATCCAATCTTCGGCTCATCAATGCGTTGAGAATTTGTCGCAGTTCGTTTTCCTTGAAAACGCCAAATAGCGAAACAGATTGTTCATCTGTCGCAGCCCATGCCAGCGCGGACTCAATTGCTTCAGCTTGCAGCGCGGCGGATAGTCCTTCTTCTAGAACTTCAAAGGCGGGATCAAGTCCCGCTTCGGCGGGGTGGGCGCGAAGGATTTCGGCGCATAAACTATGAATTGTTCCGATTCTTGCAGAGTCAATATTTGAACCGCGAAGCGCACCAAGATCGCTAAGATTTTTTTCTTGTTCTTCCTTCGCGCTCTTTGCGGTCTTAGCGGTTAATTCTTTTGGAGTGAAAAGCGCGTTGCGAATACGCGAGCGCATTTCACGCGCGGCTTTCTCGGTGAAGGTGATGGCAAGGATGGATCGGATGGGGTAGCCCTGTTCGAGCAAATGCAAATAACGTCCCACCAAGGAAAGCGTTTTGCCCGAACCCGCTCCAGCCGTGACTGCAATCGCGGACGATGAATCCGTGACGGCTTTTTCCTGGTTGCCTTTGAATTTGAATTGAGAGAGTAAGGTCATGTTTGATTTACGGTTTTGGACATGCAATCATTGTCCGCCGATGTGGACGGAAATAAGACATAATCGTCTTTGCTTTCCAGTTAAACATTGCGCCAATATCTTTGTTCCGTCTGGCGACCATGCAAGATTATTTCCTATGCTACCGCTAGAAAACTGAATTGAAGGAAAAATTAGGTCGGCTTTTTTAGAAATAAAATCAACTAAATAAAGCCTATCAACATCATCCATACAATTTGGGGCGCAATGTTGATAAGCAGAAACTTTCCCAATAGCCGCTAAATGGTAATTATCTGGAGCCCAAGTAATATCCCATACATAATGCCTGCCTTGCGCGTCAGGAGAAAATGCCATTACATACAAATTTCCTGTTGTTGTGTCCAGCACGGCTAAATCGCTAAAATCAACGGGAGTTCCTCCTGACGACCTAACCATTGCAAGATAGCGTCCGTTTGGACTCCAACGCGCCGCTATTACCCATATTTTTTCTCCCCACGTAGTGTCGCCAAAATCTAAGGCGCAAATTTTTCCAGTATTTATGTCAAGCAAAAATGACTGACCCAGTTCTGGACTTTTGAAAAATACTTGCTCTACATTTGGACGCCAAACCGTATCATAAGTTATAGGATAATCTCTGTGACCAAAGAGATCCGAATTAAAGGGTATTATTTGCTCGTTTTCTAGTGAGCCTTGCGCTACCGTGCGACTATAAAGTTGGTAAAGTTGCTTGTCACTGTTCTCTAGGTAAACAACTTGACTGCCATCAGACTTGACAGAAATATAATATCTCGGCAAATCATGGGCGAGAGTTTTAGTATCATCGGGATTTCCATAGCTAATTCTTATTTGCTGGTCAACAATAAAGTGGTTAGTAGTTTTGTCTAACCCAAGAACATTTGGTGCTGGATATATTATTGCGTTTAATGTCGGATTCCATGCAGGAAACTCTTTACTCCCAAAGCTCCTACGTGTTGCATATATTTGAACTGCTTGTGTCTTTGTGTTAAAAAGTTCGATGGTTTGTAAGTGCCCCATAATTCCATCAAACAGATGTTCCTCCATTGTCATAATAATTACGTTCTGGCTGTCAGGTAACCAACTAACAATATCACCATATCTAGCGGTTATCCTCGGCTCTGAAAAAGTGTACGTCTCAGGCTTTGACTCTTCCATCGCCGTCCCCGCCAAAGGGAAGGCGCAGGCAGGCGGCTGTTGTGGTTCTGGTGTGGCGGTAATTGTTGGAACGCTCGTCAACGTCGGCGGGGGCGGCGATGTAACAGTCGCCTGCGGGGTGACTGTCACAGCAGAACAGGCGGCGAGAAGGAAGATCAAAATAATTAGAAAACCAGATTGCGCCGCAGTTTTAGGCGTTGCGAAAAGCATACTCAAAATCCTCTCTTGAATCTCCAACAAAAATTGACAGCAGGGCAATAACTCGGGCAGCCCTCATCAGGCGCTTTCGGCTCAAAATGTCCCGCGCGGATTCCTGTCACATGCCTGCCGATGTGCGCGATTGCAATGGCAAACGCCGCTTCCACGCCGCCTTCCAATTTTTCAAGTTTCAAACTGCTTGCTTCCGCCTTTTGGATATGCCAATAAAATCCGCTCGACACTTCGCCCAGCCCCAGCGCGTCACGCGCCGCCATTGCATAAATCGGCAATTGCAACCTGCGCCCCTCTTTCAGATGGCTCGCAGAAATCGGTGTGCTTCCCGCTTTGTAATCAATCACGCGCAGCGACCCATCGGGCGCGGAGTCGAGTCGGTCGATGTACCCGTGCAGGCGCACATCCCCCGCCGAAGTCTTCAACACCAGCGACGGCTCGCCCATCCCAAAACGCGCCTCCATCGTGTGCGGCGTGAATCCCTGCGAAACTTTGTTTAGCTCCTCAACCGTCTTTTCCAACACGCGCAATAACTCAGTTTGTTGTTGAGTCCACAATGCCGTCGGGCGGAATCCATACTCGGCGGGCGCATCCGCAAAAACTTTTTCCGCCGCGTCCTTCAACTCCGCGCCGCTGTAATGCTCCTCCAAAATCTTGTGCAGCATCGAGCCGAGCATCCGCACATCGAATCCCTCCTCCGCTTCCATGCGCGGCTCCAACTCCAACCCGTACGCGACAAAAAATTCAAATGGGCAAGTCCCATAACTTTCGAGTCGGCTCGCGCTCCAGCCGTGCGCCGCGCCGAAGCGTTCGCTCAAATCAAAAAGTTCGCCTTCATAAATTCCTGCCGCTTTGGGATTCATCCGCGCCCGCAAAACTTCGATCCCATTTTTGATGTGGATGTCGAAGTCCTGGGCTGATTCTACCCACTCGACCTTCGACGCCGCCTCAGCCGAATCCAACTCCCAAACATCGCCTCTGACGCGGACTGTGGGCTGGTTGCCAACCAGACGGTTGATCTCCGCCCAAAACGGAGACGCTTCCCACGCCTGCCCGTCCTCCGCCAGATAGGGGCGGGTCAGCAAAAGTTTCTGCCGTCCGCGTGTGACGGCTTGATAGAACAACGTCCCTTCGTCGCCATGTAATTTTGTTTCGAGATTTAGTTTCGCACGATCCGACTCGCGCAACAAAATATCCTCGCGTTCCTGCTTTGGGAACTCGCCTTCGGAGAGTCCCATCAAAACAACTGCCTCAAACGACAGTCCGCGCCCGTCCAGCACGGAGGCGACAAACACCCCCGACTCGGCGGGAACTGCGTACGTCGCAGAGTCCACCGCTCCGCGCAGGTCCTTGTAAAATTCAGCATAGCCCAGCGAATCATTTTCCAAAACAGATTCCGCCAGAACCAATCCGCGCAAGACATCCTTGAACGCTTGCAAAGCGGACACATCGCGCTCCGCTGTGGATGGATTTTCGCGGGCGCAAGCAACGACATTCAAGCCATTCTCTTCGGACGAAGGCATATCGTCGCCAATCAACGCTTCGACGAATGTCACAAACTCTTTTATCGAAGCCTGTGATGGCGGGGTAAGTAAATCGATAAATGATTGGAACTTGGACTCCAAAGTCTCCAGACTTTGGACACTCGAAAGTCGGGAGACTTTCGAGTCCACTGATGGCAAATCATCTTCAAACTCCGCCACCTTTCGCTTCTCCCACATCTCGAATGCTTCATTCCACTGAGACAATCCCTGCGAAACTTTCCCCACCCGTGAAATTTCATCCAGCGTCACGGCGGAGTTGACCTCGATTCCCTGTCTGCTGAAATCAAAATACGGACTACGCCACGACTCAATCAACGCGCGACGCGACCAATCATTAACAGGCAATGACAACACCGACATCAGCGCAGCAACGGCGGGATTCTCGTTCAGCGGTTGTCCGCCCACAATCCGCAGCGGAATCCCAAACTCGGCGGCGACTTCTTCGAGGAAGGGACGATACGGTTCCAGGTCACGCGCCAGGATTGCCACATCCGATAATTTCATCCCATCGCGCACCACACGCGCCTTCACCCATCTCAACGCGGCGCGGGCTTCCACGGTACGGGTTTGACCTTCGATGAATTCAATTGTAGTAGCGACTTTAGTCGCTTCTTGCGGCAAACGACTGAAGTCGTTACTACGTTCAAAGAGATTCGCCTCCACA
>JACRBH010000015.1 GCA_016234535.1 Chloroflexota bacterium
TCGGTCGGCGAGTCCTACCAGGTCCAGCATGGCGCGCGCTCTTTCATCGCCCTCCTCCAGTGTTTTGGGGTTGACGTAGTTATAAAGCAATGGAAGAGTGATGTTACGCAAGGCGCTGGTGCGCGCCAAAAGGTTGTAAGCCTGGAAGATAAACCCGATCTTTTGGTTGCGGATCGATGCAAGCTGAACCTTATCCAAATGGCTGATGTCGTCTCCATCAAGGATGTATTGTCCGCTGGTGGGTTGGGAGAGACACCCGAGGATGTGCATCAGTGTGCTTTTGCCGGAACCGGAAGGCCCCATGATCGCCACAAATTCACCGGCATTGATCTGAAGGTCTATGCCTTTCAATGCTGAGACTTCGATATCACCCATGCCGTAAACTTTGGTGACTCCGACCGTTTCAATGATCGTGCGAGTATTGTTCATTGCGTATTGGTCCCAGCGATGCCGGTTGTTACAATGTCGCCCACTTGCAAGCCTGATTTAATCTCAGCGCTGACTTGATCCTGGATGCCGACTTCGACCACTCTTAATGTCGGCTTGCCGTTTTTCATCACGAACACTGTGTACTGCTCGCCCGCGGCATGTAATGCTTCGATCGGAACAAGCAATGCGTTATCCGCGCGGCCGCCGATCACATCCACTGCCGCAGTGGAGCCAAGTGGAAGATCAAACGCGTCGGATGGATCAAGCTGAACCAGAGCGCGGATCACAGAGGTGTTGCTCGAAGTGTATAAGCCCGGGTCGACCTGGGTCACTTTCCCGTTGAATTTTAAATCTGGCAGAGAATCAAATGTGATCTCGGCACTATTGCCAGCTTTTACGTTTTTCCAGTCAGCGGGATCAAGATAAACTTGTATATAGGGCTGGCTAAGATCCGCGATGGTAACCGTGGTGGATGTATCGATCTTATTTCCAACTGTCACATCGAAAGTCATTAAAGTTCCGGAGATGGGCGCGATCAATTGTGTACCCGCCAGGGTGTCTTCAGCGCTTTTCAAATCTAATTTTGCATTTTCAAGCGCGGTCAAATTACTTCCACCCGCATCATCTGGAACTGGCTCGCCTCTAAGTGCCGCTAGATAATCTTTAGCTTCTACGACAGAAGCTTTCGCCTGTGCCAGGGTTGCACGGGCGCTTGCGATATCAGAATCTGACGGCGGATATACATTTTTGGTACCGCTGGCTCGGTCAAATTTTGTGAAGTATTTGGGTACATAGACCGTTGTGTAATAAAACTGGGAACCTACAAGTTTATCCTGGTAATATTTCAAAAGCGATTCGGCTTTCTTGACATTTGCATCAGCATCGGCGGAAGGAGATTTCAGCGCGGCCGCCTGAGCATCCGCCAGCCCTTGTTCGGCTTTCGCAACCTGCTCCTCCCAATTTGCAACCACAGGACTTATTAAGAAGCCAAGCGAACCACGGGCAGTTTCCGCGCTTTTAAGATTTGTAGCCACCGCCAATTCAGCAGTTGCAATTGCATATGGAGATGTCAGATCAGCGAGCGCGCGTTTTGCCTGTATGTATTGGATCTGTTGTGTTGAATTATCCAACTCAGCCAGCACATCGCCAGCCTTCACCAAATCTCCCACCTTTGCGTTCACCTTGGCAACTTGTCCGCTCGTGCCAAAACTAAAGCTCGCCTCGCTTGCCGCCACAAGCGTCCCGTTTCCGCTGGCGTAAATGATCAAGTTTCCCTGCCGCACAACAGAGGTTTGCAAAGGAGCTGCGGCAGCAGTTGTTGCAGAGGCGGTGTATACCAGCTTATAGTAGGCGTACCCTCCAGCGCTTACCAACAATAATGCGACAATTGCGATGATCCACCACGTTCGTTTGGTGAAGCGCGAAAAAAACGGTTTTCTTAATGTACTCATGTGACTTCCTTCCAACGCAGTATTAGATTTTTTGTCTTCTGGATAAAGTATATTCTTCCAGTGTAAAGGGAATATCATGGAAATATGTGGAAATTATGGGGATAAAAAACATCCGCCTCTTTCGAAGCGGACGCCTGATTCTGATCAACTGGTTTTCCCTACTCTGATTCTTTTTTCTCCTCAACCTCCACGCTGGGAGTTTCACTTGCGGCGGGAGCGGGTTGTGCCGTTTCGCGGGTGATTCTCCAGCCGCTGTTCTTGACGAACTTGAAGCCGAGCCAGAGCAGAGCGCCCAATACTGCCAGCTTTATCAGTCCGAAGAGTGGAGAGAAGAAGCTGTTGTACCCGCGCCCGAATCCGCCGTGATCAAATCCCCGCATCATGCGCTGATTCTCACCCGGTTGAATCGCACGCTCATTGTTGAAACCCTGCATGTGTCCAAAGGCTTGAAAATGCTGTGCCATTCTCTCGTCATTTCCCGCGAAAACTGTGTTTTGCATCGCTCCCATGCGGAAACTTACGCCAGCCACGCCGGCCAAAACGATAAGGGTCAGCAGGATTGTTAGTGTTACGCTGATCCATTTATTAATTTTCATGACTACCTCCATTTGTAAACTTGAGTTGATTTTCTCATTCGCCTATTATTTGCAGGTGCAGGAATTGTGTGGAGATTGTGTGCATACTCACCTTACGCTGTAGCGCGACATTTATGTCGCCCATTTTGCGAAATAAAACTCCGCTACAGCGTAAGGTGAGTAATTAATCCAGCCGGTCATAAAAAACGATCAACGTACTGCCGTATTTTCTTTGTTCGGTCTCTTCGAGATTTTTCAACTCGATCTCTTCATATTCCGTCGGGTCGATCTGGACGATGACCGTGCCGTCATCAGTCAGCCAGTTAATATGCTCGTCCACGAGCTTCAAGGCTTTCGACCACATTTCCTGATATTGCGGCGGCGCAATGTAAATATATTCGAACTTTCTATCGGCCTGCGCGGCTAACATACTGAATGCATCGCCTTTGCGAATCTCCGATTGTTTGGTGAAGCCGCAGGACTGCACATTTTCCTTCATTGTCTCAACCGGCACGCGGTTCAGGTCTGAAAAACGGACGGAAGCTGCGCCGCGACTTAATGCTTCAATTCCAATCGCTCCGGTGCCGCCAAAAAGGTCCCACCAATTCGAATCGACCACGTCACCGGCCAGGATGTTGAACAGCGCTTCCTTCACGCGATCCATCACCGGGCGCGTCGTGTCGCCGGGTACAGATTTTAATTTTCTTCCCCTTGCACTGCCAGCAATAACTCGGACTGTCATTCCACACTCCTCCTTGCCGCGACCAAATTTCCATGTGACGCGGTAATGGGAACGACACATCCCGTGCCGAGGATGAAGCGCTGGCCTTTCGTCTGCTGGATGGCGTCCGCCGCTTCTTCCTTAACTTTGGCCTGCTCCTCGAGAACGAGAGTGTCCTGTCTCAAGCCGCCGCACAGCGCGCCCTTGTAGAGACTCAACGCCTCAGCCAGCGAAGGGAAGGTTTCGCGGTCATGCCAGTTGACGATTTGAAAATTATACAAGCGCAGCAATGAGAAGTAGATGTCCCTGCCGTGTAGGTGGAGCATATTGCACCACAGTCCTTTGGCTGCTTCGAGCACCCTCTGGTCAAATGGCAGACCGAGTGTTTTATATTCATCCAATGCAAGTAAACTTCCCTGCGCATGTTGCACGGCATAGAAGATTCCATCCACGCCAACATCGCGGACTGCTTCGATGAATTTCGATGTAGTCTTTGCGATGGTCTCCAATCCTTTCATCACGGCTTCGGGATGTTCGTGGAGGTGTGTGAGCAGCAAGTCGTTGCCCGCCAGATTCTTGGCTTGCGAAAGCGGATTGAATATGGTCTGGATGAGGGGAGTCTCCGGGCTGAGGTCCTGCCGAATTAAACGGAGACAGGCCAACTGTCCAGAAAGATGCGGGGAGGTTGGGTCGAGCACTGCCAGCTTTTCCCAGTCACCTGGTTCATTGATCACGCGTTTTGTATAGCGGCGCGATCCCTCCGAGTCTCCCATCCATTGATCTTCCACGCCCCAGCCTTTGACCGCAAAAGAGGAAGCGGGCGTGACTTTGACGATGTCGAAGTCGTAGGTGTTTTGAAAATGCAAAGTGGAAGCCGCGAGAAGCTCGGGGTTTTGATCGTCGACGGGGAAATGCCGCCAGAGCGCAATCGGTGTGCGGTCTGGCTTTTCGCCCTTAAGGCAGGCCTGGATTCGTTCACGATGTGTGGTCATGATTTATAGTTTGCTTTCCAAACGATGTCGGTGATACATTCCTTCGCGGAATGTTTTTACAATTGTAAATCCATTGGCCAATGTCGCGGAGAGACTGGCCTTGTTCCAGGTCTCGATGCTGGCAAATATCTTTTTATACCCCGCTGCGCGGCCGCCATCCATTAATGCTTTTTGAAGCGTGCGCCCGATCTTCTGTCCGCGGTATTTTGGGTCAACGGAAAAATAAACACATTCGATGGCTTCTGTGTCGTTGTTCATCTGCCCTTTGATGGTAATGCTGGAAATGATCAATTGAATGAATACATGCGGGCGGGTAAACAATATTTTTATGATCTGTTTGATAAACCAGCTTTTATCATGCGTGAGCTGCGATGTGAGCGACTCTGGCTCCGGGGATGCAATGCCATAACCAATCAACTCACCCGTTTCATCATCCTGTGCGTACACGCCGATCACGCGCGGGTCTTTGTATGCGATCTCGAAATATCGCAGCACAAATGGGAATCCCAACTTTGAGAGCAGTCCGCGATCTCCCATGTGGATCTCTGCCAGTCTGGGCAGGAGCGCGCGGTCAAGTTCAGTAAGGTTGTGAAGTGTGTAATTCATTGCTTCTCATTAGTATATAGGCTCAAGGGCATTTACCACGGAGGGCACGGAGAACACAGAGATTTTTTTGGTTTTCTCAGTGCCCTTTGTGGTCTCAGTGGTTAAAGCTTTATGCCAAACCACGCACCAGATGCGGCCCAAGCGGGCGGACGATAAACGCAGGCAGGCGTTTCCAGACTGCAATTGCCAGTTGGAATTTCGGATTCTTTTGGTTGAGCGAAGGCAATTCGTGTCCCGGGGCGAGCCAGTGCCAGTAGGCCAATAGTTTTTTACGCGGCTGCCATTTCATTTTGAAAACCTCATTGCCAGAGCCGACGAGACTGCGTCCCAGATCGAAAGTCTTCATTCCCTTTTGGATGCCGTGTTCAATCACCGACCAGTACAGGAATTCACCGGCGTAATTCGAGCGGACATCCCTGAGGATGTTCGCGTGCAGGTTGAACATGGTGTCACCCTGAAAAATAAAAACGCCTCCGCCCGCGATGTTTCCCTGTGGGTCATACAGCACGGCGAATTCGAGCGTGTCCCCAAGATACTCCATCATTTTTTGCAGGTATGTTTTTGTGTGATATGGCGAACCAAGTTCGTGCATACTGCGCGCCAGCGCTTCATAGATATCATCCAGTAGATCAAGGTGACCAAAGCGAATGGAGAATCTCTTCTTCATGGATTTACGGACATGGTTGCGGTGATCCGATGAAAAAGTTTTTAGGACTGTTTCGGGGCCGGGAGTCAAATCTACAAGGTAGGTATAGTATGAGGGTTGTTGAATCCAGTTGTCGGGTGGGGTGGACTCGCCTTCGTCAAACCGAATGGCAGCATATTCAACCTTGAGTTCCTCCGCCAGTTGTCTCACTTCTTCCAGTAATAAGTCGCGGGCTGATTCAGTAGCGTAGACGAATCCGCCGTAACTGGCAAAAGGTGAGGTCACAAGATAATGTCCGAACACCGGATGCTTTACTTCAACCAAAGAGACCGCTGCCAGAGGTTGTGAGTCATCGGTCACTTCATAGCGATAAATTTCGTAACCATAAATATCATTTGTAACTTTCATCCAGCTATCGAGGCCTGAGAAACTTAATTTATTTTTCAGCGAAGGGTGGTTCAAGGAGTTAACGCGTTGGATTTTCATTGTGTGCTCTCGTTGATGAAATCGGCCAGGGTCGAGGTTGGGAATGAACCCAGAAGTTCTTTTAGAAAAGATAACTTACTCAGTGTAAATGGATAGAGAAGCGGATTCGCTGCAAGGTCGCGCGCAAAACGCGCAGGCCAGCGCTCGGGCGGGACGATCTCGTATGGATGCAGGAAGATTACCGGGCTCAGGCCCGCTTTCATTTCCCGTTCGATGATCTTGAATACAATTCGTGGAAAAAGTCCGCTCATCATGCTGGAGCCATAAGGGAATTCACCGCCCAGCACGAGCGGCATGTTCATGCGGCGCGGGGCGCGAATATTTTTGGGATGACCAAGCAGTGGAAAGGTACTGACTGGCAATTCCCAGATATTGCCCTTGCGCAGAAGCGTGCCGGTTGGCGCGTAAAGCGAAGAACTGTACGCGATCTCGTTTCGTTCCAGAATGGGGTAAACACCTTCGACTGTATTGATCATGGGTGCGCGAAATCCGCGTACTTTATATTTTTTTCGCCACGCAGACGACATGTGCAGGTCGTGTTCGATTTCAGAGATTGATGTGAGAGGACGATGTACCTGACAGTGAAAACCAACTTCGTGTCCGGCGTCCAATATTTTTTGCGGCAGTTCGGGATACCATCCCACCATTTCACCGACCAGATATATGCTTGTCTTTGCGTCTTTTAATTTTTCAAGAATGGGATCAAGCGCATTGCGGGAGTAGCTGTCGTCCAATTCGAAGCGTTCCGTTGAGGAAAGATTGTCGTACTTTCGTGAAAGTGCGAACCAGGATTCGTAGTCGATGGTTAGCAGCAAGCGTGGAGACGGAGTCATAGGCGGGGGATTATAGCATGTGGAATACGTACAAATTAAGATGACGAGTTACCGGGAGCAGTTCAACGCGGACAGAATCTCTGCTATTTTGCCTGCGCTTCCTTTTTGACCCTTGGCCTGCACCTGCTTCCAGACGGTGCAAACGCCCCGACGCATTTTCGGGTCGTCCTGTAGGATTTGTTCCGAGAGTTTTTGCGCGGCTTGCAAGTCACCGGTTAGTGCGTGCGCTTCGATGAAGATTAGCCATTCGTTTAAGTCTTCGGGCGAATAGGTTAATGAAACAGCTTCGGATTCCAGGGCGATGACTTTTGCAAAGTCATTGGTTTGGTATGCAAGCTCCGCTTTTGTGAAGTAATAGCACCAAGTATGTTTCGGTTCGTTTGACAGAAAAGTGGGGGAGGCGGGGATTACAGGATCAGTGACAATGCGTGATGGATCGGAAAGCGGGATTGCGTTTGTAAGTGTTTCCGGTAAGTTTGTGTAAATTTCCGCATCGCCGCGGGATGGGTCGAGTACGCGCAGGCATCCATTGAGCGGCATATAGATTACAACAGCTTGAGATGTGGAACCGTGAAAATCCATCGTTCGATAATCAACAGTGATGTTTGTGTTTGGCGCAAACGAAGGCAGGGTCAACCCTCCGATACGTTTTTCGGTGTTGAGCAGGGCGTAAGGCAGTTCAGGCGAAGTGATTTTGGTTGCGTATAACCAGTTGATCGGCGCGGTGAAGGATAAGTCAGTTTCATAATCAATGGGCAGTTGATGTGTAAGCAGAACGGTGTTCGGCTTCAGTGCCGGGATGCGCCACGACAATTGCCAGTAAATTTTTTGCTGCTGTTCCCAGTCACGCCGAAAGATATTTGCGTTGAAGAATTGCTGCCCAACTCCCAGGGCCATTAACGCAGTCAGCGCTATGACTCTGTGGCGCGTATTTTGAAAAATGAAATGGACCAGACCGGCCATGAAGATGCTTCCGCCGATCATCATCGAGATCATGAACCTGTCATAACTGCTTTGAAGCTTGAGCGGTAATCCTGCGGCAAGGGAGGGGAGACGCCCGAGCAGAATACCGATCAACCCGATGGCGATAAGAGATAATGCAAAGGTGCGGGGTTCGTTTTCGCCTTGCAGTTGCGGATAATAAAAAATCAGCAGGGTGAACGTTACTCCGATGAGGATGAGCGTCAATATATTGGATGGAGCCAGAAAGTTTGCAGATAATAAGACCAGCACCTGTCCCCAAATATAGAAACAACCTTTCCAGAGGGTGTCTATCATTTCAACCAGAAAATTTTGGCTTGTTATATTATCCGTAGCTGTGACTTCGTAGGAGTTGTATGGCCCAAAGCGATAATAATAGAACAGCCAGAGCGCGTTCGATATCCAGACGAGTAAATACGGCCACCATATTTTTATTGTCCTGCGGATGCGGGCGATGATAGCCCCTTCGCCGTCAAAGAACAGGAAGAGGACGCGCAATCCTTCCAACCCGAAAAAATATTCAGTTGGAAATATTCCACAGATTTGCAGGAGCAGCGCGATGATGATATATGGCAGGGGGCGTTTAGCATGTAAGGCCTTGAAGGTGAATCCAAACGATAAAACATAAAATATAAATGGAATTAATTCCTGATTGATGTGTGTGTATGCCACCCAATGCTGACTGTATCCGGGAAAGACTGTGATGAGCAGGGCAAGCGTTAGCGCGAAGCGCGGTCGGCTGGGCCAAATTTGTTTGAAAGTCCA
>JACRBH010000170.1 GCA_016234535.1 Chloroflexota bacterium
GCGTCGCCGTCTTTTGGCGGTTTTGCTTTATCGGCAGTCTGGCGGTCCTGGCTCAGTTCAGCGTTAGACCCATGACTTTGCGTCGCCGGGTTTCCCCGGCTTTGCTCTTTCTCGGAGCAATAATATTATTGCACAAAAAAAACATGGATTCAATCACTCAGATGTTCTAAGAAAAAAAAACATGGAAACTGCCAATCTTTTTTTAAATTCCTGTCATTGCGAAGAGCAGCGGAGCGACGAAGAAGCAATCTCGTTCTCAAAGAGTCAGATTGCTTCGGGCGGAACAACACCGCCTTCGCAATGACGGAATCTATAGTCGTTATTGAGCTTCCAAAAAGGATGCTTCAACGGTCATGCCCCACATCAGGCGCGGGTCGGTTTCGTTCACAGCGATGCGGACCGTATAGAGAATATCGCCGCCTTGTTGAATATAAGCCCGGCTGATTTCCGTAATCGTTCCAGTGAGGGTAAGATCGAGCAGGGCATCCGGCACAATCGTCACAGCCTGACCAACCTTTAGCTTCACTACTTCAAGCTCGGTAATATCAGTCGTTTCAACGAACCACGAATTGAAATTCGCAAGACTGACCGCGCGAGTCTCAGCCCCCATCTGCTCCCCCACTTTCACATTGACATCCGCCACAACACCGTCAAACGGCGCTGTAAGAACATAATTGGAAAGCGCATCCTTCGCAGCATCGAGATTGGCTTTAGAGAGCGAAAGCTGGTCTGCGTTCGGCCCGTCCAGGCTGATCTCATATTGATGTCTGGCTTCGGCCTCCAGTCCGAGGGCGGCGTCATACGCCGCGCGCACACTATCGCGTTCGCGGATCGTCTCTTCAAGATTTCGCTGCGCCAGATGCAAATCTTCCTGCGCTTTTTCAAGCGCATCCTCGGCATTTTTACGTTTGGTATTGTCCTTATCAAGATCCGCGTATTTATCGAATTCATCCTGCGCATCAATCACATCCTGCTGACGATCCTCGACAGTGGCCTTATCATCATCGATGCGATCTTCGATATCGGTCACATTCAGATCATCCCATTTCTTTTCAGCCTTGCCGCGGACAATTTGAGCATCCATATAAGCCTGCCAGAGGATTGCGCGGCTTCCGCTTTCATTGCGAAGGAGTGTATCGTAATCATCCTGTGCGACAAGAAGCTGCGCCTCAGCCCCGCCCGCATTTGCGAGGCGGACGAGGATATCTCCCTGTCTGACAGAGTCTCCCGCCTTCACGAGGATGGCTTCCACGATTCCGCGCGCCTGAAAGGAAAGATTCGTGCCCTGGACAGGTTCGAGTCTCCCTTCCGCCACCACGTTATTAGTGGAAATAACATCCGCCACAGGCGCGGGTGTGGCTGTCGCTTGAGCGCCACAGGCTGTCAGCAGAACGGAGAAAATAACAAGTAATACAACGATGATTGAAGTCTGTTTTTTCATTTTTTACCTTCTTTATTATTTACGTCATTGCGAGGAGGGCGTTAGCCCGACGAAGCAATCTCCAGTTTAATAAGGAGATTGCTTCGCTCGCTAACGCTTGCTCGCAATGACGAACTATTCGTACGCCAAAACTTCCCGAATGGTCAACCGTGCCGCGTTGCGCGCAGGCAAAATCGAAGCGACAACGGAAAGCAGCAAGACCAGACCAAACCAAATCCCGTACCCGGTAAATGTGAAGATCACATCAATGGGGGTTTCAAATACAGCAAGGCTGACAATGGTGGAAAGCAGATATGTGAAAGGAATGGACAAAATGATCGCCAGCACGAAAGACATGAAGCCGATCACAAATCCTTCCGCAATGACTGTCCGCATAACGGCGCGGTCGTCTGCGCCGATGGCGCGCATAATGCCAATTTCGCGCGTGCGTTCCAAAACGTTCATACCCATCGTGCCGGTCAACCCCATTGCGCCCACAACAGCCGTCAGGATCGCCATGATGAGCAGGAACACCACCAGCGTATCCAAACTCTCCACAGCCGTATCCAGTGATGCGCGTCCCGCTTCCGCCGTGCGGACTTTGAATCCGCGCTCACGGAAGACTTTATCCAACTCCTCGGCTTTCGCATCCTGATAGGCCCTATCGTGGCTGTCAATTACCAAACGGAACGAATAGGATTGGTTGACAAGATGATTCATCTGCGAAATATATTCATACGGCGCGTACGCCAATACTCCTTCGCGGTCCACAAACTTGAAAATACCGATCACTTCCCAAACCTCGTCACGCCCATCGATCTTCAAGTTAACCTGATCGCCCGGCTTAATATTTGGGAAGTAACCCAAAACTGCTTCACTCATCGCCAGCTTGCGCACATCATCAGCGCGCAGCCAGCGCCCGGTCACCAGGATCGGCTCGATCAGGTTGCTGTCAGCGGGCGGGCCAAAGATATTGATATTCTCCAGCACTTCGCCATTTTCATCCAACAACTCGCCGCTGACAAACTGCCAGCCTTCCATATCTGACACGCCGTCCACCTGCGTCAGCATCTGCCTGATCTCACTCAAACGATACGGCTGATCGAAATCAAGCGAAATATCGGCGGCGAAATATTTACCAATTGCGCCGATATAATCATGCAATGTCGTGCGGACATTGAACACAGCGATAAAGATCGCCCCACCCATGGTCAATGTAAATAGGGTCAGCACCAGCCGTCCGCGCCGCCTGAACGTATTTCTCAAAGAGATGATAAATGGACGCGGGAAATGGATTCCCCTCGATGCGAGGATTCGCGTCAGCCGCACCAACATCCAATCGAACCAACTGACACGCGCCTCATGCTGACTGTGGGGCTGATTCTCGTCCCCGGTCAGATCGCCGCTGAGAGCGCGTAAAACCGTAATGCGCGACCCATTGATCACTGGCGCAAGCCCCGCCACCAGCGGAACCAGCAGCCCTACAGCAACCTGGATAAACAACGCCATCGGCACAATTCGATAACCGAGGATATTGAAATTCAACTCGCTCGAAATGAAGAGAGCCAGTCCATACGCGCCCTGCCCGCCAAGTGGGACAGCGATCAATAAAGCCAGCACACCGAACGCCATGATCAACGCCAGATACATGATCAAAACCTGACGCCTGCGCCCACCCACCAACTTGATGACACCGATGTGGCGCAGGTGCTGGGTGAGCAAGGCGCTTAAAGTATTTGCGATCAATGAACTGGAAAGAAACACGATCAAAATTCCCAGCGCCATCAAAATGCCAAGAATGGCGTTGACCGTGCTTGCCAGCGGATGTTCATGCGTCATCGAAAAACGCGTGCGGATCACCCGTGTGCCGTTCTTTTCGAGTTTGTCTTTTAAATCTGCGCCCACTTCACGGATGTGGAAAATATCATCCCCGCCGCTGCCAACCGTGACGTAAGCCCGGTTATACAACTCCGGTTGTTGAAGATATTGCAGGGTGTTCATGGTAATGTAGCCATACGGCGATGCCAGGAAATCACCCGCGCCCATGGCAGTATCCTGCACCACACCGACGACCGTCATGGTCTTGAACGAGCCGTCCTGCAACTGAAGTTCAACCGTATCGCCAACCTGCACATCAATATGATTTAGCGCATCGCGTTCGAGCACAATCTCGCGTTTATCGGGAACGGCCTTCCCTTCGAGCGGCGTCAGCAAATTAATGGTGTTTTCCTCAAAGTCGTTGAACGCCACCATATCGAATGAAGTCCATTTATCCGTGCCTGTCACGCGTATTCGGATATTAAATACACGGCGGGCCTCCGCGCCTTCGACGCCTTTTGAATTTTTTATGGAGGCAAGCACATCATCATCGAAGTTCAATGTCCGCAGTTCGACATTGGACGGGTTATTCATTGCGTAGGAAGCGCTCATATCGTTGGAGATGATCTGATATGCCCCTGCGATCACTCCAATGGAAAACACACCCACTGCGATGGAAAATACCACCAGCAGAGTGCGCGCCTTGTTATCCAGCAGATCGTGTATTACCTTACGCCATCTTGGTCGCATAAATTACCTTTCGTCATTGCGAGGGCGGTGATCTTCCGCCCGAAACAATCTCCATCTAATTTAGGAGATTACTTCGTTGCTCCGCTCCTCGCAATGACGATAAATTATTTCAACAATTCGCTTACTTCCCCGCCGGAGTAAGGCTTCACGGTCACATCCTTGACGCCGTCGCGCAGGAATTGAGTCACACGCTCAGGGTTGATCGCCGAGGTGAGGATGACTGTCTTCGACAGGAGTCCTGCTTTTGAAAGGGCATACAGCACATCGTTCAGGAAAAGGGATATGATGTTTTCATCCACAAAAATAATATCGGCCTCCGGGAATTTGGTGAGGTTTACAGATTGTGTCAATTTTATTTTCGTTCCCTTGAGCAATTCAGCGAAGAGCTTTGCCCAATCGTCATTATCGTCAATCAACAGGATGTTTTTTACGTTTCCAGCTTCAACAGGTTCATCATTCGCATGGGCTCTCGGCATGAGCATGGCGACCGTTGTGCCTTTGCCCGCTTCGCTGACGAGCGTAATGCGTCCCTGTGATTGCGAGACAACGTGCATGGCCGCAGGCAGTCCCAAACCATGATGCGCCACGCCGCGCGTTGTGAAGAATGGCGACCATACCTTCTGCATTACAGTCTCGCTCATACCTGTGCCGTCGTCTTCGATTTCAATTTCAAGGATGCCGCGTTCCTCGGTTTGATGCGTGTTGATCACAACAGATTTCGCGCCCGCCTCGACCGCGTTTTGCAAAATATTTCCAAGCGCGCGGACAAGTTGTGTGCTGTCGGCAATGACGTATGCGGCGGCTGGGTCAATTTGAACCTTGAACATGCTCTCCGAAAGACCGCGCTGGCGGATGGCTGTGTTCAACACATCCGCGAACAGGATGGGACGCGGTTTCATTTCACGCACTGCACCAATCAATTGCTCCTTAACCTGAATGATCTGCGCCGCGCTTTCCGAGATCATTTCCAAATCTTCCTTCAAGGAGGCAAGATCAACCTTGCCTTCTGCAATCTCTTCATGCAGGCGCGAAACGGTCAACGAAATGGGAAGTGTCTTGTTGCCGATCCAGTGAATGGCTTCGGTGGAAGCGGTGGTCAGCGCTTCGAAGACTTTGTTGCGCAGAATCTCATTATGCGCTTCCTTGAGTTCATTGATCAGGTTCGCGTTGTTGATGGCAACCGCAAGATGCTCAGCCATGGTCAGCAAGGTTGTGATGTCATCTTCGCTGAAGGCATGTTCCTCCGAACTTTGGATCGTGACCGCGCCCAACGCCTTGCCCGCATAAATTAATGGCAATGCCATTTCGGAGCGCGTATGCGGCAAATGCGGATTCTTGAAATGGACTCGTTCCTCACCCACATCCAGAGCGATGCGCGCCTCGCCCATGGCGATACACGCGCCGATCATTGATTCGGTGCCGATTTTTAGTTTGTGACCTTCAGCCACCATCGCCTTGCCCGCTTTGCCATAACCGGAGCGAAGGACAGCATATTCGCCGGCCGCATCCACAAGGAAGACGCCCGCATAATATAGTCCGTATGCTTCGCAAATGATATTGACAGTATGCGGAAGCAGTTCTTCCAAATCCAAAATGGATGTGACTTCCCTGCCGACGCGGTTCGCGGCCTTCAACAAACGTGAACGGCGCTCTGCCTGACGATGCAAATTTGAATTTTGAATGGCAATCGCAAGCTGGTCCGCCATGGTTTGCAGCGCGTCTATATCTTCTTCATGGAACGCGGCTTCTTCTGTGGATTGTACGGTCAACGCGCCGATGATATCGTCACCCACGATCAGCGGCAGCGCCATCTCGGAGCGGGTGTTCGGGAGGTCGGGATTCTCAAAGAAAACAGCTTCAGCTCCCACGTCAAGCGCGATGCGCCCCTGGCGATTGGCAATGCTCGCGCCGATCATCGAGTTCCCGCCGACAGCGAGTTTATGTTCCGCATTGACCATCTTTCGGCCAGCTTCGCCGCGTCCAGCTTTCAAGACCGCATATTCCTTTGCGTCATCCAGAAAGAAAACGCCCGCGTAATAAAATCCGAATTCATCACAGATAATATCCACAGTGCGTTGAAGCAGTTCATACGGATCGAGAATGGTCGTGATGTTTTTTGCAGCGCGCGCCGCAGCCTTCAATAATTTTGCATGTCGCTCGCTATGCGTATCGTTTGTCATGGATTCCTCTTTTTAATAGGTTGAAGGATTGAAGGTTGAAAGTTGAACGATTAACCTGCAACCTGTAATATTTTTCGTATCAATTCAACCAATCCCTGCTCGCGTCCCTTTACAAAGAAGGCATTCGCGCCGCGTGAGACAGAGTCTTTGGCCTTGGTCACTTCATCGTACGCGGTCAGAATGACAATGGGCAGATCAGCCTTTTGTTTTTTGAGATCATCCAACAGGTCCAACCCAGCGCCGCTTTTGGGCATACCGTCAAAGCCCGGCATATTCAAATCCAAAACGGCAATGCTCACCTGATCCGCATTCTGAGCGAAGGTCTCGCTCCCGCTTTTGCAGTCTGCGGCAGTCAGCACATCGAAGCCGGCGCGCAAAAGTGTTTTCTCCAGACTGCGCTGGATCAACTTCTCGTCATCCACTAAAAGAACTGTTGTCATTCAACCTCCAAAAATTAATTTCTACGGAGTGCAGACTTTAGTCTGCCTGTAAGTTTTGCGGATTGAAGTCCGCACTCCATACAAGTTTATTTTTCAACAGGCAGGCGCACCGAAAACTTTGCGCCCTGGCCTGGTTCACTTTCCAGCGAAATACTTCCGCCGTGTTGATTCACAATTTGAACACAAGCCGAAAGGCCAAGTCCCGTGCCGCCGTTTCCGCCTTTGGTTGTAAAAAACGAAACCCAGATTTTTTCCTGAATTTCCAGCGGAATGCCGGGGCCGTTATCCTGTACTGTGACCAAAACAAAACTCGGGTCGCGGTCGCGCATACCGGTCACGGTAATTTTTGGCGAAGGCATGTTGGTCATGGCCTCCCATGAATTTTTTATCAAATTATTAAAGACCTGCTCCATCTGCCGCGCATCCACATAGACATCGGGCAGATTGCCCATCCATTCCATTTCAACCAGCCCATCGGGCAATCCCATATTCGCGACCGTGTTCGTGATCATTTCGCGCAAAGACACCGCCGCAGTATTGCGCTGGCGTGCAGGCCCAATTAAATCTTCTTTGATGCTCAGGATCGTCTCTGCGCTGTTTTCGATGATCTCCAAATCCTCCATCAGGGATTCGACACTGACCAACGCCCGCAGACGATTCGCCTTCATGGCAGACATCTCAGCGATGACTTGATCCAGGTCAATGCCTTTTGCCTGCGCTTCCTCCCTGACC
>JACRBH010000018.1 GCA_016234535.1 Chloroflexota bacterium
GAGATGGTGATGCCGGGGGACAATGTCAACCTGACGGTTGAGTTGATTGTGCCTGTGGCGCTTGAACAGGGTTCCAAGTTCGCCATTCGTGAAGGCGGCCTGACCGTCGGTGCGGGTGTCGTCACCAAGATCATTGAGTAATTAGAAAGTAAGGGTTAAGATGGCTTCCAAGAAAAAAGATGTTCGCCCCGTGATTACACTCCAATGCAATGATTGCAAGGAGCGCAATTACACGACCGAGAAGAATCGCCGAAACGATCCCAACCGGCTGGAGTTTAACAAGTATTGCTCGCGCTGCCGAAAGCATACGCAGCATCGCGAAACGAAGTAGTTTGGTAGGGGCGAGGTTATCTCGCCCCTACATTCCCTAGGCCAGTAGCTCAATTGGCAGAGCACTCGTCTCCAACACGAGGGGTTGTGGGTTCAATTCCTGCCTGGCCTGCCTGTGGCAAACGCCGCGTTATGCGGCGTTTTAGCCGTAAAAAATAAGAAGGAGTATTACCTTGGCTGAGAAAGAGAAGAAAGTCAAGAAAAGCGAAAACGCGATTCAGCGTTATTTCCGTGAAACCACGGGTGAACTTCGCAAAGTTAACTGGCCCACCTGGCCCGAAGCAAGGCGCCTTACCTGGCTTGTGCTTTTGGTAATGGTGGTCGTGGGCATTTTCCTCTCACTTGTGGATTATCTTTCTCACGGATTGATGAACCTAGTGCTTGGTCTTTAGATTTGAATTGAGGATCTGATGGATTTACCGGAACCGCAAGAGCAGTTTGAACAGGAGCCGATGGACGAACAAGCCGAGGAACAAAATGTTCCTGCGGATTCGAGTCATGCCGCTTCTTCTTCTGACCCGAAACCTGCCACGCGCTCCGAGACGCAGATTCCCACCGACCTGCCTCCCGTGGAAGCGGTTGTCGAGGGTCCAGCATGGTACGTGATTCACTGTTATTCAGGATATGAGAACAAAGTTCGTCATAACCTTGAACAGCGTATTGAGACCATGGGTATGAAGGATAAAATCTTTGATGTGGTCATTCCCACGCAGGAAGAGATCGAAGTCAAAGATGGAAAACGCCGCACAGTCGAACGCCATATTTTCCCCGGCTATGTCCTTGTGAATTTGGCGCTCTCGGAAGAATCCTGGTATGTAGTTCGCAATACGCCCGGAGTGACAGGCTTTGTTGGTATGGGAAATAATCCTACACCTTTGCGCCCCGAGGAAGTTGCCCAGATCGTCAAACGCATGGAAGCGGAAGCGCCGACGGTTAAAGTCTCGTTCAAAGTGGGCGAGCGTGTCCGCATTGTGGATGGACCGTTCAATGATTTTCGCGGTGTGGTTTCTGAAATCGATATGGAACGCACGAAGGTTCGCGTAATGGTGAGCTTCTTTGGACGCGAAACGCCTGTGGAACTGGATTTCCTTCAGGTGGAAAAAGCGTAAGATAGAAAATGTTTATTAGACAGTAGCAGGCCTCCCGTAGGCTTGATGCGGTGGGAGGGTCTCCCAAATGACCCGCTAAAACCACATAGGAGTTAAGTCAAAATGGCAAAAAAACTAAAAGCAATCGTACGTCTTCAGCTTGAGGCTGGCAAGGCAAATCCTGCGCCTCCCGTTGGCCCTGCGCTGGCAAGTCATGGTATCAATATCATGGCTTTCTGCAAGGAATACAATGCGCGTACTTCCAATCGTCCGGGTGAAACGCTTCCTGCGGAAATTACCATCTATACCGATGGTTCGTTCACTTTCGTTCTACGCACTTCCCCCGCTGCGGTTTTGCTGCGCAAGGCCGCGAAGATCGAAAAGGGCTCTGGTGTGCCGAACAAGGATAAGGTCGGTAAGGTGACCCGTGCTCAGGTAAAGGAAATCGCTGAGTTGAAGATGAAAGATCTGAACGCAATTGATATCGAAGGCGCGATGAAACAGATCGAAGGCACCGCCCGTTCCATGGGTATTACGGTAATCGAATAATTTTGTGGGAGGATGGCTTCGGCTATCCGTTTGTACCACGGAGGATAAAATGGCTAAACACGGAAAGAAGTATACGGCGGCTGCCGCCAAAGTTGATATTGACAAGACCTATTCCGCCCGCGAGGCGCTCGCCCTTGCAAAGGAA
>JACRBH010000016.1 GCA_016234535.1 Chloroflexota bacterium
AATAGACAAACCAGAGGATGGCATTCAAAAATAACAATCCTCGCAATATATTTTTTCTCTGTGAGGTGGGTTTCTTTGATCGTCTTGGCATTATTCAGTGCTCAATCTCGCTGTCGCGCCGCCATCAATGACCAGAGCCTGGCCAGTCATAAAGGATGACTGCTCATTGTCTGCGAGGAAGTAAATGGCATGTGCGATCTCTTCGGGAGTGCCCACCCGCCCGTTGACCGTTTTGCGCGCAAGGTTATCGAGGCGCTCCTGCATGTCACTGCCGCCGAGATGCCCGCGCCCAAGACCAGCGCGCAGCATGGGAGTATCCACTGCACCGGGCAGAATGGCATTCACGCGGATATTATCCGGCGCAAGTTCAATCGCCATGGCGCGGGTCAGCGCCAGCAATCCGCCTTTGGATGCGGCGTACGCGGCAATATTCGCGGAGGTTTGGATCGCATGGACGGAAGAGACATTCACTATCGCGCCGCCATTCGCTTTAAGCAGCGGATACGCCAGTTTGACAAATAAAAACACGGAGCGCAGATTGGATGCCATGACAGAGTCCCACTCTTCAACCGTGGTTTCTATCAACGGTTTCGCCACTTGAACTGCGGCGTTGTTGACAAGAGCATCCAAAGCGGGGTGAAAGTCTCGGGCTTCCTGAAAGATTTGCTCAACAGAATCAGGATGCGAAATATCGGCCTTAATGAAATGTCCGTTTTTTGGAAAATCATCGCCAAAATCGAAACGGTCAACGCCAATTACGCGCCAGCCTTTTTCTGAAAAGTGATGGACACAACCGCGGCCAATGCCGCCGCCTGCGCCGGTGATGAGGATTGTTTTATTTGATGCCATAATTTATTCCCGTAGGGGCGGGGTTATCCCGCCCCGATGATCGGGCGACGAGACGCCGCCCCTACAGAATCAGTATTTCAAACCCAACCCCTCAACCAAATTCTTGATCGTGTTCCAGTGGATTCTCTCCCACGCGGTGGGACTTGAATTGGAATTATGCGGAGCGAGCATGACGTTATCCATTTTCAATAATGGACTATCCAAAGGCAGCGGCTCGAACTCGAAGACGTCCAAAGCCGCGCCTCCTATTTGACCTGAGCTGAGTGCGGCGACAAGGGCATTTTCATCCACGATAGGACCGCGCGCGGTGTTGATCAGAACAGTGGACGGTTTCATCTTTGCGAGTGTGTCCGTGTTGATGAGGTGATGGGATGTGGGATTCAAGTCGCAGTTTACTGAAATAAAGTCAGAATCAGCGAGAAGTGATTTAAGGTCAGTCATGTGAATACCGGACTCGGAAATAAACACATGATCAATATCCACAATATCCGTGCCGAGGATTTTCATGCCAAAAGCCCGCGCACGGCGAGTCACTGCCTTGCCGATGTTGCCGATGCCGATGATTCCCAATGTGTATTCACTGAGCGCCTTGCCGGGAATTTTCTCCCATTCACCGCGTTTTATTGCGGCATCCATCCACGGGCCGCGGCGAGCGAAGGCCAGCATATAGCCGAGGACGGTATCCGCGACGGGGGTGGTGAAGGCATTTGGCGTTCGGCAGAGTCTGATGTCGAAACGGGAGCAGGCTGAGGCGTCGATAGAGTCGACACCGGTGCCCCACTTGGAGATCACTTTCAGGCGCGGGGAACATGCCTCCAATACGCGCGCTGTATAACGGTCATCCCCACAAACCGCGCCGTCGAATTGACCGGCATACTTGAGCAGGTCTTCCTCCTCCATGCGTTCCCGCACATCAGGGACGATGAGTTCAAGATCGTATTTCGCAAAGACCGGCTTGAAGCGGTCGAGAAAGGGAAGCATGTAAGGGGCGGTGAGAAGAATTGTATGTGTCATTTAGTTGCCGGGGTGGTTGCAGGAATTCGGGATTTCACTGAAATCATAAAGATTCGGGACGGGTGAAAAATAACTGATGTCTTCGAGAATATCATATTTCCCGCCGAAGTAGGTGTTGAATACAAGGCGGAAAATATTAACAGGCGTGATGGTTGAATACAACTGGTCTTGATGTTCCGGGAAATAAATTGCGGTGAGGTTCCAGAAACGTTTGTCCTTTGGCTGCAACCACGGCCCATGATCGCCTTGAATGATGATGATTGGCGGCGTTTCAGAATTGGCCACGATCGTGTCGATGGCCGCCAGCATATTCTTATTCAAATACTGTAATTGATTTACATAGCCTTTTTGATACAAGCCAGGCGGATACTGGCGCTGGTCATTCCAAAAGTCCGGCGGGTAGGTTGGGTTGCCTTCAGGGTCAAAGACAAAAGGCGGGTGCGGCGAAATAACGTGGATGTATGTGAAAGTCGGTTGTTCGATTTTTGCAACATCGTCAATATTGTTGAATACAAACTTAAAGCGGTCACGAAATCCAACGCCTAAAAGATAATCAGGATCGACCAGCCCCAAATCCTGCACATAACGCGCGGCGGTTGTGCGCAGGAACAATCCTTCAAAATCGGTCATTCCGCCGGAAGATATGGGCGGCAGGCTCATGAAGTGATCGGAGTCATTTATATCAAGCCATGCGAAACCTGTTTCAAAAGTAACGGTCTCATAGCCCATGTTTTCAAAGTTGTAACGCACTGCACTATGTTTCATAGAATCCCAAAGCACGCGGCGCGAGGTGCTCTTCGGTGTAAAGGTCTCATCCAGTCCCTGCAAATATTGCATATTGAGCGACGACCCAAGCGATATCTCGGTCCGCACGTAATTGCTCTGACTGCACTTCGCCACAAAAAAACCGCGCTTCTCCAACTCGCTGACAAACTCGCTGTTGTCGAATCCATAAGCGCTATAGAGAAGATCGGAGCGTCCATAGGAATCGAGGATGAAGAAATACACATCTGGAGGATTCTCCGGCCGAACCAGATCTGTCTCGATTGCGGCATTTTTCAGTCCAAGAGCATGTGCGCCTCGCGGACCGTCCCCGAAGCTGGTCTGCCCTAATGACATGACCAGCAGCGCAAGCGTGACCGTATTAAGAGTCGGCGCTGACGAAATAAATGTCAGCTTCGGGCGGGTTGTCCAAAAAAACGAAAGTAATAACAGAACGATCCAGCCGATTGCAAGCCATGTTGTGTAATTGGATTTGGGATACTTTTCATCGATGTAAATGTACGCATGTCCATACGTAAAGAACAATACCAGCAACAACGTCGTGAGAAATGCGGCCTTATGCACCTTGCTGTTACGCAAAAATAACCAGACAATAAAGAATAAAAGTCCGCCAAATGCAATTGAAATCAATAATGGACGAATTGCCGCATTGGGTTGAACTTGTCCCACGTTGGCTGAAAGCAGAGCCAGCACCGGGTACGCACTGATCACAACGGGATACCAGGGTTTGGAAAACCAATTTGTAACCGCGTTCTTCATATTTTTAAGATTCATTTTTTCTTCTCTTCATTAAAAAGTCTGTGATTTCAAAATCCAACTCTTCATCGATATCCCATGCTTCATCTTTGTCGATCTCGAACATGAATGGTTTATCGCCAATGCGGTGATGCTTCCTGACGAGGTTTTCGCGGGTGAAAAGATACAGGCATGAATTCTCTTCATACACCGGAGGCAAATCCTGAGTTTGAATTAACACCGCAGGGTCATGGTTGATGGCCTGACCATCCTTGAAATACAAACGTGTTTGCAAACGAGTCACGGAAAAGAGCGAGTCGTATTTTGGAAATTCAGCGAAGAAGGTTTTAATTCCTTGCGAAATAGTCTCCGCCTTTAATAACGGATTTGTGCTATGGGTTTGCAGATAAAAGTCCGCATTCTCCTGCGCTGTGTCATGCAGGAGAATATCGTTCATGGGAACATCGTCGGGGCGGAGATGCCCGGGCCGCTGAATCAGCTTTACAGTAGGAAAGAAACGGCGCACTCCATCCATCACTGGTTCGGAGTCGGTATCCACCATCACGGTTTCGATTTCAGGAACCGCGAGCAGCGTTCCGATGATGTGATGAAAAAGGGGTTTGCCCGCCAGCGGGCGATAATTTTTGCCAGGTACGCGCTGGCTGTGATGGCGCATGGGGACAAGGGCGGCGAGTTTCATGCCCCCTATTTTACTCGTAAGTCGGATTGCCGATCTGACTTACAACGCGAGCGACATTTGCAACTGCGAAAGCTCTTCACGCTTCATGCCCATCTTCTCAAAGAACGCAGACAGCTCTTCGGGCAGGATCGCGGAGACGTGCCACACTTTATTTGGGAAGCGGGAGAACACCGCCCGCATCAATATCGACCCCTGGCCTGCTCCACGGGAACCGGCCTTTACCAACACTGACGAGATGGTCACGTGCTCCACTTCGGGATTGCTGATGAGACAATATGCATCATTCAAGCGATAGGCGCGCGAAGGCGGCGTGTGCTGTGCAAGGGACTCGCCCGAAAGTTGCCACGGCAGGTTTTTCAATCCGTCAGCAGTGACCAGCCCTGCCAGTTGACGAATGTCGATCTCTTCGATTTTTTCCTTTGACTCAACCTGAGGATTCTCCAGCTTGAATCCCACCAGCCTTCGCACGGTTTTGAATCCGACTTTCTGATAGAGCTTTACGCCTGCTGTATTTTGTTCGATTACTTCCAACAGCATTTCCTTTTCACCGCGGGCGCGGGCTTCTTCGATCAACTGTTTCATCGCCCATGTACCGACTCCGCTGTGCCTTGCCTCTGTGACAATCCCCATCGCCGCGAGTCGACTCGTCCAGCCGCGGCGCGCAATGAGGGCAATGCCAATCGGGTTGTCGTCCTTTAGCAAAACGCGGCTTTCGGCCAGGTCCACGCCATCGCGGCGGATTATCGTTTGCAGTACAACATCATTGATTTGGATGGGGACAAAATAGCCTTCAAAACTGTGTGTGAACAATGCGGCAATTTCAGGAAGAGAAAAAGATAAGGCGGGTTTAAAAGAGAAGGGTGTCATGAGAATAACCGATTATACCGAACTGACTCAATCAAAAAAGGTGACAGTCAATTTAAAAGTGACTGTCACCTTTATCCATTTAACTTCTATTTTGTTAGCGTCACATTACCGGCGCCGATCTCGATCACGAATGTGAGCGTTGGACCTTCACCCTTTTGTGTGTAAATTTTTCCGTTCTGACCCCAGCCTGAACCAGCGTTGATGTTCGATGCGCCGCTGTCCACTGTGACTACTGCATTCACCCCTTCCGGCACGACGATGATCACATTGCTCAATCCGCTGGAGATTGTGACCGAGGCGTCCCGTTTGAGGTCACCGGAGAAATCGAGGGTGTAATCGCCGGCGCCGGATGAAAAATCCATCAGGCCGAAATTGGCGTTTGCCAGCCCGACCATCTTTACATCAGAAGCGCCCGTTTCATATTTGAAAACAGACATCTCGGCTATGTTGGGCTTTGAGAAATTCATGGTCACATCTGCTGCGCCATCTTTAATGGTCAGGTTGTTCAGCGCAAGCCCGCCAAATTCGAAGATTCCTTTATATGCGCCGGACTCAATGGTCAGGTCCATGGGAGTATCGCCCAGTTTTAGATCCCAAATATTTTTGAGGTTATTGAATGTGGGAAACACATTGAAATCCACCTCGCTCATCCCAACCCGGACATTGCCCTCGTCGGTGGTGATGACGGGTTTGAACGAGGAATAGTTATAGGTGGCAGTACCTTCCACGAGTTTGTCCGAGCCGGGAGCCAGAGTCATTTCGCCCGCGCCAAAGGAAAATTGCAGGCTTACAGTATCACTATCAGGTATTGGTACTGATATATTTTCCGCGACTTCAGGTCCGGGTACGGCTGTTTTTGGTAACTCGAATCCGCAAGCCATGCTGACTAATGCAAGGATAAGAAATGCTGAAATAAATTTTGCGTTCATTTTAAGGTCTCCTTCTGGCAAATATACGCTATGAAGGCGGGAATGGTTGCAAAGCTTATTCTATTCGGACTTCTTCGCTCGTACCTGTTCAGGCATTTTCAACGCCGCATGTAACGCCTGATCCAGTGATCTGACTTCGATGATCTCGATCCCTTTTGGATATGCCTCGCCCTGACGAATGGCTTTTGGAACGATGGCTGTTTTGAATCCCAACTTTTGAGCTTCACGCAGACGCGCCACCATTTGACCCGGCATACGCAGCTCGCCCGCCAGCCCGATCTCGCCGATCAATACGGCTTCAGCGCGGACAGGCACATCCTTCCATGAAGAGGCAATCGCAGCCGCAATTGCAAGGTCAGCGGCGGGTTCGTCAATTTGAATGCCGCCCACCACATTGACGAAGACATCCTGCTCTGAAAGTTTCAATCCAACACGGCGCGTCAAGACTGCTGAAATTAATAGCAGACGATTGAAGTCAATCCCATTCGGTGTACGGCGCGCATTCCCAAATTGAGTTGGGGAAGTTAATCCCTGAATTTCAACGAGTATCGGACGAGTGCCTTCCATTGTTACAGCGATGGTTGAACCCGCAGCATTAACCAGCCGCTCCGCAAGAAACGCTTCAGATGGATTTGTCACTTCAACCAGCCCGCCTTCGCGCATTTCAAATACCCCTACTTCCGCAGTCGCGCCAAATCGATTTTTGACCGAACGCAGCAAACGATAGGCTTGGAATCTATCGCCTTCCAAATATAAGACCGTATCTACAATATGTTCCAACACACGCGGCCCCGCGATAGCGCCTTCCTTTGTCACATGCCCGATCAGGAAAACAGACACGCCGGAAGACTTCGCCAGCTCGCGCAATTGTGACGCGCACTCGCGCACCTGCGAAACCGAGCCTGCCGACGAATCCAATTCAGATAAGTAAACTGTCTGGATCGAGTCAACAATCAGCAGGTCAGGTTTGAGTTCGCTGACGTGGTTCAGAATCACTTCGAGATTCGTTTCCGTCACCAATAAAAGATTTTTCGGTAATTCATTTTTCCCGTTCAACAAACGCACCGCGCGCATCTTGATCTGCCGTTCAGACTCTTCGCCCGAAACATACAACACGCGCTGAGAGTTCGCCATCTCCATTGCCATTTGCAGCATCAACGTAGATTTGCCAATGCCCGGGTCACCGCCAACGAGGACGATGGAGCCGAGCACGATTCCACCGCCGAGGACGCGCGAAAACTCTCCGATCGGCAAATGGACTCGATCTTCCGCATCTCCCCCGACCTCGGAGATGGGGCGCGGAACCGAACGGCCGCTCAGACCCCGCGCATTTCCCGCTCCCTTGCTGACAGGTTCTTCGTGGACGACTTCCTCCACCATGCTGCTAAACGATCCGCACTGCGGACATTTGCCCATATACGAAGCGGCCACGCGTCCACATTGTTGACAGACATAACGGGTGTGTGTTTTGGTTTTTGCCATATTGATTCTCACAATTAAAAAATTGAGCGACTTGATTAGTCGCTCAGAGTATAACAGAATTTATGTTCTGTCTAATTACCCTCGCCATTGCGAGGAGGGTGTTGTTCCCGACGACACTTGCGCCGTACGCCAGTGCGGTGAGCAATCTTCTTACTATATTGGAGATTGCTTCGGGCAAAACTAAGACCGCCCTCGCAATGACGAAAATAATTTTTATTTTTTCACTTCACCGCGTTCACAAAATCCGCGAACAGGCCGTAAGCCGTTTCAACAGGACCGCCCTTCATGCCGGGCTTTTCGGAAAGCGAGATCGAGTAATCGAGGATGACATCAGTTCTAAAAGTGATGCCTGTGCTGGAGTTCATCATGCCGTATAACGGAGAGGTCGAGTCAACCAGTTGAGGGGAAACGCTGGCTTCAACTTTGTCGCCAACCTTTTCAGCAGAGCAGACTAATTTATAGCGTTTGCCTTCCGCTTTGGCTTTGGCGATCATCTCAGGGGTGATGCCGCGAATGCCGGTGGGATTCACCTGCTGCGGAGTCATGGGCGTGTCCATCAATACAGTCACCAGCGCCGCGACTTTGATGGCTGCATCCCAACCGTCCACATCGTTGGTGGGATCGGTCTCAGCCAAGCCGATGGATTGAGCGTACTTGACTGCGTCATCATACGCTTCGCCGTTTTCCATGAGGGTGAGGATGACATTGGTTGTGGCATTGAAGATGCCTTTGATCGAGGTCAATTCGGCCAGCGGGAAGGCTTCGCGGTATAAAGAAAACACGGGTGCGCCGCCCAATACTGTGGACTCAAAGCCGAAGCGTTTGCCTTTGGATTTTGCAAGCGCGGTCAATTCACGATAGCCGTGAACGACTGGTCCTTTGTTGGCGGTGATGGCGTGCATGTTCAAGTTCAACGCTGTGCGGATGTGATCCAGCGCGGGCTGGCCTGTCTGTGTGTTGACAGGGGAATTCTCGAACATGACATCGGCGGACGAATGGTTGATTACATCGAGTGAATTTTTTACATTGAAAGAAGAAAGAGGAAAGATGGATTGTCCACTTTCGACAAGTTCCAATGCTTTTTGAATGTCGAGCCCATTTGGATTCACAGCGAATCCGTGACTGCCTGTGGAAATACCTGTGAATGAAAATGTGACATCGTACTGGCTCTTGAGCAAGTCTTGTTTGCGAATTAACAAGCGCGCAAGCGCGCGGGCGACATTGCCAAAACCGATGAGTGCGAGTTTGTAGTGCATGAGGGTCTCCTTAAGAATGCAGAATGGCGAATGATGAATGATGAATGGCGGAATAAATTATGCAAGAGAAGGCAGACGGGTTTTCATTCTGCATTCTTCACTCCTCATTCTTCATTATTTTTTATAACGGTGGATATGGAAACGCGCGGCGGTCGCGCGGGGCTTGCGGAAATACTTTGGAGGTTGACAATCTTTTGGCGCGGCGCTGGAGGGCGGCGACTTCGTTCGGGCTGAGATAAGACTCAAAGAGACCGGGCCAACTGTCGGCTTGAGAAAGAGGCGCGAGCAATTCGCTTGGAATCTCCTGCCCTGCGAAATCCCAAATTACAGTCCGCAGTTTATTTTCTTCGTGAAAACAAACTCCATGATCTATTGCGTAAAGTTTGTGCGTGTCATTCTCGAAAAAAATATGACTGCCTTTGCGGTCTGCGTTGTTGATGAGCACATCAAAAAACATTATCGGTTTGAGCAGATTCTTATCATCGTTGGTGAAGTTGAAGTAATGATATTCGATATCGTATTCGAGGTACTGTTGAAGTGAGCCGCGCCCGTGCGGACCGTCTTCGCGCAAAACTGTGACAGGTACAATGTGCAGGCTGAGTTGTTCGCTCAATAAATACGCAGCGACTTCACGCTGAGCAAGCGTGTTATCGGGAAAATCCCAAAGCGGCTGTTCACCTTTGCAGGGCTTATATACAGCTTGATAAGTTTTGCCCTCGTGATGTACATCCACCAGGAATGTGTAATTACTGCCAAGCATGAACTGGCCTTTGAGATTGTATTGGCCGAGTTGAAGAGCGCTTTTTATTGTTTCAGTAGCGGGAGTTTTCATAAGTGTCGAAAGTCAAAAGTCGAAAGTCTTTGACCTTTGACCTTCGACTTTTGACTAATTTATTATGTCAGATGCCCGTTCTTCTTTGGGCAAAAATGTCCTTCGGGTTCCATCGGCTGGCCACATTGATTGCAAACAGGGCGCCCGCGACTTGCGACATCTGCTCCCCAGCGCGCCAACTTGCGAACCTGGGTTCGGCTCGCCCAAAAACGGATTTGCGCAGCGGAGTCGGGGTCTTCATCTTCTGTTAGCAATTCTTTTGTAAATACAACCACACGGTCACGGTCTTTGTCGTAGGCGAGGCCGATCTCGCCTGCGCGGAAGAGCGGGTCAACGGGCGGGTGAATCCGCATGTGTTCTTCGGAATATTCGCCCGAAGCTTCTTCAAGATTTGGGTTTTGCTGGCTGATCTGTGAAAGGAATTGTTCAACGCCGATGGCGAGCGATTGCAGTTGAGCCTTCTCGATGAGTATGGTGATCGTGCGCTCATCCTGATAGGCTTGAAGATAAAAGACACGCTGACCCGGAGCGCCGATGGCATCCGCGGTAATGTGGTCGCATGGGTCTACGTCAATTTCGAAACGGGGCATAAGTTACCTACAAATGTATTCGCAGGGGCGACCCTTCATGATCATCAAGCAGATTTAATTTGCCGGGCGGGTCGCCCTTACATAATTTTTGGTAGTATACCAGACTACGCCTCATGTATAATCCGTACACCTCACCAAAGGAGAGTGCCATGTACGATAGGAAAAAACTGGACGAACTAAAAAGCTCGCTGGATAAGTGGGAGAACACATCGCTGAAAAAAGCGCTGGCGCAATTGCCGGAACGCAAAGACGAATTCATCACGACTTCATCCGATCCCATCAACAGACTTTACACGCCGCAGGATATTGCCGAACTGGATTACGAATCCGATCTTGGACTGCCGGGTGAATATCCCTACACACGCGGAGTCCACCCGACGCTTCATCGCAGCAAACTGTGGACGATGAGAATGTTTGCAGGCTTCGGCACTGCGGAGGAAACGAACAAGCGCTTCAAATACTTACTGGAGCAGGGTCAAACAGGATTGAGCATTGCCTTCGATTTGGCGACTTTGATGGGCTACGATACTGACCAACCCGAGGCGCTTGGAGAGTTCGGTAAGTGCGGCGTCGCAATTTCTTCCTTGAAAGATATGGAAATTTTGCTCGAAGGCATTCCGCTGGAAAAAGTCTCTTCGAGCATGACCATCAACTCACCCGCTTCGATCATCTGGGCCATGTATCTTGCCGCCGCCGAAAACAAGGGACTGCGGCTCGATCAACTGCGCGGTACCACGCAAAACGATATCCTCAAGGAATTCATCGCGCAAAAGGAATTCATCTTCCCGCCAAATCCATCCATGAGGCTGGTTGTTGACACAATGGAATTCGGCGCGCAGAAAGTCCCACAGTGGAATACGATCTCCATTTCAGGCTATCACATCCGCGAAGCTGGTTCGACTGCCGCGCAGGAATTGGCGTTCACATTGGCTGACGGATTGGAGTATGTCCGCTGGGGTATTGCGCGCGGCATGGATGTGGATGAGTTCGCGCCGCGTCTTTCGTTCTTCTTCAACGCGCATAATGATTTCTTTGAAGAGATCGCCAAATATCGCGCCGCGCGGCGCATTTGGGCACGCGAGATGCGCGAAACATTCAAGGCGAAGAATCCGCGCTCGTGGTTGTTACGCTTCCACACCCAAACGGCGGGAGTCTCTTTAACAGCGCAACAGCCTGAAAATAATGTAGTGCGTGTGGCTATACAAGCTCTGGCTGCTGTCCTCGGCGGGACGCAGAGTCTGCACACCAACTCAATGGATGAAGCACTGGCTTTGCCATCCGAACATTCAGTGACGATTGCCCTGCGCACCCAGCAGATCATCGCAGAAGAATCCGGTGTGACGAATACTGTTGACCCGTTGGGCGGTAGTTTCTTCGTCGAAGCGCAGACAAATAGAATTGAGAAGCAGGCGTATGATTACTTCCGCAGGATTGAAGAGTTGGGCGGCGTCATTCCGTCCATCGAAAAAGGATTCTTCCAAAGCGAGATCGCGGACGCGGCCTATCGCTATCAGCGTGAGATAGATAACGGCACGCGCAAGATCGTGGGCGTCAACGCTTATGCTGAAGACAAACCCTTCACCATCCCGATCCTGAGAATGGACCCGAACGGTTACCACCGTCAAGTCAACCGCCTGAACGAAGTCCGCAAGACACGCGATAGCGGACGCGTCGGCCAGACACTAGACAAACTCCGCATTGCCTGTAATGGCACAGAGAACACCATGCCCTACATTATGGAATGTGTCCACGCGTATGCCACTCTGGGCGAGATCATCGGCGTGATGAAGGAAACGTTTGGAATTTATGAAGAGTTGTCGGTGATCTAAAATCGTCCAAAAAATAGGCCACGGATTTCACTGATTGTCGCGGATAAAATTAAAATCCGTGTTCATTCGTGAAATCCGTGGCCGTTGTTTTTAATTTTTTTGAAGAGCCTTTTCCCTTCGCCTCGCCAGCAATTTTTGAATGCGCGCATATTTTTCACGCGAGAGCGGATACGACCATACCAGCACAATCGTCCCGGCCAGGATGATGACCCCCAGAAAAGAGACCATCCAGCGGATCGCTGTCAACGCGGATTCAGGCTGGGTGAATTGAGTGACTCCTTCCGGCGGACTCTGATACCCGGACCAGCCAAGTATTTGCAGGGTGATAAATATAATAAGCGCCCCCGTCAATTTGCGAATGAGTGTGCGGATGCCGTAATAAATTCCCTCCTGCCGCCGTCCGGTGCGAAGTTCGTCCCATTCGATTACATCCGGCAATATGGAATCAGGCAGGATATAAGCCGCTGAAACACCGACCCCGGCCAAAGCGGCGAGAAGCAGCATATAGTTTGTATTCCCCTGTGGAATGGTAAAGACCATGCTCTGGACGATGATCCAAAATACCATGCCGAGAATATATGCTTCCCGTTTGTTGCGCGTGCGAGCCAGCCATAACCAGAAAGGCACGCATAAAACACAAACGAACATCAGCACACCAAAGAAAGCGGATTCAAGCGCCAGCTCCAGCCCAAGGATGTTGACCTTCGCAAGCAGGTCCCCCTTCGCCACCCAATAAAGAAGGAAAAAGGGAAAGGTGATCGCGATCATATCCACCGCAGACCAGTTGAACATATAAATCCCGGCCGCATATCGGAAGGGAATGTTCTGCCATGCAACACGCAGAGTCTCACGAAACGGCAGGGCTTCCGTCTGTTTTTCAGGGGCGAATCTTTCGCGCACAAACCAGCCGATTAGAAAAAGCGGAAGCGATCCCAAACTTCCAAAGACCGCGCCCGCAGTCATGAATCCCTGCTGCTGCGAGCCGCCGCCTTCAATGACCGCATCCACGATCATGGGGGCGGTGATCACAACCGTCATCGCGGCCAGCAACTGGAACACAGTGCGAAAACTCGAAAGGGAGGTACGCTCATCGTAGTCCTGAGTCAGTTCCGGGGTTAGGGAAAGATACGGCACTGCCACGAGCGTCAACAATGTGTCGGAGATCATAAAGGCCAGCGTCACATAAGCCAGCAACGCGATCTGACTCTCCCAACTTGGCGCAGACCACAAAATCACAAAACTTAATCCAAAGGGAAACGCGAACCACAAAAGAAATGGCCGCCGCCGTCCCCAGCGCGATTGCATTCGGTCACTGAGCACACCAATGATGGGATCGTTGACCGCGTCCCAAATAATGCCAACCAGCGCGCCGATGGATGCGAGGCGCGGCTCGATGCCGACCACATCTGTGAGATACAACGCATAAAAAATCGAACGCATCATGCCGATGCTGGATATCCCCCAGTCACCGGAGCCATACAAAACTTTTAACCAAAATGGAAGTTTACTAGTCATACCTGTAATTTCTCTGTAAAGAATTCGCGCAAGTGTAGCACGGAATTCATATGTCGTTGCGAGGAGGGTTTTTCCGACGAAGCAACCTCATGTTATTAGGAGGCTGCTTCGCGTGAAGCGCTCGCAGTGACATTGTTAAGTGAGATAAAATAGCTTCCATGACTTCGCTCTCGGATAAACTCAAATCGCTCGGCGTGAAGATGGGAAGCTCGCTTCCGACTCCGCCGAAGCCTGACAGCCACACAATTGACTCTGTCGTGGCTGGGAGTTTTCTCTCCACCCCGCGCGGCGAGGCATTCGTCTCCGAGCAAATTTTTGAGGACGATTACCTGCATGGCAAGGTATCGCATCTTTCATCATTCCCGCTTTCGATAATTTCAGAGTGGGCGAACGATCCGCGTATTGCAAATTTGCCAATCAGTAAATTTGCATTCCTCGATACTGAAACCTCCGGCATGGCCGGCGGCACGGGCACGTATGCGTTTCTCGTTGGCGCGGCGCGTTTTGTAGACGGCAAGTTCACCCTGCAGCAATTCTTTTTGCGCGACCCTTCCGAAGAGCCAGCCATGCTCGAAGCGTTGATTCATTTCCTTGCGCCTTGCGAAGGATTGGTCACATTCAATGGGAAATCATTCGACGCGCCGCTGCTTGTCACGCGATATTCATTGCACCGAATTCCCGTCCCGTTCAAGAATTACGCGCACGTTGATCTGCTTCCGCTGGCGCGGCGTTTGTGGCGTGACAGGCTTCCCTCGCGCGCGTTGAAATATCTCGAAGAGCATGTGCTTGGTTTTACACGCGCCTCTGAAGAAGTGCCAGGTTATGAAATTCCCTGGCTGTATTTTGATTACCTGCGCACTGGTGATGCGCGTCCGCTGGGCGGTGTGTTCTATCACAACGCGATGGATGTGGTCGCGATGGCGGCGTTGCTCAGCCATGTCAGCGAACTGCTGGCGGACCCATACAGCGGCCGCGTGGAGCATGGGCTTGATTTTATTGCGCTCGGAAAATTATTCGAAGACCTCGATCACTGGGACCAGGCCGCCCGTCTCTATGAGCGTGGACTCGAGCTCGGGTTGACAGAATCAGATTTCGGCGTGGCAGTGAAGCGGTTGTCCATCCTGCAAAAAAAACGCGGGGATGTGAGTCAAGCTCTTCGCTTGTGGGAAGAGGCCGCAGGTAAGGGACACGTCTATGCCCACATCGAGATGGCGAAATATTATGAGCATAAAATGCGCGATGTGAAGACTGCCGTCAAATGGGCGAAGTCTGCGCGCAAGGAAGTGGAACGCGCCGACCTGCCCGCATACATCCGCAAACACTGGCTTGGTGAAATCGATCATCGGCTTGCGCGCCTCGAGCGTAAGGCAGGTTCATGATTGAGTAAATAAAATTTTTGTGAGGAAAAAATGTCTGGAAAAAAGTATAAAAATAGAAATAGAAACATCAATACCCGCAGCGGACTCTCCGCTCTTGTCCGCCGCCCCGCTTTCCAACTCGCGGTGGTTGCATTCGTGGCGTTTATCGTTTACCTGATCGCAATGGCGGGCGGAGGGACAAAAACTGCCGGTCTGACCGCCGAGGTCAACGCGGACGCCGCTTATCAAATGGTTCAGGATGGGGCATTCATGCTGGATGTGCGCGAGCAGGTGGAATGGGATGAGTATCATGCGCCGATGGCCACGCTCATTCCGCTGGGTGAATTACAGGCGCGGCTGAGTGAGTTGCCGAAGGATCAGGAGATATTGGTTGTGTGCCGCTCCGGCAACCGCAGTCAGGAGGGGCGCGACATTCTACTGGCGGCGGGATACAACGCAACCAGCATGTCCGGTGGCATGAAGGATTGGTATGCCAAGGGCTATCCAATCGAAGGCACACCACCGCAATAATTACCTTCGATGTCGTTGCAAGGAGGTTGCTTTGTCGCTCCGCTCCTCGCAACAACATAAATGTGATTGCTAAATAAAAGGAGCATCTTATGTGTATTATCTGCGCAAGTATTCCCGCGGCTGCGGCAGTGGGCGCGAAGCTGAATGCAAACCAGCTTAACAAACCTGAAGAACAACGCAAGCCAATCGGAAAAATTACTGGAATATTCATCGGTCTGCTTGTGGTCGCGTCAGTTGTGTATCACAGCTTGCGCTGGCAAGGCTAGGTATGGCAGCAAAAACCGTTCACCTCAACTGGGACCCTGAACAGCAGTTTATCCTTCAGGATAACGACAATTATCAGATCATCATGAAAAAGCCAAATGGCGTCAGCGCGTCGGACTTGCTTCCCATGTCACTGATCGGATGCGCGTCGCATGATGTGGTTGAAATCCTGAACAAACAAAAGCAGCAACTGCATGGCTTGAAAGTAACAGCAGACTCCACGCAGGATGACGATCCGCCGTGGCGGTTTCGCAAAATCCACATCCACTATAAAGTGATCGGCAGCGGCATCGACCCGGAGAAAGTCAGCAAGGCGATTTTGCTAAGCGAGGAGAAGTATTGCTCGGTCTACGCCACCCTGCGCGACGCGATCGAGATCACACATGATTTTGAAATTGTGGAAGGCTTATAAAACACTCTCTACCGTACACTTGAACCGCAAAGCCCGCAAAGTGCGCTAAGAAAACCTTTAAATCTTTGCGTTCTTCGCGCTCTTAGCGGTAAAAATAACGGCATGTACGGTAGTGAAATAAAACATTACGATTGACGCTGGTCACCTGACCAGCGTCTTCTTTTTGGCGTAACTTTGAAGCAATGGGGTGTTTGATTCACAAATTAACAGAAATCTTTATTGGAGGACGCACATGAACAGTCTTTGGGATATTTTATCGGTGGCAATCGGCGTTAGTTTTGTTTTCATGATCCTGAGTCTTTTGAATTCGTGGGTGCAGGAATACATCGCATCGTTGTTCTCCCTGCGGGCCGAAAACCTGGCAGACATCCTGCAAAATATGCTGGAGCCGGATGCGCCCAAACTCAATGGCAAAAACAGAGTGTACATGCCATTTCCAGACAGCGATGACCGCGCCATGAAGTTGATCGAAAAGAATCCCATTTTGCGGTTTTTGAAGGGGAAATTTGGCGGAAGCGTCGAGCAGTTTACAAGAACCGCTGTCACCCGTTTTGGAAGGAGAATGGTGACGCAATATGGCGGGAGCGGCGGCGGCGAGATTGCCCTGAAACTGGAGATCAACCCAGTCCGCGCCTTCTACGAACATCCCATTATCTACTCCCTTTCGAAGCCGGGCGCAATGCCTTCCTACATCCCCAGCAATGACTTTACCGTGGCATTATTCGACCTGTTGAACAAGGCAGGGAAGGAAGGCGATGCTTCGCAGGATAAGATCACAATCGACAACATCAGGAAGGGAATCGAGAATATCAATCAGCCCGCATTAAAGGCCCGCTTGAAATCCCTGCTGGATACCGCCCAGATCAACAAAAAGGATGAGTCGCCGGTTGACATCGAGGATTTTCGGAACACAGTCACTAACTGGTTCGAAGAGACAATGACCCGCGGCAGGGGCTGGTATAAGCGCAAAATGCAGTCCATCGCCGTTATGTGCGGATTGGTGATCGCAGTCATCCTGAATGCGGATACGCTTGGCTTGTCAATTGCGCTATGGCAAAATGCCATCCTGCGCGAGTCGGTTTCACAGGCGGCGGTTGTTTATGCCGAACAGGGGGATAACGCCAACGCAAAGGAAGCCCAGCAGCAACTGCTTAACCTGGGACTGCCCATTGGCTGGTCCTTTGAATTTGCAGACCGGAACTCGGCCACTACGGATGACCCGCGCGACTTCCCTTCGACGGCTGGTGGCTGGGCCGCCAAAGTCATTGGTCTTGTGCTGACGGGTTTTGCGATCTCACAAGGCTCGCAGATCTGGTTTGACTTGATGAACCGCCTGATCAACCTGCGTTCTTCCGGGCTGAAACCGGAAGCCGAGGATTCATCAGCCAAAGCCAAGGCAAAGGAAAAAGAAGAGCCGTAGTCGTTACATTTTTACCGAAGAGCCTGACATGTTTATCCGCATCCATCGACTTTAACAACGGCGCGGATAACATGTCAGGTTTTATGTTTTTTAACTGATGGCTTTGATATATCTTTCAGCAGAACGTTTCACTGCCGCTTTTGCGTCTGTCTCCATAATGGAATCCCACCAGCCGCCATAGAGGCGGTCAAATTCAAAAGGTTCGACGGCCCGAACGATGCGCTGAATAGCACGCGTGTTTAGTGGAATCATGTTCGGATAACTGTACATAAAACTGACATAGCGCCTGTCCTGCGCGAGTTGAATCGTATCGCCTGTTAATAAGGCGCCGCGGCCATCTGCGCCCTGCGGCCAGTGCAAAACGTCAGAACCGGGGAAGTGTCCGCCACAGCGAACAAGTGTCAGCCCAGCCGGAAGCGGAAGCGTTTCTCCGCCCCAAAATTGGAAAGCAGAATCAGGCCGCATGACATAGTCCCGATTATCCGTGTGCCAGCCCCGCCCCGACGTGGAACGTCTGGGCTACACCTACAAAATCGGCTCAAGCCGATTAATCCGTTTCCGTCCGTGAGTCCGTGACAGAGTCCGTTGACAACCTCACGCGGACATGACCCATCATTAATCAGCCCCTCGAACTCAATAAAAAACACTGAACAGTTAGCCCAGTGTTTTCTCGTTCTTCACGTCGTTCGGGTTGAAACTTACTCAGCACATGGAAGCACTCTGTGCTAATTACGCCAGTCCACGCCAGTGAACTTTCACGTCCTAAAGGTTTTCTCTGCGAACAGCCGTTGAGTCTGGCAGGGCAATTTTGCAAATAGAGTCGCGAGTCAGAAAAAGAAACCTTTGGGGTCCGCCTAAAAATTCGTTCTTTATTTCGAGAAAAAACTTACGGCCCCCACTTCATTTCCATTGCAAAAGGCAGGAGTGAGATGATTCCCTTTTGTCCATCAATATAAACCAACTCTGCCGCGCCGCCTTGATAGACTGCCTGGATCGGCGCATTGGCTACGATCACAAAACTGGCATCGGGGGCCCAAAGCGCTTCGTTCATATTCTCAAAGGATTCCGGACGTAACACGATCCTGTTCGTCACACCATCCGCCGCAGAGCGGACAAGCCGCACCGGCGCGCGATTGACAAATTCATTGTTATTCGGCAGGCTTACAAAGAAGAAATATAACTGACCATCAGGTGCAAGATATGGCGCATCGGCAAAGTTAAATGTGCCGTTGCCAGGGTCGCCGTTGATAAGAGTGGTGACATTGCCAGTGGCCGAGTCTACGCGCCATAAACCGGGGCCGTACATGCCGATGCTGGCATAGCCCGCAAAAAGCGCGGAACCGTCGGCTGTCCAATTGGTTCTGCCGCAGCAGATGAACGCGCCTTCGCTTCCATTCAAGCGGACGAGCGCATTGCCGTTCGGGTAATAGATCGCCGCAGATGCGCCTTCATAATATCCAACCGTAATGACAAGCTTGCTTCCGTCGGCGGTATATTCTTCGGGACGGTATAGTTCCTGCGGGACTAAAAAGCCATTTCCTATATCGTTAATCTGATCTGCAAGCACGTTATTGTATTGACCTGAAACAATCGAATAGAAATTCAGGCCCTTGTAACCGAAGGCAATAGTCTGTCCATTGGGTGACCAGACGGGGCTGCTGATGTTAGTAAGGAATGGATTATTTTCATCACTCGGCCCCCCATCCACAACCATACTGCGATTGCTCCCATCTGCATTCACTGTGAGTAGCTGATTATTGGAAACATAAACCACACTTCCGTCCACGGACGAGACATCGTAATCTTCCACTTTGGCGGGTTCAAAAGTGAGCTGCGTTACGGTCTTGCCGTCTTTTTCAAGGCGATACACCTGCGCCAGCCCGGCCCCGTCGTTGCTGAGAAAATACATCGAATGCGGGAGCAGGTCCACGGTCAGGGGTTGAGGCGTTGCACTGATCTCGGGCGCAGGTACTGTGAGGGCGGCAAATGTCGAAGCGACGATTGTCTCCACATTGGCGGGAGTTGTCCCGCTGACAGGATTCGCGCACGCAAGCGTTATAAGAAATAAAGCCGATAAAGCAAAGAGAAATCGCTTTTTCATTTTAGATCTGCTCGAAATGCTGGACGGGCACAACAAATAGCGTAGCGCGCTTTTTATCAGGGGAAGATGGCAGGGCATCGTGCGCAACTTTAATGGCGGCATCCACCTGCGTATCCTCCACGCCCAACAGCATGGTGACAACGCCGCTGCGCATAAAGCCGCCCGTGGATGCGACCCGTGTTACGCGGAAGTTACCCGCTGTGAATGCCTGTGTCAGCGTGTCGGCGTCGTGATCCTGCACAATAATAATGATCATTTTCATGGTGATCTCTCCTAGGCGTCATTGCGAGTTGCTCTTTGGCGAAGCAATCTCACGTTCTGAAAGGGGGATTGCTTCGTCGGGAAAAACGCCCTCCTCGCAATGACGAAAAAATTATATTTGTTCGAACCGTTCGACAGGCAAAGCGAACACAGTCGCGCCGCCCACAGTGACGGGCACAGGTGCGGGCATTGGCATGGGCGAGCCTTCGAGCGGCAGAGTCAAATACTCGATACGCTGGCGGCATGAATTTTGCAGCGCCTCCAGCGCATCTTTTTCTTTTTCAATGGGCAGGCCGATCAGAAGCGTAACGTTGCGCCTTCCCAAAAATCCACCTGCGCTGGAAAGGTATGTCACCGTTGCGCCAATGGATTGTATGGCGCGGGTGGCCGATTCAAAGTCCTGGTCCTGGACGACCGCCATCAATAATAAATGGATTGGATTTTCCATATTGATTCTCCTTTTGATAAAAAGCCGCCTCCTGCTTCGCCTTGAACTGATTCTGTTTCGAGGATATGTCGTTGCGAGGAGGGTGTTCTTCCCGACAAAGCAATCTCCTGTAAAGCTGGAGATTGCGCCAGCGCGCAAGTCAGGTGCGAATGATAATTAGATATTATCAGATGTCAGTGGATGATTCAACCTTTCGGGTGTTTCACCTTACACACATATTACATCCATCGAAATGCAATAAGATACAGGATGCTTGCGATGGCGCAGGTGACCAGCATGACCGGCAAACCGCGCTTGCTCCAAAGCTTTGCTGTAATTGGTGCGCGTGTTTTTTCCGAAAGCGTGGTCACGATAATATTAGCAGTTGAACCGATGATCGTTCCGCTCCCGCCGAAACCTGCGCCAAAGGCAAGCGCCCACCAAAGTGGCGTGATATCCATGCCTGATTCGCCCAGTCCTTTGATGACTGGGATCAACGCAATCGTAATCGGGACATTATCCACGACTGCGGAAAGAGCGGCTACGACCCATATCAACCCAACTCCAAACAGGACCGGTGGAACAACGGAAGCCTGTTCCAGCAAGCCAACAATTGCTTCCATTACGCCAGCATGTTCCAATCCGCCAACCATTACAAAAAGCGCGCCAAAGAAAATGAGTACGCTCCATTCAATGCGCTTAAGAACTTCCTCAATATTAGGCTGCACCCATACCAAGGCAATCGCCGCCGCCCCCAATGCGACCATTGACGGACTGATGTGCAGCGCATGATGGACAAAGAAAAACAAGACAGCGCCGCCCAGCACAATCAATATACGGCGTGCAATCAAAGGTTCATTGAGTGTCTCGGCAGGATTGAGGCGCATAATGGCCTTTACACTGCGCGGTCGTTTCGATAATTCCTTCTTAAATAGATATTTCAACAAAAATAATGCGCCTGCCCAAGAGACCAGCACGATTGGCATGGAATAGATCAAAAAGTCGTTGAAGGAAAAACCTGCGGCAGAGCCGATCAACACATTGGGCGGATCACCGACCAGGGTTGCCACGCCGCCTGTGTTTGATAGCAAGGCCTCGGAGACTAGAAATGGAAGGGCGCTGATGCCCACGATTTCACATATAAGAATGGTCACCGGTGCGATAAGCACAACAGTAGTCACATTATCCAAAAACATCGAAAGGATGGTAGTGATGACCCCCAGCAAAATGAACAGGCGGGTTGGGTTTCCTTTCGATGAACGCGCTGCAAGCACCGCCAGATATTGAAAGAACCCCGTCGGCTCTAACATGGCAACGAGAATCATCATGCCGAGCAAAAGACCGAGCGTGTTGAAGTCAATTGCCTCCAGAGCAGCTTCCTCGGAATAAAAGCCAAGAATTCTTCCCAACGCCACCATCAAGGCCGCACCCGCAATAGCGGTTATGGCCCGGTTGAGCCTTTCGGAAAAGATCAGAATCAAACTGCCGAAGAAGATGCTGCTGGAGATGATTGCAGGAACCACCGTCATTTATCCGCCTTGAACCACGTGGAAAGAATTGCCGTGCCGATATCCACACGCGATGTGATGCCCATCAGTTTTCCTTCCTTGGAAACGACGGGCATGTCGTGCTGATTGTGTTGTATCAGCAACGCGTAGGCGCGCAACAAACCGCAATCTTCCTCAACAGTGACGGCGGGTTTCATCAATGTTTGGACGGTTTTGTTCAGGGTTTTTGCTGAAGGATGTATATCTTCCACCGCGCCGAAATCGTGGACAAAATCCACATCTGCGAGAAATGTAACGAAATCGGGCAGTTCAAGAGTGAGCATATCGCGCATCCCAATCACGCCAACAGGCTTATCGTCATCATCCACAACAGGCAGTAAGCCAATATGCTTTTTGACAAAGATGTTCGCCGCTTCGCGTATAGTCGTTTTTATATGGATGGAAACAACGTTGTGTTTCATACAGGATGTTACATTCATAGGTTCTCCAAAGGACTTCGAGTTTTATTCAACGAACACTTGATTCCTTGATTTTCAATTTTAATCACAAAGCAATAATTCCTGCGGCTATTGCAAGAATTTACCCTGCTGCTTGGCGCGTAATGACTGAATTGCAACCACAACCAGCGCCAAAAATGTGGTTGGGGCAAAAAACACAACAAACAATTGCAGCGCAGGCAACGCTGAACTTTCTGCGGCGCGCAGGGTGATAAAAATTAAATAAAGGACATAATATGACAGCAATAACCCGCCTTCGATGCGCGAAATACGGCTGTCAATATAGAAAATTGGCAGAGTTACCAGGGCAACAAAAACCATGACGGGAAGGTCAAACTGCAAGACTCGTTCGACGACTGAAATGCCATCAGGAGAAACAACTGCGCCAAGCCCCAATACGCCAAGCAAGTTAAAGATATTGCTTCCAACCGCGTTACCGACAGCGATGTCGCTTTCTCCTTTGAGGGCGGCGATCACAGATGTGGCCACTTCAGGTAATGACGTTCCAATTGCAACAATCGTCAAGCCGACCACCAGTTCACTTACTCCCAGCGCTTTGGCGATTTGAACAGCGGAATCTACCAGCCAATTCGAACCCAATACAAGCAGACCAAGACCGGCAAGGATAAGGAGGATATTTGTAAAGGCGCTTTTTATTGTGCGTATTTCAGTTTTTGCATATTCTTCAGCATACTCTTTTTGCACTTCCCTGCTTTCGGTGCGGCTTTGTTTCAACGCAAAGACTATATACACAACCAGGAGCAACAAAAGAATCAACCCGTCGATTGCGCCAAGATTTCCATCAAATACAAGCGCCAGCGTTAGCAAGGATGCCCCCAGCAGAATGGGGGCGTCTTTACGAATTAATTGTTCCGCGATCACGATTGGAGCGACAATGGATGTAACGCCAAGAATAAAGAGGATGTTGAAGATGTTGGAGCCAAGCACATTACCAAGGGTCAAATCTCCCTGGCCGTTTGCTGCAGATTGGATCGAAACAGCGATCTCAGGCGATGCCGTTCCAATGGCTACAATTGTCAAACCAATGACGAGTGGAGAAACGCCTAACGCCGAAGCAATATGCGAAGAGCCGCGCACTAGCAGATCGGCGCCGAGGATCAAAATAATGAGTCCGGCAATAAATAGAAGAATGGTGATTGTCATGTTTGTACTCCCATGATGAAATTTTATACCATGACTTTTGCTGCGTGTGATTAATTCTGTTTTAAAAAGAGACAGTCACCTGCGAGGTGACTGTCTCTTGGCGTACTCTCATCTCTCATTCTCTGTTATTTTGATATTCCGGAATCTCGATCATGGGCGGACGTTCTCGTTCGGCGATCTCTTCGATGTCGAGGAAGAAGCGTTCCTGTTCATAGCGGATCAACTTCATGGTCTTGTTGATATTTTCCAACATGCTTTGTCCGTACCTGCCTTCCAGTTTTCGGATGACCGCCTGAATAATGGCAAAGGACATTTTGCCGAGGGCATCCAGCGGCTGGTTGTGATGCACGCGTTCCTGCAAATCCACCTGCGCGATTGAGCTTAATCCAAATCTTTCGAGCATGTCAATCAACAGGCCGATCTCAACTCCATAGCCTGAGAAAAAGGGGAGCTGCTCCAACACTTTACGCCTGCCGCCGTATTCGCCAGAGAGCGGCTGCACCATGCCGGAGAGTTCGGGATAAAACAGATTCAGGAGCGGGCGCGCGGTCAACTCGGTGACGCGGCCTCCGCCGCCCGCCTGCATTTTGTTGCCGACTTTCAAAGGGCGGCGATAAAACCCTTTGACAAAATCAATTTCGGGCCGAAGAAGAAGCGGTCCGATCAATCCGTAGATAAAACGCGGGTGAATGTTCACAATATCGGTATCCACCCATATGATGATGTCTCCGCGTGTGCAATACAGGCTTTTCCATAAAGCCTCGCCCTTTCCCTTGCGCGAACCATAATTTGGCAATATCTTTTGATGGATGTGAACCGGCACGCCGATCTTTTCCGCGATCTGGCGCGTGCGGTCATTTGAATTCGAGTCGATCAAAACGATCTCATCCAATAATGGGACCCGCTGCATCAGGACATTCCTGATCGTTCGGATGACCCTGCCAACTGTCTCCTCTTCATTGAGCGCGGGCAATGCAAGGCTGATGGTCACGTTTTGTTTTTGTTTCAGCGAAAGCAGATATTTCAGGTCTGCGAACTCATTCGCATGAAATGTATTTTCAGCGAACCATTTATCCACCAGCACCGAGATGGCGGTTTGCCCGGCCTCTTCACTGGCGGGGTTGATCTCATAAGGCAGTTTTGTTTTTACAACGATCACGCCATGCTGACTTTCCTGCATGATCCTTTCAGCCACAGGCCCAATGGACGGGACTTCGTCCGTTGGGCGCGCAGATGCGCCCAGGATGAGCAGGTCATGTTTTTTTGCAGCCTCAAACACCGCATTGATGGGATCGTCTGTAACGACTTCCTCCCGCTTAATTTCGGGCAGGTTTTTCAAAACGCGGTCAACCCCTTTGAAGGCCGCATCCTGATCTCTTGTAACGTTGTTCGAAAATAGATGCAGGGATGAAATTTGCGCCTTGTTCGAGTTATGAATGGATAATGCAATACGCAAACTCAACTCTGCATACGGCCCGCCGCGAATGGGGATCAACACATTCCTGATGTTCGCCCCAATGTGTTGATTGACAATGGCTATATTGCATGGCGCCTGGGAAAACACTTCGGCAACCGACGTCTTCAACGCTTCGAAATGGCAGGGCCATTCGAGTAATAAAAGATCAATATCCTCCCGCTTTACTATATTCACCAATTCATCCCAGGGCTTATGCGAGACGTTCACCTGCGCCCACTTATCTCCACGCTTCACTTTGTAAAGTTTTTTGAGAGTCAACCTCAATTTGCGCGCGTCAACCGCCGCCGTGCTGAGCGACTGATCTTCGGGGATATAAATAAAGCCGGTCAACAGAACGTTTTCATCCCCCGCAATGGAGTGTGCCGCATGGATGGCAGACTTCTGTTCACAGCCATAGACGACAGGCACAAGAATTTTTGCGATATAGGCATTTTTTGGAACAGGATACATGGTTCCTCCACTTATTCATCGAACAAGGGTGCGATCTTTGCCGCATAGATTCGCTCCCAGGTGAATTGTTCACGGACAGATTTTCGCAAGCCGAAGACTTTATCCCTTTTGAAATGTTCAGCCATCATTTTGGCAACAGCATTGGGATTTTCATTCGGGGAAAAATAACCCGCAAATTCGCCGCCAAGATTCTTTAGCGGGAAAATATCCGAGCAAAAGACTGGGATGCCCGCAAAGCCCGCCTCCAAAATCGGAATACCAAATCCTTCCTCAAAACTGGGAAGCATCAGCGCATCGGCAAGCTTGAAAAAATCTGAAATGATCGAATCAGGAATGAATTCGTCTGTCAATTCAGCGAGAAAATGCGCTGATTTTTTTATTCCCAACTCTTCGCGTAATGCGGTTAGTTTTTCAAAATACTGAAGGTTTGCGGAATTATGCGGGCCAAGCGGACCGGTCACAACCATTTGCGCCGATGGCAAATCCCTTTGAAGCGCAGCGAGGATTCGCAAAGCCATCTCAATATTTTTACGCGACGTAATTCGAACAGGAAGCAAAAGTAAAGGGCTTGCCCGCAGCAAATCCAGGTCTTTTATATATCCGATTGTTTGTTCTTCCAACTTAAGAAACTTACCCAGGTCCACACCATTTGGAACGACATGAATTTTGGATGTGTCAATCTTCATCAAGTCGGATAGCTCATCCCGCCGCGCCTCGGAGACCGTGACCTGGGCTGCTCCAGGCCATGCAGTTTTCAACAAATCCCAGGGATAGCCCTCGTGCAACTCGCTTCGATAGCGCGGCGTTGTCCATGCGAGGTCATGATGCCAGAGAATCAAACGCGGCAATTTTTTGGACATATATAGTTGATGAAGCGCGGCAGTCAATGCAAGATTCTTGTTCAACGAACATACGTTATGAGCAATCAGAACGTCCACACCAGACAAGGCAGTTTGTAATTGTTCGGCAAGCTCATCTCGCAACAACTCGAAATCCCGAGTCACTTCGCCGCGATCCAATTGTTCCTTCATTTCCGCAACCCGCGCGTGACGCGAATCTGCGAGTGGAATGAGGGTTAATGGAATCCGCTCACTTAACGAATCACCGCGCGCCGCGATCAAGCGGACGGACATTCCGTCCGCAGACATCATCCGCGCGTGATGTGCAATGACACTTTCCACACCGCCAACGATGGGCGGCACGGAGTAATGAAGAATCGCGATGTTCATATCTGCCAAATCCGTACCGCGACACGCTTCGCGATGTCGCTATTTGAAAGGCGGCGAGATAAATCTCGCGGTACAAGTCTCATACCTGCTGCCCTAAACAATCCGCAAGAATGGATTGCAGCCTGCGTTCCAAAACCGTGAAAGAGAAATATCGTTTTGCAAGTTGATAATTTTCCTCCACCCACTCATGGGCCTGCGCCGGGTTTTGCAGGACCTCACGCACGGCCTTAAGTGTATTCGTGCTAATGAAACCGTCAAACCAGACCGCGCGAAATCCTTTGGGTTTGATATCCACTTCATAAATGGAGTAATTGTTGACCAAAATCGGGCGGCGATAATACACAGCTTCCAAAAAGGCATTCCCAAAGCCTTCAATGCTGGATGGATACGTGACCATATCTGCATATGGATATACATCGCCAAGCGTGTAAATCTTTTTCCCGTCTTTTGTGATTCCGCGTTCATCCTGCACCTGATCGGATTCAAAGCGAACAGTCACATCCAGCAGATGGGCATATTCCCGTACACGCTGTTCGTAGTCTGTGCCTTCATCCCCCGAAGCGTGCGAGATGACCAATTTCGCGGGCAATTCGAGTCGACGCACAAGTTCCACTGCGTGCTCGATACCTTTGCGTTGAATAACACGCGTGGGTTGCAGGAAAAAATATTCAGCGTTGCCAATGCCAAAGTCTTTCCGAACAGTTTCGGCGTAGGAATCTGAAGCGGGCGGCGGGGAGTCAAAATCCATGACGTTGGGAATTACCCGCGCAGCCAGTCCATAACGCGAAGCAATCTGCTGGGCCTGCAACGAGTTGATGACCACGTGTCGAATGGATGGCAGGTTGGGAGGGAAGGCCGCTGCAAGATAATCGCCTACGCAATTGACTTGAAAGCGCTGACGCTCCCAGTGAAAATCATGATGATGCGCGATGGCGGGGAAACCCGTCTCGGCGATGAATTCCGTTATCGCCAGACCAAGCGGCAGATTAAGCGGGATCGTCACCGCGTTCTCGATGATGAGAATTTCCAAGTCAAAGCGATGCGCGAATTCATACAACTGCTCTTTGAGATATTCCTTCAACTCATTCACGCGGCGCGTCATCTGCGGCGGGCGAATATACATCGAGAAAAAATCCTTATGCAGCGCGGCAATTTCAGGATGCGCCTTGCGCGCCTCTTTTGTGACCGTCCAACTGCCTGAATATGCCTGCTGATTTATTTTGTCAATTTCGGGATGACGATAAAACGCTTCAGGCGTGACCTGGGACTGGGCGCTGTTTCGATCACATTCGCCAGCGAAATAGAAACACCTGTGCCCGAGCCGCTCCAGCACAGTTGCCCACTTTTGAGTCTCAAGCGAAACACCGTCCGTTCCCGCGAAACGGGTGGATATAAAACCGATGTGATGTGATGTGTTTATCATAAATTTACCTGTAATTTTTTTCGTCACTGCGAGGGCGCTTTTGCTCTTGCCCGAAGCAATCTCCTTTAACGACACAGAGATTGCTTCGCCGCCAAAGTGCAAGAGCGGCGGCTCGCAATGACGAGGTTATTTTGTTTTCATCCATAAAACTTGATAAGGCTCAAGTGTAACCTTTGAAACCTGGATTTCTTGATCAACAAAAAGCTCTGTTGCTGACTCGTAGTCTGTCGTGAAAGTAACTTCCTGCGCACTGACATTGTGTAAACATACCACATGTATTTTTTTATCTGGCGAAATGCGCTCAACCGCAAAAACAGATGGATGAACATCCAATATCTTTTGTTTGCCATGCGGATGAAACGCAGGCGAATTGCTTCTCACTTTCAGCAACTGGCAATATCTTGTAAAAACTTTTGAACGCAGAGAGTCTTCATCTGCGAGTTCATTTTGCAGTTTTTCAAAATCACATTTCTCGCGGTTGGTTGTGCGGTTGCGGCCTGTTTGCTGCACGCCTTCGATCCATCCGCGCGAACCGAAGAGACTGTGAAAGTAAATTCCCGGCACGCCGAGCAGGGAAAGCATGATGGCTTGCGCGGCGATAAATCGGTTGACTTGTAAATCTAAAGACTCACCCTCTGCTCCAACCTTCAACCCCGCCGGCGAGGACGGCGGCTCGAGCAAAAGCAAAAAAGGATTTGACAGCGCATCGAAATAGTTGATATTCATTTCGTACGGACTTTGCGAACCGTCCGCGTTGTGTTTGTAGGAGACCAACCCACCATGAGCGAGTGTTTTGTTGACGAGAGAATCAATTTCTTCATTCGACAAAATTCCACGTGCGGGGTTTATCCCAATACCATCGTGCGAAGCGAGGAAGTTGAAAAAGGCTGTTTTATTGGATGGCAGCGTTAATGTCTTTGCCCAATTCGATAACACTCGTGCATCGCCTGTGTGGAAGGTGTGCAAAGTGAGCGGAGGCAAAGCAAAGTTGTAAACAAGCTGCGCTTCGTTGGCTCCATCACCGAAATAAGAGAGATTGTCTGCGTGCGGCACATTCGTTTCGGTGATTAAGTGAACATGCGGAGCGACCTCATCCAATGCGGCGCGCAGGAATTGGATCACATGATGAGTTTGCGGCAGATGAATGCAGGCTGTACCAATTTCCTTCCACAGATACGCAATCGCATCGAGGCGGATATACGTCGCGCCGTGCTCCACATACATGAGCAAGACATCAAAAATTTCAAGCAATACTTCGGGGTTTTTGAAGTTGAGATCGATCTGGTCAGCGCTGAATGTTGTCCACACGCGTTTTTCGCCTGACGGTGTTTTGAAACTTGTCAACAATGGCAATGTCCGCGGACGTACTACCTGCGAGAGGTCAGGCGAACCTTCGATGACAATAAAGGTATCACGGTAGTGCGGATCGTCTTTCAGGAATCCCTGAAACCAATCACTCTGCGCCGAAATGTGATTAATGACCCCGTCAAACATCAGCCGAAAAGAATCTTGCATGGAAGAAACATCATCCCAATCCCCCAAACTTGAATCCACTTTGCGATAATCCACAACCGAAAAGCCATCATCCGAAGTCCACGGGTAGAACGGCAGAATGTGAATCCCGCTGACGACGCCGGTCAAATATTGTTTACAAAACTTATTGAGGGTTTGTAGTGGTTTTTCGTTTGGTGCTTGAACTTGATCGCCGTATGTGATAAGGATGGAGTCGCGTTCGGTTAATTCATCATCGCGTGTAGTGATACTCGCACGATATCCATCCACCAATTGTTGCGCGCGTTCATACAACTGCGGCGCTTTTTCTTTCCCGTATAAAAAGGTGAGATGGTTAAGAAGTTTTGTCATTGTTATGTTTTCATAGGTGAACCTAATCTCAAAATTCTCTGATTTTTTATACCATGACTTTCATTGTCTATGGTTAATTCATTCACCTTACGCGGTAACGCGAGATTTATCTCGCAAATTGGGTGACATAAATGTCGCGCTACAGGCCGGACTGCGTAACGTCAGTAATTCATTTTAAAAGAGCGATAATCCCTAGAAAAATCGTCAATAAACAAATGATTTATCAAGGATATAATTCTTCTAATTCAGGAGGTTTTTATGAGAAAAACCCAACAGCTCGTTGTATCTGCAAATCTTTGCTTGATCGTAGCTCTGGTACTATCAGCCTGTTCGACGGCGACACAAACGAATTTGCCAGTTACGCAGACAAACTTGTCAGCCTACCCCAATTTCGCTCCCACTCCTACTCCCAGGGTAACATCCCCAGCATACCCTACGATCCCTACCGCATGGCGGGATTACACACCTACTCCCAATTCAACGCCCGGCGCATGGCCTGAATTTTCAAGTCAATTTACTTTTACGAGGAGGCTACCTGATGGCATTGTAGTAGGCCCTCTCTATTATAGTGTTCGATACCCGCCAGACTGGTACTTGTATCCGGGTCCTACCGTTATTTATGCCGGAGAGGCGCGAGGCACAGATATTCAAAATTATAAAGGTGTTACAAACCAGGAAAGCCTGCGCTTGGAAGCTGGAAGGGCACACCTGATGTTAATCGCAAGGGCATGTAACTCCACAGAGCAAGGCTGTCCTGTGGGCTTACCCCTCCTATCTCCAGGGTTCCCTGGCACACAGGAAGTCCGCCTGGATGAGTTCAACCATCTAACATATTGGAATACTTTTTTGTATATAAATGACATGCAATTTGCCATGTACGGTGTCATGTTCGGGACACCCGAAGAAAACGTGGACCTTATCAAAACTTTGGATGAAATCCTTGCCACAGTTGTTGTACATGAGTAGGAATATTTCCCCAAAAGCAACCATCCCTTTGGCTATTGCAGGGTGCATAATAATTCTTTTTGCTGTTTGGCAAAGAGATATGTTGGGATGCGTATCAGGAAGTAAAACACCTGAGGAAAAATGGGCAAGGCAGACAATTCATGCCTATATTAAGGCAAAGGGATTGGATATTCATCTTTGCACAGACAAATACAATAGCCTTCTAAAAGGCATCCTGCTTGGAGACGTTCCCGAACTTACCAGGCCGCCTTCTGCTTTTATCAAGAATGATACGGAAGGCCAATATATTATGGAATATGCATCAAAAAACTTACACATTTCGGAAGAAATGCAGTCTAACTTCGGCACAGAAGCACCTGTTTTTGAAGCAGCCACACCATTGCCAAAAGAAAACCATCCATGAAATTATTCAAGGCAAAATTATTACTCACCTTACCCAGTGTCACCCAAGGAATCTTGTTAAAAGTGACAGTCACCCGCTTCACGAGGTGACTGTCACTTGATATTTCATGGAGCGCGGACTTAAGTCTGCATTCCGTTTGGAAGTTACATCTCAACGGTACAAGGCTGTTCGTCTTTCACGATTGCGCTTTCGCCATTTGAAAATGTGACGACGGTTTGCTCTGCGGCGCGCACGACAGTGAGTCCCTTATATTTTATTGTCACAGGCCAGGGGAATAAACTTTTGCCTTCGAGCTTTACTTTCGTGGCGGAAAGGATTGTCACGCCCAATGCCTGCATAAACAGGCCAACAGGCGCGAAGCCTGATAATGAATTTCGCTCGCCGATGCCCGTGCCTTTTTCCGCGTGATAGCGCTGGTAAAAGGCGCGGTTCTGTTTTAAGTTTTGGATCACGGCGTTCATCAAATGCGCGGTCAGGCGTGTGGCTTCGGAGCGAAAGCCATAGGCGAGCAGGCCTTCGCCGATCAATTGATTCCACGGGATGAGAATGCTCATCGAAACCGGGTCAGCTTCCGGGTCGGGAGAGACCGGCAGCGAGGGCATTCCAAAGGGCCGGTCGAATCGATCCGCCATCATCACGTTGCGTCCGATCAGCGCGTGCGCCTGCTGTTGTTCGGGGACGCCCGCCCAAAGCGGCAATGCCAGCGTCAGGTCTTCGCCGGTTGTATCGATCAGCTTCACAACCACTTTATCTTTTTCATCGAGGCCGGTCACACTGACCCTGCCTACGCGTGTAAATAATTTTTGAGTCGTGGCCACCAGCCCGCCGGTACGCCATTGGAATTGATGCCCCAATATGGTTTCGACTTCGCCTTTGGATTTCGTGAAGTATTCACTAATCTCCACTTCGGGGCGCTTCGCGGCTGGACTTTTGGTCTGGATCTCGATCAACAAGCGGACTCCACTCTCGAACTCCGCCTTTGGCCGCATGTTGCCGTCACCCTTTTTCTTTGCGATCTCCTTGCCGGTTGAGACCAATCCTGTTTCGCGGTCGCGATAGGAATAAAAACTTTGGTTTGCATTCCATCCCGCAATGAGCGATGCCTTGAGGATTTCGGCCTGCGACTGCACGAGCATGGTTTCTTCATCCGGCTTGCCGAGCTGCTTCGCGATCATCGTAATGGACTTTGCTTCGCGATATAACATGGCTTCCAATGACGGACTGTGGACCAGTGAAATATCCAATCCCTGCGACCAGGGATGCCAGACATCGAAGAGGGGATTATCGTCGAAACCGGTTTGGAGAATATGATCCCACTCCGGCGCGCCGTCACGGTTGCGGTCATGCGCGGAGGAAAACCACGACCAGAAAAATTTAATTAACTTTGGAAATGCTTCTGCAAGAAAGACGTCATCCTGTGTGGTTTGATAATATTTCCAGGCAAGAGAAGCGAGTAATGGCGCGGCGATCAATTTTCCACGCTGTGCGGCGAGGCCGGGTTTGCTATCCACTTCGCCGTCTTCGTTTTGAGTGGAGAGAAAATTGAGGATGAGATTTTTTGTCACCAGCGGCGCGCCGTGCAAAATGCTGGAGAGGTAGTAAGTCTCGAGCATTGACTGACCATTCCATGATGGGGCGTAATCGGCGCCGTCACCTTTGCGCGAAAAGCCATTGTCGATGTGGCGCGCGTTCACAAAGGATGGGTTGGGCAAATATTCGCTGCCGCTGAAGAATAATCCGTGCGCGGCTTTTTGGCTGAAGGCAAGCGCAGCATCCCAATCCGTGTCGCCGGTGCGGATGTCGAGAACCTGTGAGGCATCCAGCAATTCGATGCGCGAACGCTCCGCTTCCCAGGGACGCGCGGCAGTACGGCGTGCCAATTCAAAGGATGTAGCCACGGTATCGAGCGCTGCTTCAGTGAAGGTAATCTGCCTCGTCGAGCCGGGACCAAGCTCCAGGTCAAGTAAGAGCGATGAATGCGGGCCGGGACCATGTTTGGGGCCGCCAGTCATAAAGATGACAGGCGCTATCCCGCTGGTTTGTCCCGCAAGGATATTCACTAATTGTTGTTGAGTGGGGATGATGGATTGCCCGTCGAGCGGGGCGAGCGCGGCGCATACTTCCAATTTGACCTGGCGCGTGGCGGTGCTTTTATTGGTTAGGATGACACGCCCGGCAATCGCATGCGATTCGGGGACCCAGAATTCGGTTGCAATGTGCAGGGCCTCGAGAGGAACAAAATCGAGGGTTAGGAAGTTTGGGTAGTATCGGCGCAGTGACGGTTTGGCGATAAAGGTGTTAGGGTCTGTGACGGAGATGTTGTTTTCCGTGAAGCGCAGGTACACGCGCATGGAGCGCGCGCGCAAACCGAAGGTTGTATTCAGGGAAACAGCGGAACGCTCCGCATCTGTTGTGCCAAGTTCCACTTCCCAAATGTGATCGTTGACGTAGTCCGGCTTACACAGACGGGCGTCCGCCGCCAGAGAAAGGTATAGCGGGTCGCCGGGGCTTAAAGACCAATCGCGCATGGCGCATATTGTACGGGCGAAATGGCGGCAGGTCAAACGGGTATAATTTGTCGGGTAGTCTTGTAGTCGCTGGTCGATTAGTCAGCTGGTCGATTGCACGGACTACAAGACCAAAGACTAGCAGACTAGGAGACTACACCATGCCAGGACTTTACTTTGAGGAATTCTTTGTTGGGCAAAAAGTTGTCACGGTTGGGCGGACTGTGAGTGAGGCGGATATTTTCACCTTTGCCGGATTAACGGGCGACTTCAACGAGATCCATACCAACGCGGCGTTTGCCAGCAAGACTCAATTCGGTCAGCGCATCGCGCATGGACTTTTGGGCCTGTCTCTCGCCACAGGCTTAATCATGCGGACGGGATTCCTCGAAGGCACCGTCCTCGCTTTCCGCGAGATCAATGAATGGAGATTCGTCAAACCCTTTTACATTGGCGATACAGTTTACGCAGAGTTGGAAATAACCGAAACCAAAGCCCTGCCGCGTATTGGCGGCGGCTCGATCATCGCGGCAATCGTGGTCAAGAATCAAAACGATGAAATCTGTCAGCGCGGCAGTTTGAATTTGCTGGTGTTGAGCAAGCCGGAATAAACTCTCCCTACACCCTGCCCTCTCCCAAAAGGAGAGGGGAAAGCTATTACATGAGCAACGAAGATAACGACAAAATACGCCGAATACTAAAATCAGAAGAAGAGACTCAGGGCGAATATAAGCCCGCGCCTCCCGCCCCGCCGACGCAGGGTACAACACCTTTGTTCACCCGTTCCGCTCTCGACAAAAATAATCCTTCGACAGGCTCAGGGCAGCGTATGCCTCTGCCGCGCCGCGTGGATGAAATAGATGTGGAAGGCACGCGTGTCACACGCGCGGCGTACGAGCCGGCTTCAAGACAAGGCCCGCCGCAGCAGCCCCCCAAAAACAATCCCCCAACACAACCTAAAAAGCCCTCCATTTTTCGACGCGGGAAAATGGGATGCTTCCTGCGCGGACTGATCGCGTCCACTTTTGCGGTTGTTATCCTTGGCTTATGCGTTGGATCGTATTTTGTCTACAAATACTACACCATCGCAAGCACGCTTCCCGATGTGGGCGACCTGCGCGAACGCGCCTCGCAATTCGAGACCACGCGCATTTTGGACCGCAACGGTCAATTGTTGTACGAAGTGCTCGATCCCAATGCCGGCAGGCGCACATATATTCCGCTTGAAAATATTTCCCCAAACCTGGTCGCTGCCACCATCTCAACCGAGGATAAGGACTTTTATAACAATCCGGGCTTTGACCCGGTTGCCATCATCCGCGCCTTGTGGCAAAACTACGTTACGAGTGGACAGGGCGGCGGCGCGTCCACCATCACACAACAGTTGGCGCGCGCGCTTTTGTTGTCGCCGGAAGAACGCAGTCAGCGCACGGTGACACGCAAGGCACGCGAGATCATCCTCTCTGCGGAAATCACACGCCGCTATACCAAGGATGAAATCATTGAACTTTACCTCAATGAAATTTATTACGGCAACCTGGCTTATGGTGTGCAAGCCGCCGCGGAGACCTATCTTGGCAAATCTGCAAAAGACCTCACGATAGGTGAAGCGGCATTTCTCGCAGGCTTGCCGCAGTCGCCGGCTGTCTATGATATTTACACCAATCCCGATACGACACTGATCCGCCAGCAGCAGGTATTGGTGCTCATGTTCGATTTGAGCAGTACTGAGGGCTGTATCAAAGTAAGCAACAGCGACACATCCGTTTGTGTTGACCCTACTGTGGCAACCCAGGCTGCAAACGAGATGAAGGCTTATTCATTCCGCCCGCCATCATTTGACTCGAAATATCCGCACTGGGTCAATTATGTCCGCTCACAGCTTGAGGAAAAATACGACGCGCAGACCATTTATCGTTCCGGCTTTGTCGTCTACACCACGCTTGATCCCGTCATGCAGGATAAGGCGCAGCAACTTGTCACCGAGCAGGTTGCGGCGATGGCGGAAAGCAATGCTCATAACGGCGCGCTGGTTGCCATTCGTCCATCCACTGGCGAGATACTCGCCATGGTCGGCTCGCCTGATTTCAATAATGCTGAGATTGCCGGGCAAATCAACATGGCAACGAGTCCAACCCGCCAGCCGGGGTCATCCATCAAGCCCATTACGTATGTTGCCGCTTTTGAAAAAGGCTGGACTCCATCCACATTGATATGGGACGTGCCGACCCAATTCCCTGACGGGGCAAATCCACCCTACGAGCCGAGAAATTATGATGGCAAATTCCACGGCGGATTGACGGTGCGCCTCGCACTTGCCAATTCGTTCAATATCCCGGCTGTTAAAGCGCTTGAATTCGTCGGCATATACGATGACCCGAACACGCCCGAAAAAGACGGCATGATCGCCATGGCTGAAAAGCTTGGAATCACATCCCTGACACGCACCGACTACGGACTCTCTCTTACACTCGGCGGAGGCGATGTCAGTCTAATTGACATGACATCCGCATATTCTGTTTTTGCAAATGGCGGCAAACGCGTTCCGCCAGTTGCGATTCTAAAGATCACAGATTTTGCCGGTACTGTCATCGATGAATACAAACCGCCGGCAGGCGAACAGGTGATCCGCGCCGAACATGCGTATCTCATCTCCTCGATCCTTTCAGACAATGAGGCGCGTAACTATACATTTGGCAGGCACTCTTCCCTTAATTTATCATTTCCAGTCGCTGCAAAGACAGGCACCACCAATGATATTCGCGATAACTGGACAATGGGGTATACGCCCGATCTCGTCACCGGTGTGTGGGTCGGCAATGCAGATTACACACCCATGGTCAATACATCAGGGTCGCATGGCGCGGGTCCCATTTGGGGGCAGTTTATGGAATTCGCAGTGCCATATGTCACCAACGGCGCACCGACTCCATTCAACCGTCCTGCGGGAATCATGGATAAGATCGTGTGCGGTCTCTCAGGCACGGAACCATCCAACACATGCGGTTCGCAATATACCGAGGTGTTCGCATCTGACCAGCCTCCATTACCGCCGGGCAAAGACCTTGCCAGGCGCATGAAAATTGATTTATGGACCGGTCTCGAAGCATCCGATGCATGCAAAGGTCCAAGTGAAGATCAACTCGTTTTGAATGTCACAGATAAATGGGCGCGCGATTGGTTTGGCACCGAGGATGGTCGTTTCTGGCTGGAAGATCACGGTCTGCCGCGCAAGCCCCATTACGCGCCTGAACGCGAATGCCGCGCAAGCGATCCGCAGCCGATCATCGAACTCAAGTTATCTGATGGAGAGGTGGTTTCGTCCACGACATTGGATATCAAAGGTTCAGCCGCGGCCGATAGCGGATTCAAAAAATGGGTGTTGGAATATGGTCAGGGAGCAGACCCTTCCTCCTGGTCAACCCTAAGCGAGAGTAACAATCCCGTGAAGGATGGGACTCTTTACACATGGGATTTATCCAGTATTGGAAATGGAGTCATTACATTGCGATTAACTTTGATCGGTGATAATGCGGAAGTGGAAAAGCGCGTCAGCTTTAACCTTAGTCTGCCGACTCCCACCCCGCCACCCGCCACACCGACAGAAACTCCTTCCCCCACCCTCATCCCGCCTCCAACGGAGACGCCAACTTTGGAGATCATCATTCCAACTGAGACGCCCACCGAAACACCGACATTGCCATCGCCCTAACTTTGCGGAAGGTGGCAATGCCCAGGGAAACAAACCGTTCGAGTAAACAGGATCAGCCCAGGGCGTCGAAAGAGCCGAAAATCAGCTTTTAAAGTCGGAGACTCTTCACTAATTAACACCCTTGACGCGCATCCCCTGCGTGCGTATAATCATCCCATTGGATATCAAAATCGAGCAACAAACAGCAAGCGCTTCAGGAAATCGTCTCGAAGCGCTTGCCTTTGTTTGTCTCTGCGTTAAAGCAGAGAATTCGAGTCGAATACTATTTTTTGAGGAGAGTACCCAGTGGAAACTAAGGGACTGACCGCACTCCGTATCAGCCTAGCCTCGCCGCAGACAATTTTGTCATGGTCGTATGGTGAGGTTCTCAAACCGGAAACAATCAACTACCGCCGTTTACGCCCAGAAAAAGACGGATTATTTTGCGAGGCCATCTTTGGCCCCACCCGCGACTGGCAGTGTTACTGCGGCAAATACAAGAACCCGCGCTATAAGGGTATCACCTGCGATAAATGCGGTGTGGAAGTAACCCGTTCCGCAGTCCGCCGCGAACGCATGGGACATATCACGCTTGCCACACCAGTTGCGCACATCTGGTATACCCGCCGCATCCCATCACAGATGGGTATGCTGCTCGATGTATCCCGCCGCAATTTAGACCGTGTGTTGTATTTCGCTCAATACATTGTGACCTATGTGGATGAAGATGCGCGCAAGAAGGCCTTGCAGCGTTTGGAGGATGAAATCTCCGTCTCTGAGCGCGAGCAGGCTGCGGGCGTAAACGCCAAGATCGCAGACATCAAACAAAAGCGCGATCATAAGATCGCCGAGCTAAAGCAAAAGCAAGCGTCATTACAACAAAACTATGATGAGCAAATTGCCGAGCAGATGGAACCCATCACCAAGGAAGGCCAGAAACTTGAAAAGCAGCTTCAAGATCAAATGGGTGAGGCTGCCAATAAGACTTTCTTCTTTGAATTAACCGGCGAGAAGATCATTGACGCCGGCGACAAGGTCAGCAGCAAACATATTACTCTTGTTCAAAAGAGTGTTACCAAAAAGCTGGAAGTTCTTGAGAGCGAGTCAAACGATAAGAAGATCCGCGAGTTGGAAGCCATCAAGACTCAGTCGGCCACCATCAAAGCCCAAGCGGATCAGGAAATGGAAGCCTTGCGTGGTGAACTGGAAAATGAAACCACCGCTTCGTCCAATAACTCCTCGCGCCTGCGCGATGAACTGTTGGAGCTTCGCCCCTTTACATTCCTCAGTGAAATTCGCTATCGCGAACTCAAACAGCGTTGGGGACAGGTCTTCCGCGCCGACATGGGCGCCGAGGCCTTCTTCGATATTCTCGAACGCCTCGATCTCGACAAACTTTCGGAAGAACTCTGGCACGAAGTCCGTACCACCAAGAGCAAGCAGAAGCGCAAGAAATCCACAACCCGCTTGAAGGTCGTGGAAGCGTTCCGCCGTTCCGGCAACAGCCCGGCGTGGATGATCCTTACTGTTCTGCCCGTCATTCCTCCGGACCTGCGCCCGATGGTGCAGTTGGATGGCGGACGTTTTGCGACTTCCGATCTCAACGATCTCTATCGCCGCGTGATCAACCGCAACAACCGCTTGAAGAGATTGCTCGAACTCGGCGCTCCGGATGTCATCATCCGCAATGAGAAGCGCATGTTGCAGGAAGCTGTTGACAGCCTTATTGATAATTCGCAGCGCGGCAAAGCACTCTCCCGCCGTGGCCGCCGTGAACTCAAGTCTCTGAGCGATATGCTCAAAGGCAAGAAGGGACGTTTCCGCCGCAACCTGCTCGGCAAGCGCGTGGACTACTCCGGTCGTTCCGTGATCGTGGTTGGTCCGCAGTTGAAATTAAATCAATGTGGTTTGCCCAAGAGCATGGCGCTTGAGTTGTATCGTCCGTTCGTGATCGCGCGACTCGTGCAAAACAATTACGCAGCGAATGTCAAAGGTGCGCGCCGCTTGATCGAGCGCAACAGGCCCGAGGTCTGGGAAGCGCTCGAGGGCGTGATCGGCGACCGTCCCGTTATGTTGAATCGCGCGCCTACACTGCATCGTCTTGGTATTCAGGCGTTCGAGCCGATCCTCATCGAAGGCTCTGCCATTCAATTACATCCGCTCGTTACCACCGCTTTCAACGCGGACTTCGACGGCGACCAAATGGCTGTCCATGTTCCGCTTTCACAAAAGGCTGTGGCTGAAGCACGCGAGTTGATGCTCGCCTCCAAGAACCTGCTCAAGCCCGCTGACGGTGAGCCGATCATTTCACCTTCCAAAGATATGGTGCTCGGTGTGTATTACTTGACCATGGAAAAGAAGGCTGTGCATCGTGGTGATGGCCGCGCTTTTTCCGATATGGATGATGTGGAGCTCGCATACGCTCTCGGTCAAGTGGAAGTTCACACCGAGATCAAATATCTTGCGAAGACCTGGTACAACGATAAGGGTGACCGTCTGCCCGAGGCTGAAACCCGTGTTATTGATACGACCATTGGCCGCGTACTTTTCAACCGTGTTCTGCCGGAACAAGTGCAGTTCGTCAACGATAAACTCGATAAAGGCGGCGTGAAAGATTTGATCGCCGAAGTTTATGAGTTATGCGGACAGGAAGTCACCACCGAAGTGGCCGATGCGGTAAAACACATTGGCTTTACATACGCAACAAGGTCCGGCACCACACTGGCTGTTGCAGATATTTCCATTCCGCCGGAACGCAAGGGCATCATTGATGAAGCCCTCAAAGCCGTTGAAGTGGTTCTGCGCGACTTCCGCCGTGGTTTGCTTACCGAGCAGGAAAAGAACGAGCGCGAAATCCAGATCTGGCAGGAGACAACCGAAAAAGTGGGCGTCGCTGTTAGAAAGCACATGGATCCCGATGGAAATCTTTCCACCATGGCAACCTCCGGCGCGACGAAGGGTGGTTTCTCCACCATTTCCCAGTTGGCCGGTATGCGTGGTTTGATGGCAGATCCTTCCGGGCGCATCATCCCGATGCCGATCCGCTCCAACTTCCGCGAAGGACTCACCGCGCAGGAATACTTCATCTCCACGCACGGAGCACGCAAGGGTCTCGCTGATACAGCTCTCCGCACGGCTGATGCGGGTTACCTGACCCGTCGTCTCGTGGATATTGCACAGGATATCATCATCAACGAATATGACTGCGGCACGCACGAAGGTGTATGGATCCGCAAGTCGGATGATGTTGCCGGCCAGTCGCTCATGAGCCGCATTTACAGCCGCCTGGCCGCCGAACGAGTCCTTGACCCGATGACCGGCGAAGTGATTGCGGAATACAACGATGTGATCACACACGATCTGGCACGCAAGATCGCCAATGCCGGCGTATCCGAATTAAAACTCCGCTCGCCGATGACATGCGAACTCACACATGGTATTTGTTCGAAATGCTATGGCATCGACCTTGGCCGCGGTGAAATGGTGGAACTCGGTTCTGCGGTCGGAATTGTGGCCGCCCAGTCCATTGGCGAGCCCGGCACACAATTAACACTCCGCACCTTCCATACAGGCGGTGTGGCCTCTCAGGGAGCCGCAGATATCACAACAGGTCTGCCGCGCGTGGAAGAACTTTTCGAAGCCCGCAAGATGCCCAAAGGTGAAGCGGTCGTGGCTGAGATCGGCGGCATGGTACGCATCATGCAATCCGAGAAATACGCGGATATGCGCGAAGTCCATATTGAACATGCTGAAATGATCCACGATGAATACGCACTTCCCGAAGAATGGAAGTTCGTCGTGAAAGATGAAAGCGAAGTTCAAGCCGGCGACATCCTTGCGACCAAGGATAAAGCCACCATCACCGCCCAGCACGCCGGACGCGTCGCAGTGGAAAAGAAAGACCGCAAGATCATTGTTTCCTACGAACAGCGCGAAGAGGCCATCGAAGACATTCCCACCACATCCCGCCTGCTCGTCAAAGATGGCGCACATGTGGAAGCCGGCCAGCCGTTGACGGAGGGTTCACTCAACCCGCACCGCATCCTCAAAATCCAGGGACGTGACGCCTGCCAGATGTATCTCATGACCGAGGTGCAGAAAGTCTATCGCTCACAAGGCCAGAACATTCACGACAAGCACTTTGAAGTCATCATCCGCAAGATGTTGAGCAAGGTACAGGTCACACGCCCCGGCGACACCAAGTACCTGCCCGGTGACGCCGTTGACCGACTTGACATCCGCAAGATGAATGAAGGTTTACTCGCGGAAGGAAAGACCGCAGCGCGCTTCCAGGAAGTTCTGCTCGGCGTGACGAAAGCCTCGCTCAGCACCGACTCCTTCCTCTCCGCCTCCTCCTTCCAGCACACCATCAAAGTGCTGGCAAGCGCGGCCATCGGCTCCACAACCGACCCGCTCTTTGGCTTGAAAGAGAATGTGATCATTGGCAAACTCATCCCAGCCGGGACAGGCTTCATCCACGGACGTTTCGCGGATACCGAAACTGTCCACAACGCCACACAATGGTCGAACCTTCCGGATGTTGGAAGCGGCGACTAAAACATATATAAATAAAACGGCGGCCTATGAAGGTCGCCGTTTTATTTTATAATGACATCGTCGGACGTTGCTTCCAACATAGGAGGAACAATGCTACAACATAAACCTTTCGTATTCGCCATCCCTGGCATCATGCTGGTCATTGCATTGGCCTGCAATCTGCCAGGCGCAGTGCCTGCCACACAAACGCCGGAAAATATTGACCCGCTGCTGGCCGCGCAATTAACCATTGCCGCAGCAACCAGCCAAAACCAAACACCGGGCGCGGAAAATACCAGCCCAAGTTTTACTCCCACCGAAACACTGACACTCGCCCCAACTCTTACATTTACGCCCGCATTTACATTAACACCTGCGTTCACCTCAACGCCCTCTTTTCCTTATGTCACACTTTCGGTAGCCACCAACTGCCGCAAAGGCCCCGGCAAAAATTTCGACCTGATAGATACTTTTAACCCGGGCCAAACCATCGAAGTCCTCGGCAAAAACCCGACAAATGAATACTGGTATGTCCGCAGCCCAAATAACCAGACGATATTCTGCTGGCTGTGGGGGTTTTATGCCACAGGTGGAAACCTCGGCAACGCAGCCGTGTTCACGCCGCCGCCATCCCCCACCTCCGTTCCGGGGTATGAGGCAACATACGCAGGCGTGGATTCGTGTGTGGGCTGGTGGGTGGAAGTCACACTAAAGAATATAGGCGCCGTTGGATTCAAATCCTTCTCCATCTCCGTCAAAGACACCGTGACCGACATCACGCTCAGCAGTTCAAGCAACGAATTTATAAACAACGACGGCTGTCTTGTTTCCAACAGCATTTCAAAACTCGACCCTGAAGAAACCTACACCGTCAGTTCTCCGGCCTTTATCGCAGACCCAACGGGGCACGTAATCAAAGCGACCCTCACACTTTGCACAGACAACAATCTTGGCGGACAGTGCAGCGTGAAAAATATTGAATTCAAACCATAAGAAACAGGAAGCGGCCGTGGACGCTTCCCGCATAATTTAAATATGAATGTACGGATCATCGTTTCAAAAAAACCAATTGGATTGCCAACCCGCGGGAAGACTGCTTCGAACCGGCTGCGACGAGTCGATAACTTTATCCTGCTCTATGAGCCATCGCTTCTCACGCGGACCGATGGCCTGTTTCAGCGTTCTATGTTCATTGACCTGGGCTACGGCTTTGACGCGCGAACCACGCTCGAAAGCGCCGCCCGCTTCAGACGTGTGAATCCAAATCTGCCCATCCTCGGCGTTGAAATTGACAGGGAACGTGTGGACGCGGCAATCCCCTATGCAGACGAGATCACACACTTTCGGCTGGGTGGATTCAACTTGCCTTTGCAAGCAGGCGAATCGGTCAGGTTGATCCGCGCTTTTAATGTCCTGCGTCAATATGAAGAAAAGGATTTCAACCCCGCATATGATCAACTTGCGCAATATGTCCTGCCTGGCGGATTAATGATCGAAGGCACATCGAATCCGTTTGGCAGTATTTGGGCCGCGAACCTTGTCCGAAAAGAAGAGAGCCGATGGAAGTTTGAAGCGCTTATCTTCAGCACCAACTTTCGCATGGGATTCGACATCACAGATTTTCAGGCCGTCCTGCCGAAGAATTATATTCACCATGTAGTTCAGAGCGAACCAATTTATGATTTCTTTGAAGCGTGGAAGCGGTCTGCCGCGGAGACATCCCCGGCAAAAGTGTTCGGACAAAAACAATGGTTTGTCGCGGCGGCTGAGAGTCTGGCGTCAAAGGGATACAAAATAGATACTCACAAAAAATGGCTGACCAAAGGCTGGCTGATCTGGAACAAGTAGCAGACGGCTGTCGTCTCAAAGGCAAGAAGGAGAATACATGTCACACACTGACCGAATTTATTTACTCGTCGTGGCATTATTAATTGCCAGTATCGCCTGCGCCGCGCCCGCCATCTCCACACCCGATACAGGCTCCATCAGCACCACCATTGCTCAAACTGTAGTGGCCGGGCTGACGCAAAATGCGCCACTATTGCTTTTCTCTCCCACAGTGGAAATAATAACATCTACGCCATCACTGACTTTCACCCCTGAACCGCCGACTTTCACGCCTACTGAAACGATCACACCAACGTTGACGCTCATCCCAACCCTGCCATTTACAGCCACGTTGGAAATCCCGCTGATCAGCGTCTCGGTGCCAACCAATTGCCGCAACGGACCGGGAAAAGTCTACAACATGGTGGGCGCGCTGCTGATTGGTCAGGTTGCGGAAGTGTATGGACGCAACGAATCCAATAACTACTGGTACATCCGCAACCCGGGCGCTGGTGATCCATTTTGCTGGGTGTGGGGCGAATACGCAACCTTGATAGGTCCGGTGATGCTCCTGCCGGTTTTCACGCCGCCCCCAACACCGACAGCCACATCGACTCCACTGCCGACCAAGACTCCCACGCCATCGCCTGCCTTCAAGGCAGAGTATGTGAGTCTGGATACCTGTAACAATGTTTGGTGGGCAGAGATTACATTGAAAAACACAGGCTCGATCCCGTTCAAATCAATCAATATTTCAGTGACCGATAAAGTCACGGACATGGTGGTGGTCAACCTTGCCGATGGATTTACGAATATCGATGGCTGTTTGAAAACAACCACAAAGGATATTATCGGAATTGGCGATACATATTTAATAAGCGCTCCCGCATTCACCTACAACCCAACGGGACATAATATCCATGTCGAGATCACC
>JACRBH010000166.1 GCA_016234535.1 Chloroflexota bacterium
ATCATCAACACCAGCACGACCCATCGGCGCCAGGGTCTTCGTTTTTCTTGTTCCAAAGTCCGCCTCCTAGACAGTTTTTTCTTTCTCTTCGGTCTCGTATTTTTCCTTAAGCCGCGCCAGCGTTTTCCGCGAAACATACAGCATCAGGAACACCGAAAGAGGGATTCCAGCAAACAACAACACCAGGGTAAAAACTGGTTTCGTTCCAAAAGTATTATCAAGCCACAAACCACCAAACACCGAGGCCAGAACAACCGCAAGAGTCAAACAACCCACCTGACCGATGACGACAATCAGCAGGGTTCGAAATAAATTTTGACGGTTCTGTTCGGATTGTGCCATGTCGCACGATTATAACTGACAGGTCAAGATGATGTCAAACCGAATATGATTTCGCATCAATCCTGACCTGCAGCTTGATTCTCGACTAAAACAGATTCAACGCCGCGGCATTCGACCAGCTAAACCACGGAGCAAATAACGTGCCAACCAAAATTACGCCAAGCGCCAGGACGGCCAGCGCAATCGCATACGGACGGGTCAACGGGATGGGGTGATTCTCTTCATCTTCATTCACCATACGATAAAGGTAAACGAACTTCATCGCATTGAGGTAGTAGTACACACCGATGATGGAATTAAGAATACCGACGATCACCAGCCATGTATATCCTGCCTGCACACCCGCGGCAAAGACAAAAACCTTCGCCACGAAACCGCCAAACGGAGGCATCCCCGCCAGCGACAGGAACGCAGCCAGCATCATCAATGCCAGCCACGGATTGCGGCGACTCATGCCCGCATAGTCTTTGAGGTCTTCAAGACCTGTCACACGGCTGAACGCCATGACCACACCGAAGGCTAACAGGTTGGTTGCGATATACGCCGCTAGGTAGAAGACTACGCTCGCCGCACCCAATTGACTGAACGCAACCGCGCCGATCAAGGCATAGCCCGCATGTGCCACCGATGAATAAGCAATCAGGCGCTTGATGTTTGTCTGCGAGATCGCAAGCAGATTGCCGACTGTCATGGTGATGGCTGAAAGCGCCGCAAGGATTACTGTCCATGAGGGGGCGTAATCCGGGAAGGCCACGAAGAAAAAGCGGATGACAACCGCAAAGCCGGCAGCTTTGGAAGCCGTGGAGAGGAAACCCGCCACAGGGGTCGGTGAACCCTGATACACATCCGGCGCCCAAAATTGGAAGGGAACGATGGCAATCTTGAAGCCAAGCCCCACGATCACCAGGGCAAAAATACTGAATGCGAGGAATACCGAAATCTCACCGCTTGAGAACAACTGGGAAAGCTGATATAGATTTGTCGTGCCGGCGAAGCCGAAGATCAAACTAAATCCGTAGAGCATGATGGTGGAAGCCAGCGTACCGAACAGCAAATATTTGAAGCCCGCCTCGGTGGAGCGGTCATCAGTGAGTAAAAACCCTGCGAGGATGTATAACGGAATGGAGGCGGTTTCAATCGCAAGGTAGAGCATGATCAGGTCAGCAGAAACAGCCATCAGGTTCATGCCAAGAAGCGAAGCCAAAAGCAGGAGATATGCCTCACCGCGCTGTCCAGCCTTCTCATGATCCATCAAGAGAAGTGCAGTCGCTGCGGCGGCAAACATGAACAGGAGCTTGAAGAAGAATCCCAGCCAGTCAAAGCGGATCATTCCACCTAAAACGGCAGTCGGCTCGCCCGGTTGACCAAAGAGCAGGCTGATGATGATCGCAAGGAAGAGTCCGCCCGCAGTAAGCCAGCCAGCGTTACGGCGCTGGTCTTGCTTCCAGAACGGCTCAACACACAGCAGGATCACAGCCAAAACGAGGATCAAAATTTCAGGGAGGATGGAAGCGAACATGATAGGAGTAAACATTTATGCACCTCCCAGGAGACGCAGGATATTTTCAACGCCTTTTTCGATCATCGGCACCATCATGGATGGGAACATGCCGATGCCGATCATCAAGAGGCAGAGAGTGGTGATGGCGATTTTATCCAGTACTGTGACATCGGTAATGTGGTGCTCGGCAAGATTTTCAGGCAGGGGGCTAAAGAACACCTGGCGGATGTTTCGCATGATATAAGCCGCAGTGATGATGATCGAGATACTGGCAATAACCGCCACAAGCCATTGGCTGCCCCACACACCCATAAAGATGGGGAATTCCGCAACGAAGCCGGAGAAGCCCGGCATGCCCATTGAGACCAGACCGCCAATAATAAAGCCGATGGTGGCAAAAGGCATGATCTTTGCCATGCCGCCAAGTTCGGGAATCTGACGGGTGTGGGAACGGTCATAGATCATGCCGGTAATGGCAAAGAAGAGAGCCGTCATGATGCCGTGAGAGAACATTTGAATGCCCGCGCCAAGCAACCCATTATGGTTGAGAGTGGAGACACCAAGCATGACAAGACCCATGTGGGAAACAGACGAGAAACCGATCATATATTTCAGGTCGGGTTGAACGAAGGCAATATACGCACCGTACACTACGGCAATAGCGGCGAAGGTCATAATCAACCACGACCATTGCTTCGCGCCTTCGGGCAGGAGCATCACCCCAACGCGCAAAGCAGCGAATGCGCCGAGTTTCATCAACACGCCCGCATGGAACATGGAGACTGCTGTCGGCGCGGCCACGTGACCATCCGGCGACCAGTTGTGGAAAGGCCAGATACCGCCCAAGACTGCGAAGCCAAAGAAGACTGGCAGGAACCACGCATACTGGAAAGCCGATGAGAAACCAGCTTTCTCAAGCTGAAGCATATCGAAAGTGTAGACGCCCGTGTTCTGACCCGCTGTCCAATACATGGCGAGAGCGCCAACCAGGGAGACCACTGAGCCGATGAACAGGTAAAGGGTCAGCTTCATGGCGGCATATTCACGAGTCTTGACCCAGCCCCAAATGGCGATAAGCAGGTACATTGGGAACACTGCGATCTCATAAAAGAAGAACAACATGAAAAGGTCGAGTGAAACGAAAACACCGAACACACCGCCCGCCAGCAGGAAGAGGAAGGCAAAGAACTCGCGCGGCCTGTCTTGAATGCCAGCAGAAAGGTGATGCTCGGGGTCATAGTCACCCCACGAGATCAGAACGCCTGTGAACATGACAATGCCCGTCAGCAAGACAAGCGGAGCGCTCATGCCATCCACGCCGAATTTCAGGCTGATGCCCAGGGCGGGAAGCCAGTCATGCTGTTCGATGAATTGATAACCTGTCATACCGCCAAGGAGATATTGCAGATAGACCCAGCCTGAAAGCAGAAGGTCTATCGCCGCAGTTGCCAGCGCAACCCCGCGGACTTCCGTCTTGCGGTTGGCGGGAATCAACAGCATAATAATCGCCGCTACAAAGGGAAGGAAAGTGATAATACTTAATATTGGAAAATTCATAATCACCTCGTTTACGTCATTGCGAGGAGGATGCTCTTCCGACGAAGTAATCTCCATACACAAAGGAGATTGCTTCGGGCAAAATACGCCCTCGCAATGACGAATAACGTATTAGAAAAGCGCAACCACGGCCTTATTAATCACTTCAAGTATCCACGCGGGCCATATGCCGATGACGAGAATGAGGACCATCAGCGGGACCACCACGAAAATCTCACGCGTGTTGATCTCGGTCAGTTTGTGTTCGCCGTGCGCCCAATGCTCATTTTCGGGGCCGTGCAAAACTTTCATGATGCCTTTCAAAATATAGGCACCTGTGAAAAGCAAGCCAAGCATGGAGATGGCGGTGTAAACAGACAATACAGGGAACGCACCTCGCACCACCATGAATTCGGAGACGAAGCCGTTAAGTCCGGGCAGGCCAAGCGAGGCCATGCTCATAAAAATCAGAATG
>JACRBH010000168.1 GCA_016234535.1 Chloroflexota bacterium
CCCAACGCACCCCCTTTGGACGGTTTGCTCCAACGCCAGTTCAACCAGATTGAAAAGGCTATGAAGGACTGGATGGCACAGGCTAATTTGACTATGAAACTTGACTCATTTGCATCAAGTTTTTCGCCTTAAGCTTACTAATAGGAATTGCCGCGATTCTTTCCCGCTTTAGGCCATCTGTGGCGGAGGTTGATCACGGCAATTCCCAGAGAGCCAAATAATTTGCAAAATAAATATTAGTGCTATACTCGCTCTTATAAATCGTTCCCTATCGGGGGTGCTTTCCAGCACAAGAAGGAAAAGCTTCATCACGGAGTAATGTATGAGGACAGGAAAAAATACGACCTCCCTGCGTACAGCGCTGATCTATTTAGTATTTGGCAGTTTGTGGATTCTCGTTTCAGACCAGGTTTTGACCTTCCTTGTCCCCCCATCTTCCCCCAACCACATTTTGATTCAAACCATAAAAGGCTGGCTGTTTGTCTTTGCAAGCGCCGGCCTTATTTATCTCATTATACGTACTGACTTAAAGTCCCTGCAGGAAAGCGAGAAACAATTACATATACAAAGCGCCATGCTTGAAGCCGCGGCAAATGCCATCGTCATCACCGATGACAGGGGCGTAATCCAATGGGCAAACCCCGCCTTCACCAAACTAACCGGATACAATGTCATGGATGAAGCCCTGGGGAAAAATCCACGCGATCTGGTAAGGTCGGGCAAACAGGATCAAGTTTTTTACAAGGATATGTGGGACACCATCCTCACTGGAAAGGTCTGGCACGGTGAACTCGTCAACCGCCGCAAAGACGGTACTCTTTATGACGAAGAGATGACCATTACTCCTGTCAGAAACGAAGCCGGTGAAATCGCGCATTTCATCGCGGTAAAGCAGGATATCACCGAGCGCAGGCAGGCGGAAAATTTACTGGGCGAGAGTGAAAAGCGTTTTCGCGCGATCTCCGAAGCGGCAGGTGACATGATCTTCGCCGTTACCCCGGAAGGCACGGTCAGTTATGTCAATGAAATCGCCTCACGGGTATTTGACACGGCGCCGCAAGAACTCATCGGGCGGAAACTGCACGATATCTTTCCGCCCGAAATATTTGCGCAGCAATGGAACAACCTGCAAAGGGTATTCGAGACGGGTGAGCCGCGCTATGAGGAATCAATCAGCCGCTTTCCTCAAGGCGATATCTGGCAAGGCACCTGGCTCACACCCCTGCGCGATCATAGCGGACGCATTGTCGCCATATTGGGCGATGCGCGCAATATAACAGAGCGCAAACAGGCGGAAGAAAAACTGCGTCAATCAGAGGCACGCTATCGTTCCCTTTTTGAGCAGACGCATGATGCGGTCTTTATCATGGATTTGGCGGGGAATCATATCTCGGCTAATCAACGGGGTGCTGATATGCTTGGTTATACATTGGATGAGGTCCAGAAACTGTCAGTTAGGGAAACGTCGGCTGAAATTACAAAAAGTGAAAATCTCATAAAACGTCTGGCGGCTGGTGAACATATCCCCCCTTACGAGCGCCTGTTCCGAAAAAAGAATGGCGAAATCTTCCCGGTGGAAGTCAATGTTGAACTGGTGCGGGATGCGAATGGAAATTTTCTTCATATCCTAAGTGTAGTGCGTGACATCACCGAACGCAAACAGGCGGAGGAGAAGTTGCGCGAGAGTGAATTGCGTTATCGCAGCCTCTTCAACATCATGGATGAAGGCATGGCGATCAACGAGGCTGTTCTCGATGAAAACGGGGATGTGGTCGATTATATTATTTTGAGCGTTAACCCCGCCTTCGAAAAGCATTCGATCTACAAAACGGAGCTGGCCCTTGGAAAACGGGCCACTGATGTTTATCAAATGTCCCCTGAATACATCCGCGATTGGTGGAGGAGTCACTCACAAATACAGGGAGTGGCCCATACTGAAATGTATCATGAGCCGAGCAATCGCTGGTTCCATATCACCACCACCCCGCCCGAAGGAAAACGCTTCGCCACGATTTTCACCGATATCACCAAGCGGAAACAGGATGAAGCGAAAATTTTACATATCAATCGCTTGTACGCCACAATCAGCCAGATCGATCAGGCGATTGTACGCGCAAAAGATCGTGACACTTTATTTGCGGAGATCTGCTCTGTGGCAATTGAGGAGGGAAAATTTCGCATGGCCTGGATAGGTCTGGTTGACGAGGTTGATGGGTTTGTCAGGCCGTCTGTTTTTGCCGGGGAGGAACAAGGTTATCTAACGAATGTAAGGATAGAAGTTCACGATCCGAGGTTGGGCGGCGGTCCAACCGGTCTGGCGATTCGTGAGGGGCGCTGTGTCATTTGTCAGGATATAGCCAACGATCTGCGCATGGCTCCATGGCGCGAACAAGCCATAAAGCGCGGTTATCGCTCATCGGCGGCTGTCCCAATTCGACAAAGGGGAAAGCCTGTCGGCGCATTTACAGTCTATGCGTCCGATCCAAATGGTTTTAGCGATGACGATCAGAAGCTGCTGGATGAAATCGCACAGGATATTTCCTATGCGCTCGATTCGATAAATACCGAATCCCAACGCAAGCAGGCGGAGGAGGCGTTAAGTTTGAGCGAAGCCAATCTAAACCGCGCTCAGGCCATCGCTAGTATAGGCAGTTGGAATTTGGATATTGCACACAACATCCTCACCTGGTCTGCGGAAACTTACCGCATCTTTGGTACCGCACCTGAAACGCCGCTTACCCTTGAATCCTTCCTCGCATACATTCATCCCAATGATCTGGACATTGTGAATCGTTCCTGGCAGGCCGCTTTACAAGGCGCGCCCTATGACGTTGAGCACCGCATCCTCGTGAAGGAACAGGTGAAGTGGGTGCGCGAGCGCGCCGAACTGGAGGCCGATGCAGATGGCAATCTCCTGCGCGGCATCGGCACGGTACAGGATATTACTGAACGCAAACAAGCGGAAGAAGCGTTGAGAACAAGCCGGGAGCGCTTCAAAACCATGTTCGAGCAGGCGCCTTTGGGCATTGCCCTGGTCGATTCTCTCACGGGACATATCTACGAAGTCAACCCGCGCTACGCCGAGATCGCCGGCAGATCAACGGCAGAGATATTAAATATTGACTGGATGCAGATCACTCACCCCGATGATATGCAGGCAGACCTGGATAGTATGGCTCTATTAAATTCAGGAAAGATAAACGGATACCAGATGGAAAAACGTTATCTTCATCCAGACGGCACAGCCGTTTGGATCAACATGACGATTGCCCCATTGAGCGTGGAAGATAAAACCCATCCGCGTCATCTCTGCATGATAGAAAACATCACCGAGCGCAAGCAGGCGGAGGAGATGATCCGCCAATACGCCAGTGAATTGGAAATGCGCGTGGAGGAACGCACCGCTGAACTGGTCCACGCCAACCGCGCCAAGGATGAATTCCTCGCAAACATGAGCCATGAATTACGCACACCGTTAAACGGTATATTGGGGTTCTCTGAAACGCTTTTGGCGGGGGTACGCGGTCCGATCAATGAAAAACAGGAACAGGCATTGCAAATGATCCAATCCAGCGGGGAACATCTTTTGGGATTGATCAACGACATTTTGGATGTCTCCAAGATCGAGTCCGGTAAATTTGAGATTCATCCCGAAACCATCGAAGTGAATGAGATATGCCAGGCGAGTTTGGTGTTTATCAAGCATCTGGCGGAAAAAAAATCCATCACTGTGGAATACTCATCCTCGCCGGCCGCTTCCACGATTCTGGCGGATCCAAAACGCCTCAAACAGATCCTCGTCAACTTGCTGAACAACGCTGTGAAATTCACCCCTGAAAACGGGACGATAAAACTCACAGTGCGGGATCAGGCCAAAGAAGGTCTGATGCGGTTTTCCATCTCAGATACCGGCATTGGCATTACGCCTGAAAACCTTCAAAGATTATTCAAACCCTTTGTACAGGTGGATAGCAGTTTATCCCGCCAAAACGAAGGTACGGGATTGGGATTGACCCTCGTGAAAAAACTGGTTGAAATGCACGGCGGAAGTGTGGACGTGGAAAGTGAAGTTGGCGCGGGCAGTCAGTTTTCTTTTACCCTTCCGTGGATTCAAGCGACCGAAGATAACGATACAGGTGGTTCACCCGGCGCTGAACGTGAAAAATCCGATCCAAAAATAACTGCGGAGTCGTCAGGATATGGCAGGATCCTGCTGGCGGATGATAATGAATCCAATGCGATGATCATCCAGGATTACTTTGAAAACAGCGGCTATAAAGTATTCGTGGCTTATGATGGCGGGGAAGTGCTTTCAAAAGCGGAGGAGGTTTCGCCGGATATCATTTTGATGGATGTACAGATGCCTCATGTCAATGGCTTCGAGGCAACCCGCCGCCTCCGCTCCGACCCTCGGTTTGCCACTGTTCCGATTATCGCTCTCACCGCCTTTGCCATGCCCGGTGACCGCGAGCGTTGTCTCGCGGCAGGCATGAACGAATACCTGAGCAAGCCCGTCAAGTTAAAAGAACTCAAGCAAATGATCGAAAAGTTTTTGGATCGTTCATTAAGCGAATAGTTATTGGACGGCAGACGGTGATATTCCGTCTGAAAAGTAGAACATCTGGCAGCAAAACAAAAAGCAACTCCTGACCTCAAAAATCAGGAGTTGCTTTTATGTGTTTACTTGTTTACCTGTTTACTTGTCTACTTATCTACCTATCTACTTGTTTACTGGCTCTCCCCTAATAATTCGTTGTGTGATCGATCAAACCGCGTTCACGCGCAATGGCATCGCAATATCGAAAGACCTGTACGCTGATTACTCCAAAGAAGATGCTTAATCCAAGCATGATTCCAAGGATTTCCATATTGGTAAAGTTAGAGAGGGTTGGAAAAGCCTGCGCCACATTCCCAACCAGTGACCGCCTTAATAGCTCAAGCCAATAAGTCGTTGGCATGAAATAACCAATCGGACGCAGCCACTCAGGCAATACGTCCAATGGAAAGACCGCGCCGCTGAAAATATACAACGCGCCCGCGGTCGCTTCGCCGATAAAGCCCTCGTGGCGGGCAACCGTCAACGTGACACCAGCCAACAGCAGGCCCAGAAGCGCAAGCATCACCACGCCAAGGATCAAAGTCACGAGGAAGAGTCCCCAGTTGATTTCCGCAAGTTTCAACGGGACTTTCAGAAACAGCACGCCCGCAACGATGGTAATGAACACTGCAATTGAGCCGGTGATAAAACGCGCCACGCCGCGTCCCAAAAGATAGACGGGAATATAGATAGGCGCAATGTACATGTATTTCAAAGTCTTATAATGCTCGCGGTCGTCCACCACCGCCCATGAGACGCCCGTCATCACTGCGCCGACGTAAATGTAGAACGCGTTGCCGAGATAAATGTACGGGAACAGCGGTGTGTTGAAATTCCCGCCCGAGATGATGCCGTACATGATGACCAAAATCGCCGCGCCTGAAAGCGGCTTGACGATGGAATAGATCGCGAACAGGAATGGGTCTGTCCAGTTGGATTCGATCAGCCAGCCCAGCCAGGCCGCCATGCGGAACGAACGCCATGATGTTGATGTTTGCATAATTTCTCCGTTTCCGTCATTGCGAGGGCGATGTTTTTCCGCCCGAAGCAATCTCCAACTTAATCATGAGATTGCTTCGTCGCTCACTTTCGTTCGCTCCTCGCAATGACGTGCTACCTTCGACTCTCAGTAATTCTTCCTTCTCTCACAGCAATCTTCTCGACATAAGCCAGCAAAACTTTTGCTGTTGCCACAAAGACCACTGACAGAATCGCGAGAAGCAGAATTTCCAATTGAACATTCAGGAAACCAAATTTGAAACCTGACGGAAAAACAAGCTGACGCATCGCATCCATGCCGAGCGTTAGCGGAATGATGGAAGCGCCCGCCGCAACACAAAACGGCAGCGTCTTGATCGGGAAATAAAACCCAGAAGCGAGGAAGAGAGGATCCTGCGCGAGGTTTGCCATGTGCCAAGCTTCACGCCCAAACAGCAGGAACGCCGAAGCCATCATCATGCCCAATCCGTACAAGGCAACCATTGCCAGCATGAAGACCGAAAGCAATTGAAGGTAACTTGTCACTTCATAAGTGACACCGAACATGAACGAACCCAGCAAGGTCACAGCGACGGCGCGCATGGCGGTCGCCAGCATTCCGCCCAGCGCCATGCCAAGCAAAATCGCCATCATCGAATTCGGAGCCATGATGTACAGCGCAAGATTGCCCTGCTCCTTCTCCCAATACAACTGGCTCGACATGCTCCACAGCACATTCATCCAGAACGCAGTCATCGCGCCGCCCATCACCACGAAGCCAATATATTCCTCGGGCGCATTCAACGCGCGGTACACCAGCACATACGCGATCACGCCCAGCATCGGCATGACCACGTCAAACACCAGCCACGAGACTTCACGCTGCTGCCCGATCAAACGCGGATAGGCGCGGGCGATGATGGTCTTCAAAAATAATCGCCAGCCAATATCCTTGCGCGAATATTTGCTCTGTACTGCGAGATTTATCTCGCCTTCTCGCGAAATGAATTTCGCGTTACGTGGATTCATTTGACTCCTCCTCCGCCATGCTGCGCCCCACCAAATCAACAAACACATCTTCGAGCGTCGGCTGGCGTTTGTTGAGATTCATCACCTTGATATCTTTTTGCGCAAACAGATTGAAGACTCGCGCCAATGCGGATTCTTCCACGAGCGACAACTTCCAACGCGCGCCGTCTTCGATGTCGGTCAGCGCGGCTTTCTTAACTTCGGGCTGGGACTCCATCATTGGCAGAGTCAACCCGTTGAGCGGACTCGTCTCGATCTCGAAAGTCACATCCTTTTGCAGGCGCTGTTTCAAGGCTGTCGGCGTATCGCAGGCGAGAACCTTTCCCTTGTTGATGATGGCAACGCGGTCACATAACTCGTCCGCTTCGACCATGTAATGGGTGGTCAGCAGGAGCGTGCGTTCCCTGTCTGCTTTCAGCCATTCGATGATGAACTTGCGCACATCGCGTGACGCGCCGACGTCAAGCCCGAGTGTCGGCTCATCGAGGAATAAGACTTCGGGGTCGGTGAGAAATCCGCGCACGATGTTCATCTTCTGGCGCAGGCCTGTCGAAAGGTCAGATGACTTCGTGTGCATACGATCTTTCATGCCGACCATTTCAAGCAAGGCTTCAATTCGTTCATTGGCTTCCTTCGAGGGCGCGCCATAGAACTGAGAGAACATCCACAGATTCTCTTTGACGGTGAGCAGTCCATAGCCCGATGACTCGCCGCCTGAGACCATGTTGATGCGCGGGCGCACGAGGTCAGGCTCTCGGTTCACGTCTGCTCCTGCAACGCGCGCCCAGCCCGAGGTCGGGGAAAGAAGCGTGGTCAGCACTTTGATCAGAGTTGTTTTGCCAGCGCCGTTCGGTCCCAAGAGTCCGAACAATTCTCCGCGTTGAACTGTCAAGTTGACATCCTGTAAAGCAATTAATTCTTTGCGTGTTTCTTTCTTACTGCCTCTGAGTTTATAGATACGTCCGAGGTTTTGTGTTTCAATTGCAAGTGTATTGGACATGTTTCTCCTGAGAAAAGGTTAATAAAATACGTTGTGCAATCGTTTGATTGGCGTAGGGTGGGCGTCAAGCATGATTTGATGACGCATGATAAAGTTACGGGTGTAAGGTGATTTCTCTTCTCCTCCTTTGTAAGAAGAAAGAGCCAGGGTAGGCGACCCCGGCTCTTTCGATTCTAGGAGACAGGGTCAGTAGAATGTACGTTCTATTTTACTACGATTCAATTTCCTGCTTGTAAGGGCGACCCTTGCCTGTTAATCAGGAAGCCAGGCGTTAGGTGGGCGGGTCGCCCCTACGATTACTTCGGGTAAAATACCCATCATGTCCAACGAAAAAGAATACCTCCCAAAAATTGCGATGTCCATCATAGCGCACCCTGACGATCAGGATTTTACGATTGCGGGCACTTTAGCGAAATGGGCCAAAGCGGGATGCAAAGTCATCTCCGTGCTTATCACCAGCGGCGATTCAGGCTCGAACGATGTGACCAAAGGCGCTGATTACAAACCAGTTTTGGCGAAACTGCGCGAAGCAGAACAACAAGCCGCGAACGCTGTGCTTGGCATCAGTGAAACTGTTTTCCTGCATTATCCAGATGGAGAACTCGTCGCGAGTCTGGCATTACGCAAAGAGTTGACTCGCCTCATCCGCATTTACAAGCCTGACGTAGTCGTCACAGGCGACCCTTCGGGCTGGTTCTACGGGAACGGATATATCAATCACCCTGACCATCGCGCCGCCGCAGAAGCCGCCACGTATGCGGTCTTCCCGTCAGCTGGGACAAGGCTCATTTTCACCGACCTGCTCGAAGCGGGGTATGAACCGCATGACGTCAAGCGTTTATACATTCATGGCAACGAAAAATCCGATACATGGGTGGACATTAGCGAGACGATTGACATCAAGATCGAAGCGTTGAAGAAACACGTCAGCCAGTCGGATACGCATGAGGTTGATAAATGGATTCGTGAGTGGGCGAATGAAGAAGGCAAGGAAAAAGGCCTCGAATTCGCCGAGGCCTTTCGCGTGATGATTTTGAAAAGTGAGGAGTGATGTTGTAGCGCGACATTTATGTCGCCTTGCGAAAAAAAACGCTAAATAATTGTCGCGCTACAGGTTATTTAGAAAAACAAACTCCCAATCAACGCCGAAGCCAAAGTCATTGTGACGTTGTCAATGTCTTTGAAGTGCAATGACTCGATCAATGCGCCCGCGAGTGCAATCACAGTAATCGGGAAAAGGTAACTGGTAATGGGCGCGGAGAAAACGCCAGCCAGAATGTAAATATAGATAATCCCAAAAGACATCAACCAGCCGCCGGTAAAAACGCCGAGTGTCCCCGCCATGGATTTTTCGCGGCTCCATGAAAGTTTCGGCGAAGTGAAGCGCCGCCCGACGATATCAGCAATGCCATCGCCGCCGCACATCATCATTAAGGCGATAATGCCAATTGGGGAATCCTTCCAGTAGACGAGGGTCAAGACCACGAACATGATCCCATAATAAAGCGGTCCGCGCAAAATTTCCTTCGGGTCGCCCGTGCGGGACATGGATTTAACCGAAGCTTCATCCTTGATTACCCCAAATCCGATCAATGCAAATTGGACAGTGATCGCAAACGGCACAAGCGCCGCCAGCCAGCGCGCATCGGGCGTGTCTTTGAAAAGCAGCCAGCACAACACAAAAAGCGGACCCGTCCCAATATGGATGACCTTGCGGCTGAGCTTGCTGTCCATCCAGCCGCGATGAGCGATGAAATCCATGGAACGCAGAAAGATCATCGAAAGCGCAAAGGTAACGGCGAGGGCGATGTAATTATTCAAGGGTAACTCCTGGTTTAGTCTGGTAGTCTGGTAGTAAAACCCGCGTTGAGTAGAAAAGATATTCCCGCAAAATATCTCCATGCTATAATCCGCCATTGTTTTTCAATAATCAATGAACAATGTCGCTGCGAGGCGTTCTTGTTTTTAGCCGAAGCAGTCTCCTAATAACAGGGGATTGCTTCGTCGGAACGGGCAAGCACCCTCCTCGCAAAGACATAATGAACGCATATAATCAATGGAGAAATTCATGAAAAAACTGTTATTCGTTTACATAATTGGCCTTACCATCATATTATCGGCCTGCGGATCAGGCGCGTCATCCAGCCCCGCGGTGGAGGCGGTTGAAGGCTATGTCAATGCAATTGTCGCCAACGATGCCGACAGTCTCTCAGCGCTTTCCTGCGCGGACTGGGAATCAGACGCGTTGATCGAGCTTGATTCCCTGCAAGCAGTGACATCCACACTCGAAGGTTTTGCCTGTCAGGAAACAGGGAAGGATGGCGATAACACACTTGTTCACTGCGATGGAAAAATGATCCTCAGCTATAACGGCGAGAATCAGGAACTTGACCTGTCCACCCGCACTTATCAAGTTGTGGAACAGGGCGGCGACTGGCTGGTTTGTGGAGTCCGCTAAAAGAATTTCACCACGAAGGGTCACAACGGCACACAAAGGAAAACCCTAAAAAAACCTTTGTGACTCTTCGTGACCCTTTGTGGTTACGAACTTTTTATGAAACGCATCCTCTCCCACGAAAACCTCCTCGCATTGCTCTTCTGCCTGATCCTGATCGCTCTGGTCATCTTCACGGCAGACAGCAGCCCAACGTGGATTTATCAAGGTTTCTAAATGACGATCATTCAAATTCTGATCGTTGCGGCGGCGGCCTTATTTTGGGGGCTGGTCATGCGCGAACGCGGCCGCAAATATTTTCTGCTGATCGCAAGCATTCTCGTCATCTTCTGGCTGCAACCCGCCCTGCCCCTGCGCGGATTCGATTTTTGGATTCCCATTGCAACGCTCATCATCACAGTTTTCAGTTGGTACATCACCGCCACCGAAGAATCACGCCGCGAGAAAAAGAATTGGATCGTCATTGGAATTCTTGTCGGCATGACTTTATTGTTGAACCTGACTCGTTTCCTTCCATTCGACTCAATCCTCACTCCATCCCGTCCGCCTCAAATCGAAATCACCATCGTGATTCTTTTCGTGACAGGACTGACGCTGTCAGCCTTATCTCGTCTGACACGTTTCAGCGCTTCTTTTTTAACCATTGGCCTGATCCTGACCATCGGGCTGTTTCTGCTCATCAAAATTCCCTACCTATCCCATTGGCTCGTTTATTTCCTTCGCTCACTCACAGGGCAGGATGTTTCCGCATCACGCATAACTGATTTCCGCTGGCTGGGATTTTCCTATGTCGCCTTCCGCATCCTCCATACCCTGCGTGACCGTCAAATGGGGCGGCTTCCTTCTGTTGATCTGGCAGAGTATGTGACCTACGTTATTTTCTTCCCCGCCTTCACTGCTGGCCCCATTGACCGCATTGAACGATTTATCAAAGACCTGCGCAAACCGTCCACACTTGGAAACGATGAATTGCTGATCGCAGGTCAACGCTTTATGGTCGGCTTGTTCAAAAAATTTGTCGTGGCTGATGCGCTGGCCTTGATCGCCTTGAACGACACGAACGCGCTGCAAATCAAGTCCGCTGGCTGGATGTGGATTGTGCTTTACGCTTACGCCTTTCAAATCTACTTTGACTTTAGCGGCTACACTGATATCGCCCTCGGCATTGCCCGCTTCCTCGGAATCAACTTGCCTGAAAATTTCGCCTCGCCATATCTCAAACCTAACCTGACCCAGTTTTGGAATAACTGGCACATGACGTTGACTCAATGGTTCCGCGCTTATTTCTTCAACCCCGTTACACGCTGGCTGAGATCATGGGAAAAGCCCATGCCTGCGCCAGCCATGATCGCGTTGACTCAAGTTGCCACGATGCTGTTAATCGGTTTCTGGCACGGCGTCACATGGAATTTTGCGCTGTGGGGACTCTGGCATGGAGTTGGCTTGTTCATTCACAACCGCTGGAGCGACATGACCAAAGTCTGCGCTGGGGAGTGGGCGACGACGCCATTGCGGAAAACTATAATGAATGTAAGCGGAGTAGTGATTACATTCAACTTCGTCGCACTCGGCTGGATATTTTTCTCCTTGTCGTCAACATCCACTTCAATGCAGGTATTTTTGATGCTGTTTGGTATGAGATGATCGTCATTGCGAGGAGCGAACGACAGTGAGCGACGAAGCAATCTCCGTGACAGTGTTGAAGATTGCTTCGGGCGAAAGAACATCGCCCTCGCAATGACGAGAATGAGTATTCATGAAAACACTTAATATCATCGTAAAAGGCTTTCTGCTTTTCATTATCATTAATTTGCTATTCGCCATCCTGCAACCGGGGATTGGGAAACTCTCTGCCTATAACATAATCTTTCCGGGGCGGGAGCGATTACCCTTTGGGGAGAATTCTGCGAAGGCATATAACCTAAGTCTGTTTGATCTGGACGCGATGTTCGCGTCACATGAAATCAATGGCGGCCAGAAACAAGCAGATGAATTCCGCGTGATCCTCGTCGGTGATTCTTCTGTTTGGGGAACGTTGCTCAAGCCTGAAGAAACATTGGCAGGCCAGCTTAATTCTGCAAATCTTTCGGCGTGCGGAAAGAATGTCCGTGTGTACAATCTTGGGTATCCGACTATTTCTCTGACGAAGGATGTGCTTCTGCTTTCGCGCGCGATGGAATATCAACCAGACCTTGTCATTTGGCTGACGACATTGGAAGCGTTCCCTGTGGAAAAGCAGATCGCTTCGCCGCTGGTCGCCAACAACGAAGAGTCTCTCCTTCGTCTGGCAAACAGCTCCGAGCTTAAGGTTGACCCGAATGACCCTGCTTTTAGCCGGGACTCATTTTGGGGTAGTACCATCATCGGGAGGCGGAGGGCGCTCGCAGATGTCTTCCGCCTGCAAATCTACGGCGTGATGTGGGCCGCGACCGGCATTGATCAAATTTATCCGACTGATTATCAGAAAGCGCAAATTGATCTTGAAACTGACCAAAAATTTCACAGGTTCGAGCCGCCGAGCATGGATGAAAATTTTCTCGCGTTCAATGCTCTCGAAACTGGAATCAAGATGGCAGGCAACACACCTATCGTAATTGTCAACGAACCAATGCTGATCAGCGCAGGGAAGAACAGCGATGTCCGCTATAATTTCTTTTATCCGCGCTGGGCGTATGACCAATATCGTTCGATGATGAGCGAACTGAGCCAGAAAAATAATTGGGCTTATGTTGATCTTTGGGATGCAGTGCCCGCCGCTGAATTTACCAACAGCGCGATCCATCTTACGCCAATGGGTGAGGCGCAGTTTGCTGAAAAACTTACACCCATCATCGCGGCGGCGTGCAAATAACTTATTGCTTGTCTCATATACAAGAAACTTTTCGATGGAAATTGCGAGCAGAAAATACATTTTCAGTTTACTAAATTATGCGATACTATGCAGGAGTAGGAATGTATAAAGTTCGATATGCCTTACTGGTTTTGATTTCCTTATTAATAGTTGCCTGTGGGGGCAGTGCAATCCAAACAGCAATTGCTCCCTCAACAAAAAAAGCCACATCGACACCACATCAGGCTGTGCCGGCTGCAACTCAGTTCCCTACCGAGGTTTTGACTTCCACACCCCGCCCCACTCTTGCAGTGGATGAGTGGGAAAGCCTGCCCATCGTTCCGGCTGTAAGTGAAAGTGCGATTGAGATATATCGTCAGGGACTTAAACTGGGAAACGATCCAAACGCGTTTTCAAAAGTTGGCGACTGCCAGACCAGTACCGATTTCTTCCTGGTATCTTTTGATCATGCGGGCGGCTACGATCTCGGAGAGTATGCTGACCTGCAATCCACGATTGATTATTATCAGGGTTCGTTCTCGCGTCAGAGCATGGCTGTAAAAGACGGCTTCAATGTGGCGGCGGTTCTTTCTCCGCTGAGGGCTGATCCAAATCTTTGCGAGAAAGGTGAAAACCCGCTGGCTTGTGAGATCCGATTGAACCATCCGTCTGTGGTGCTCATCAGCATGGAAACGAATTTCAATTTACAGACTGCCACAAAGTACGGTGGGTACATGCGTCAGATCGTCGAATATTCGATTTCGCAGGGCGTTGTGCCGATCCTTGCGACGAAGGCCGATAATAAGGAAGGCGATAACAGCATCAATGCCGAGATCGCGGCCATTGCGAATGAATACGATATCCCGCTGTGGAATTTCTGGGCGGCGGTTCATCCCCTGCCAAACAATGGATTTGACTTGAGCCTCAATGACGGGTTTCATCTTTCACTCGGCAAAAACTACTCTTTTACTGATTCTACCAACATGGAACGCGCCTGGCCCTGGCGGAATCTCACCGCTTTGCAAGCATTGGATGCTGTGCGGAATGGGTTGAATAAATAGCATTCACCACAGAGACCACGGAGAGCACAGAGAGATTCTTTTTAATCTCTGTGGTAAAACCGACCAACTTGAACATTGAAAAGGAAAATAACGCATGGCCGAAAACATCACATCCGCTCTCGCAAAATTCATTGCTGAAAAAATATTGAAGCAGGCAAATAAAGTGATCAAACCTGACGAAGCCCTGATCTCCAGCGGCTTGATCGATTCGTTTAGTTTGATGGACCTGGCATTATTTGTCGAGGACACTTTCGGGGTGCGGATCGAGGACACCGAGTTGAATGCCCAGACCTTCGATAATTTGTCCCAGCTGACAGAGTTGATCGCTTCGCGCATGTAGGGGCGGGGTGACCCCGCCCCCACCAGATCAAATGACCACACTCTCAAATCTCCTCCACCGCTCCTTTTTGGAAGTCCCTGAAAAAAGGAGCATTGTTTTGCAATTTGCCGGTCAACCTGATTCAGAGTTGACTTATCGTCAGTTGATCCTCGGCGCGAATCAATATGCGCTGACTTACGCCCGCGAAGAAATACAACCCGGCGAAGTGGTTTTGCTCATCCTCCAGCATGGACAGGATTTGGCCTTCTCTTTTTGGGGCGCGATTCTACATGGCGCAATTCCCGCCATCATGCCATTCTTGAGCGAGAAGCTATCACCGGAACGTTATCGCGCGGATTTGGCTTCGCTTATATCAATTACAAAACCAGTTGCGATCATCACATCAGCGGAGTTTGAATCCGAGGCGCGTTCGGCACTCATGCCCGGTGACTCGATTCGTAAAGTCATCGTAACCAACACCATCGAGCCGCAATCTGAGCCTGATTTCGATTCATTGTTAGGCATGAAAGCCTCGCCAGAAGACATTGTCATCTTGCAGCATTCCTCGGGGACAACGGGTTTGCAGAAAGGCGTGGCGCTTTCGCACAAGGCTGTGCTCAATCAACTTGAGGCGTACAGCAAAGCCATTCAACTCGACCCTGAAAAAGATGTCATCGTCTCGTGGCTGCCGCTATATCACGACATGGGACTGATCTCGTGTTTCCTCATGCCCGTCCTTTTGCGCGTGCCAGTCATTGAGTTGTCGCCTTTCGATTGGGTGCGCGCTCCATACAAGTTGATGCAATCTGTCTCGCAATACAAAGGGACATTAAGCTGGCTTCCAAATTTTGCCTACAACTTTTGCGCGAACAAAATTCGCGAGCGCAACCTTGAAGGCGTTGACCTCTCCACTTGGCGGGCGATCATCAACTGCTCAGAACCTGTCCATGCCGAAAGCCACCGCCTCTTCGCGGAGAAGTTCGAGAAGTTCGGGCTGAATCCGCTGGCTTTGCAAACATCCTATGCCATGGCGGAGAATGTCTTCGGGGTCACTCAAAGCTCATTGGAAGCTGGACCAACTGTCGTTGAGATTGACCGCGAATCCTTCATGATGGAGCGCATCGTGAATCCTCCAAAAGCGGATCGACCATCCATGAAAGTAATGTCGTCGGGACGTCCGCTCGACAACACAAAAATCCGCGTGATCAATGAAAACGGCGAAGACAATCTTGACCGCATGGTCGGTGAGATCATGCTGCAAAGTGACTGCATGTTGAGCGGTTACTACAACCGCCTCGATGCGACCGAATTGGCGATGCGCGATGGCTGGTACTTGACTGGTGATTACGGTTTTCTTGCGGACGGTGAGTTGTATGTCTCAGGCCGCAAAAAGGACATGATCATCGTCGGCGGAAAAAATATTTATCCGCAGGACCTCGAAGCGCTGACCAGCGAAGTACCCGGTGTACACCCTGGCCGCACGGTGGCGTTTGGCATGTACGATGAAGAAGCAGGGACGGAGGAAGTCGTCATCATCGCCGAAGTGGACAGTGAAGAACCGTCTGAGCAGGAAGTCATCGCGGACGCGATCCGCAAGCATGTGACGAAAAGCTCCGCCATTGCGCTGAGGCACGTGAGGGTGGTTGGAGAAAAATGGATCGTGAAAACCTCCAGCGGCAAGACTGCGCGCTCGGCGAATAAGGAAAAGTTTTTGAGGGAACTTGAAGATCAATAATTTATTCTCTTCGCAATAGACTCAAGCACTATGGACCCCCCAGACTTTTATCACTCCATCATCCCCTGCGGATAATAAATAGTGACCATCCTGTGAAAAGACAAGATAATTGATACGGCCTTTGTGTCCATCCATTGTTTTGACAATTTTCATAGTACTAATATCTATCAGAGTTATTGCTCCATCTTCAGTTCCTACAGCTGCAATATCAGCACTAAGATTGAAAGCCAAGCTGGTTAATGTTTGCCCCTCGAAAGGCAAGTCCTTGACTACTTGACCAGTAGTTGTATCGACTATTTGTAACAGAGATGGCTCGCTCCATCTATTTCTTATCAATCCAATCCATTGTTTGTCCAAACTTATTGCGTATTGAGGGTAATCTCTTCCAACTCCACCTTCAAAATCAAAGATATCCTCGGCTTTATCAAATTTAATTAGAGAAGGCGGCCATGCCTGTTCATGCCTTGAAACAACCAACCATTCACCATCAGAACTGATGGCAGCCTTACGCGAATTATTTCCCTCCAAATGGCTGATCAAAGTTCCAAGTGAAAGATCATACATCCATACGCCCCCAGTTCCTAAAGTTACAAGGCGTTTGCCATCGGAGCTGAATACTGCGCCGTAAAATTGCTGTAATATCTGGCCTTCCCAGTAATATTCAACCCATGGGTCTTCTGCCTCTTCAGGTAGCGTTTTAAGAAAATTACCCGTGTTTGTATCATATAGTGAAACGCGATATGGACTATAAGCGGCTACAAGGTCGCCAGCAGGACTGACCGCAAGAATTCTGCCAGAGGTAACATATGTCGTTTGATTTAGACCGGCACCCTCTATATTAAATGTCCAAATAGTATTTTCTGCCCACGCAGAGATATTTCCATCTAGACGGGTTATCAAACCCGAAATTGGGCCATTATGTGAGTGTGATTTTACAATTGGTTCCTGATTAGCCAAGTTCCAAACGATTATTTGACCGTCATGACTCATAGAAACAAGTTGCGTTCCATCGGGTGCAAAAGACATTTCGGCAATCGTGCCACTATGCCCAATCAATTTTCCCAGCAAGCGCCCTAATTTTCGGTTATACAACCAAACATCGTGTTCACTTGTTCCAACTGCAATAAGGCTGTTATCCTCATTGATTGCGACAGATGTAACGGTATTATCGTACAACGTCAAATTTCCATTAATATGACCTTCATAGAGATCGATCTTATATGGGGAAAGACTGGGAGCAAGACTCCAGATCCACGCAGTTCCACCCGCAGCTCCAACAATATAATTGCCATCCGGACTAAATGATATATCAGTAATCTCAGCTTCGGGTCCACCTAGGCCAGTTACAATTGCGCCAGTTTGCAAGTCCCAGACACGGATGGAATTATCTGACTGAATTGCTGCAACCAAACGGCTGTCCGGGCTAAAGACTGGCCAATATGAATATTGTGAATCACTTCGCAATAACACCCCACTCTGACCCGTTTCCAAATTCAATGTACTTAATCCTGAAATACCACTGGCAAAAACCATCCATTTTCCATCCGGACTAATGGCTGGTTGACCATTACCAGGTAAATCAGCTAACTTGGTTGAAACAGTCGCATCCCAAGCCTCTACCTTTCCCGACTTGTTGACCCCAGCGAATAACACACGCCCATCTTTGACTACTTGACTATTAGTGACCCAAATACTTTCAGATTCAAAGTGATTTACTTCCAGCAATGTTTTGGGGTCATATTGATAAACACCTTGAGAACTAGAAACAGTAATTGTATTGTCAACTGGTGACCAGATCATTTGATCAACACTGCCTTTTCCAATGCGCGCTATGTGTTGTATCCTTGATGCATTCGCCGGTGTGATTGCATCCGGTTGAGAAGGGGGCACAGGAAAAGGAGTTACGATTTGCGTAGGTTGTGGTGTGGAAGTAGGGTAATTACCATCTGAGTACCATGGTGTTGGTGTAAGCGGCAAAGAAGGAGATACAAACCCGGATTGAAATGCTGCTTGTGAATATTTACCAATATCCCATAAACTAATCTTGCCATAGTCGGCAGTTGCCAACATCTCATCATCGGGGCTGAGTGCCATGTCGCCAATATCATAGGTTTCATCCGAAACGAAAACAAGTTGCCCAGTATCAGTTCGCCAGATATAAAGTTGACGATGATCTACAAGAGCTATAAGGAATTTTCCGTCCGCGCTGAAACGCATGGGCTCAACTTCGCGCACATGCGTGGGCAACTTAACCATTTTGCCATTGTCAAGATTCCAAATCTCGATCCAATAGTCGCTTTCATCATAATTGTTACGAGCAAATAAATGTCCATTTAATGCAATAGCGCTAAAAGCATTGGGATCGGCAGCAGGAAGATCTAATTTGTGAATTAACTTTCCAGTAACGGCATCCCAAATAGCAGCGCCACTGTTCCGATCCAATACACCATAAATAAACTTCCCATTTTGAGAGTAAGACACACTGGTTGGGAAAGCTACTGGTTGAATCTGCTCAAGGCTCATTTTCTTGCTGGCAGACTCTATATCCCACACTTCTATGGAAACATCATTTCCAAAAGCTAATTCTTTACCATTTGGCGAATAAGCTATTCCCTGTTCCCCGTATGCTCCTGTCCCAATTCCTGGCCCAAAGCCATTGCCACCCGCTGCGTAAAAAGCCATAACTTGCCCCGAAAGCAAAGCATCAGCAGAAATGGAAAGTTCTTCTGCGCCTGAGCGAAGATCCCACGAAGAAATACTTCCATCTGTTGTGACAATCCCCAGATGATTTCCATCGGGGCTGTACGTCATTCCAGCGAGCGACATTGCCCCTTCTTTATCGAAAAGGGTCAACGCTAATTCATGAGTTTGCAAATCCCATATTTGAATACTTCCATGTCCAACAGCGATATTTTTTCCATCAGGGCTGAAAACAACCTTGGAACCGCCACCTGCCAGCAAATAACCCTCTCCGAGCATTTGTTCAGCTAACGGATCGAGAGCAGGCCGGAGCGTAAAAGCCGTTTTACCTGATGCCAAATCAAAGGTGAATTCTGATTGGTTGGCAACCCTGATGATCAATTCTCTATTATCTGATGAAAACTTCACGTTTTGCACGTCATCCAGAAAACCTGCTATTGTACGTTTTAGCTTTCCCGTGGCAGGATTCCATAACCGTACCATACCATCCAAGCTGGAAGAAGCCAATAAACTTCCATCAGAACTGAAATCCACGCTTGTTATTTTTGACGGTTGTTCCTTAATCTCAAATTTGATTACATGCTCTTTAAGATCCCAAATATATAAAATGTTATTCGTACTATCAGAATATCCAGCAGCAACTAAAGTCCCATCTGGACTTATTGCAGGGACCGTCAAAACATGATAGCGACTTTCATAAAGCACTGGATAACAATCTCCATACATATCTCCATCCGGGCTCTCTTGTTTTTTAGTGAGATTCAGCTTGCAGATGCCATGATAAGGTCCTCCCGTTGTGCGATCAGCAGCTAGATAAAGAACAGATTGATTGTCGGGCGTGAAGACCGGCCCGTAGGCAGGACCATTTCCACCATAGCCGTGAGCAACGGTACGTTGACTTCCCAGATCAATCACATCGAAGCCAGAAAATCCAATAGTTAGGAACTGTCCATACGGGCTAAATGAAATACCGCCTGCATATCCATCATCGGAAACTTTCATGGCTGAAATTTCGCTATGGTCACTAGCATCAAGCTGGCGTAAAGTATATCCATCATTCACAATGATGCTTGTGCCGTCTGGTGACCAGACAATCTCTGGCAAAGTACCTTTTCCCATTTCAGCCAGTTTGACCAATTGTGTATAAGGCGTGGCAGTAGGTGTTTGACTGGGAAAAGGTGTAGTAGATGCTGTAAGACTAAGAGTAGGTGTATCAGAAGGAAAAGGTGTCACGGGCCCACAAGATGCGGCTAATAAGATTAAGAAGGCCAGCACAATTATGATTTTGACAGGAGAAAGTTGCTTATTAATGAGCATTTTAGAAATCCCATATCCTTATGCCAAAGAATTCAACGCTAACTCAATCATACTTCTTTTTAAATCAAATCTGGGTAAATTTTACAATTTGTTCGTTCGGCGGTGGTCTCCTGACCACCGCTTTTTTCATTCCTGATTATCCATTTTTCGTAGTATATTTTCCCCCTCAAAGGACATGGATCATATATGGCATTAATCAGTTTACAGGACGTGAGTCTCGGCTTTGGCGGACTGAAATTACAGTGCATTTAACAAATCAATGAATTCTTTTGCGGTAAGTATGGGGATTTCCCTGAAAGAGCCAAGTTCGAGAACGTGATGATCCCCGCTGACAATAAAATTCACATTTCCTGCATCCGCCGCTTCGAGAAACTTGTTGTCTGTGGCATCGGCAACGATGACAAGAATTTCCTCCACTGGAGTGACAAATTCGGCATTTTGTAAAAGGTACTCGGTGGTGGTAAGAATTTCAATTTGCGGGATCTTGAATTTTGGGCGGTTGATCACATCCAGATATTCGCGGGCAATCTCTTCCGTGATGATCAGTTTGAATTTCCCCGCTCTCCATTCGTCAATGATAACGCCCAATCTTCCGCCCAGAATCGCGGAAATAAAAATATTCGTATCCAGCACAACGCGCATTATTTACCATCCCGCACAGCGCGGATCTCAGCCTCGATATCTTCCTGAGTAATATTCATTTCCCCTGCCCGCGCACGGATGGATTTCAAGGCTTTATCAAAACGCTCGTCCAGTTCCTTTTGTTCGCTTGGAATGCTTAACTTTAAATAGCGAATGAACGCCAATACATCCACCAGGCGCGTCTCTGGCAGGGTGGAAATTTCCAGAAGTATGGTTTGTTCCAAATTGGTCATGGTTCACCTCGTAGGCATAATTATACCTGTAAAGAAAACCCTCAAATTGAACACCATCACAAAACACATTTTCATAGTATATTCTCCCCCCTATGGCATTAATCAGTTTACAAGACGTGAGTCTCGGCTTCGGCGGACCGCGCCTATTTGACGAGATCAACTTGCAGATCGAACAGGGCGAATGGGTCGGTCTGTTGGGACGCAACGGCATGGGAAAGTCCACTTTGCTTAAGTTGGTCAATGGGGATATTTCGCCATTAAGCGGAACCATCGCCCGTCAGCAAAATTTGCGTGTGGCGTATTTACCGCAGGAAGTCCCCGCGGGCGTTGAAGGCAAAGTATTTGACATCGTCGCGGGCGGACTCGACTCTCCCAAAAAAACAGATGAACATCACTGGCAGGGGCAGCTCCAAGTGGAGCAGGTCATCTCGCGCATGAATTTGGACGCGCACGCGGACACGCGCTTTGAAGTTCTGTCCGCTGGGATGAAGCGCCGCGTCATGCTGGCACGCGGACTGGTCAAGAAGCCCGATCTGCTTTTATTGGATGAACCCACCAATCACCTCGACATTGACTCGATCAACTGGCTCGAAGATTTTCTAAAGCGCTGGGGCGGCACGTTGTTATTCGTCACGCATGACCGCGTCTTTCTGCAAAAGCTAACCACCCGCATCATTGAATTGGATCGCGGTCACCTCTTCGATTGGGATTGCAGTTACACCACCTTCCTCGAACGCAAGGAAGCCATGCTCACTGCCGAAGCGGAGCAGAATGTTCTCTTCGATAAAAAGCTGGCGCAGGAGGAAGTTTGGATCCGCAAAGGCATCGAAGCGCGCCGCACGCGTAACGAGGGACGCGTCCGCGCGCTGAAACGTTTGCGCGAGCAGCGGCTCGAACGGCGTGAACGTCCAGGCAAAGTGAAAATGCAAATTCAAACCGAGAAGCGTTCGGGCAAACTCGTGATCGAAGCGGAGAATGTCAGCTATTCATTTGGAAGTCAGCCCATCGTAAGTGATTTCACCACCACCATTCAACGCGGCGACAAGGTCGGCATCATCGGTCCGAACGGTTCGGGCAAAACAACTTTGCTGCGTTTACTGCTCAATGAGTTAACTCCGCAAACTGGCAGCGTTGAATACGGCACGAATTTGGAGATCGCGTATTTCGATCAACTGCGCGCGCAGCTTGATGATTCAAAATCCATTTTGGATAACGTCGGCCAGGGACGTGATACGGTCACGATCAATGGCCGCACGCGCAACCTGATGGGCTATCTCGAAGATTTTCTTTTCACGCGTGAGCGGGTCAACGCGCCCATCAGCGCGCTTTCAGGTGGCGAGCGCAATCGTCTGCTATTGGCACGGCTCTTTGCCCGTTCCGCGAATCTGCTCGTGCTGGATGAACCCACCAACGATCTCGATGTGGAGACGCTGGAAATTCTCGAAGAACTTTTGCTTGAATACGATGGCACGCTTTTATTGGTCAGTCATGACCGCGCGTTTCTTAATAACATCGTCACCAGCACTCTTGCAATGGATGGAAATGGCAAAGTCACAGAAACTGTCGGTGGATATGATGAGTGGAAGCGGCAGGCTGATCTGCTCGACAAGCCCGCATCAGACTCACCGAAGCCTGCTGCAACACCCCAACAAGAATCAGCGCCGAAAGATTCGTCCGCTCCGCGCAAGTTGACATACAAGGAGCAGCGCGCGCTCGAAGCGCAACAGCGTGAACTCGCCGAACTCCCCCAGCGGATCGAATCCCTCGAAGCCGAAGTCCACGCCCTCAGCGCGGCAATGACCGACGCATCCTTCTATCAACAAGACAGCGCCGAGATCACATCAAGTGTGGACAAATTAAATCAGCTACACGATGAACTTGCACAGGCATATCACAGGTGGGAAGAGTTGGAAAAACTTCCCTAATGTCGTTGCGAGAAGGGCTTTAGCCCGACGAAGCAATCTCCACATAACAGGAGATTGCTTCGTCGCTCACTACCGTTCGCTCCTCGCAACGACATCAATTTACGAAATCAAAAAGGCGCCCCTGAAATCAGGAGCGCCTTTTGTTTAATTATTTTTTTCTTTACGGCAGGCTAAAGGTTCTGACGAGGAAGACAGCCATCTGCGCGCGTGTGACTGCGGCATTGGGGCAGTAAAGGGTACCGCCGCATCCAGATGTAATCCCCTCTGCCGCCAAGCGTTCTATCCATGCAGCGGCAAAGGCTCCAATCGGCACATCCGTGAAAACAGTTCCTGTGGCAGCCGGGGGAGCGTAGGCGGAAGTGTACTTGGCGCGCAGCAGGAAAATAGCCATTTCAGCGCGTGTGACCGATGCGTTCGGGCAGTAATTGCCACCACCGCACCCACCGGTAATTCCTTCAGCAAACAACTGTTCGATCCATGCGGCTCCAAAGGCGCCAATCGGTACATCCGTGAAGACCGTTCCAGTGGCAGCCGGGGGTGAGTACGTGGCGCCGTGGATGCCTCGCAGGAGGAAGATCGCCATCTGCGCGCGAGTGACCGATGTGTTCGGACAATAGTTCCTTGGAATGGTGGTACAGCCGCCGGTAATGCCTGCGGTATTAAGAGACTCAATATAAGTCTGCGCAAAAGCGCCCACTGGGACATCAACGAAGGTACTGCAAACAGGAGTTCTGAATGAGCCAATTCGCGTCTTCCAACTGGCGGAACTCGTGGCACTATAGTATTCCTGCGTATACCAGAAGGTGCAGTCATCGAGCGGGTCGACAGCCATCATGCTGTAATCACCCCAACGTCCGGATGAATGGGTCTGGGAACCGGCACCCGCGATCATGGAAACTTCTCCTTGTATCATGGAACCAAGCGGGTCGGCTGGATAGCGCCCAGTATAGCGAATCGAAGGAGAGGTGGTGCCGCTGGAAACAGAATAACCAAGCGCGATATCGCCGGAAGTGTCCATTGCCACACTGCCCATCCAGCGGCTGTCAGTATCCGGCGCATAAACGCCGTCCTGATACAGCGACCAGCCGGCGCCGCTGTTGCGCAATTCGAACCAGTGGACACCGCCTTTATCGGCGCCGTTCGCATCCACGCTATGGTTGCCAACCAGGGTCTGATACGAGCCGAAGTTTCGGTATTGCAAGCGATACATCAAACGGTCAGGGATCGAGTCCAATCTTTGGGCAGTGCCGGGTTGGACAATATCAGCAAGATTCGGATCCACATCAGAGGTGGAAATTAATTGGTTGGGCGCAAAAGATGCCAAGCCAAAGGTTGAGTTAGCGGGGGTAACCCAATCTACATGAAAATTCCAAATGCGCAGGGTGTCCTGGGCGTCACCAAGCCAGCTTGTATCATCCCATTCCGAGAAAGCGTTTGGTGTGCCTGCAGCAGGCGCTGGGCCATCCAGATCAGAAGGAAGCATACCGCCATAGTTGAGGGTTACTGCGCCGACATCAAAATAAATCATCATGGCGGCAGCGCCAGCCAGCATGGCGGTACGGTTAAAGACCACTGCTCCCGCTCCTCTCCAGGCGAGGCCGTTATTATTATCAAACTGATTGACGCTCATATAGTAACCATCCGGCCAGACGCCGAATTTGGAATAATCATTAAATATGCTTGTGCTGTACAAAAAGTCATAGCGATACCACACACCCAGCGGGTCGGCTGTTGCAGAGACGGCGATACATTGATGGAAATTACCCGGGGCAAATGTGAAAGCAAACTGACTTGCCAACCAGCGATTGGCAAGGTGGTCATACAGGACAATTGGGTCTCCATTGTTATTGGTCTGGCAAATGCCGCCCATTCCGCTGAATAAGGCAACGTTGCCCGCAGTTGGCCCATAAAGTGAAACGGGAGCCAGGGGGTTGGTCACTTCCCAGATCTGAAGCTGAGTATTAACCCACTGCATATAATATTTCTTGCGGGTGGCCGGGTCATAACCAATATCGCCGTTCGAGTCGGGAGGCAAAGAGCCGCTGGCTCCAACGCCGTCGAAGTTGGCAGTCGGAAGCGGCATCCCGCCGCCACCGCCATAAATGGTTTGCACAGCCAACGGGTCGAATGTGCCGCTGCTGATGTCATTTTTCGCCTTGGGCATCGTAAGGCGATTACGCAAATTAAGCGGAACATCCACCGCACCTTGATCGGTGACAACCGGCTTGATCGAGCTAAGCGGCTGGCTAACACTGACCTCAGCAACCACAACTTTAGGGCTAACGGCAGGCTGCTCCGCGTTAGACGCGGCCATTGCGCTGCCGGTCCCTCCCAATGGACTGATCAACAAAGCTAGCGCTAAAAACAGACAGGTAATGCTCCAAAAACGATTTGTATTCATTGATATTCTCCTTAAGAATAAACCGATAACTTGAACACAACGCAGGCTTAGCAATTCTCATTCAAGAAATTTTTGGGTTGACCTCCTTTAGCCGTATAGAGCTCTTCATCAAGATTTCTTTATTTTTAGAGCCCTCGCTTTTGTTCTAAGCGAAGCGACACTGCGTAAAGTATTCAGGTACATGAATCTGCCGCCCGAATCCGTTGGCGAGAAATTCCAAGGGAGGGAATTACAGAAAACGGCTGGCAATTTCAGTAAATCACGAATATGCTCCGGAGCGCAGACTTCAGTCCGCTTTGCCTCTGTAAAATTGCAGACTAAAGTCTGCATTCCACTCAATCTGTGATTTACTGAATTTTTTTTCACGAGCGCCGCTGGGTTGGGTGGGAATCTGCGCGAGAAGTATGGTGGTCAACGGAACGCGGTACCCATACAAGGATGATCGTTCCCTCCCCGCTGACCGATGAAATCTCAATATCCCCGCCCACCGCATGAGCGCGTGTTTGCATATTCGCCAGCCCATGCCCAATTGACGTCTGCATTTTTTCCAGATCAAAACCCCTGCCGTCATCCTTGATCTCCAACAGGGCGCGGTCACTGGTTGTCCACAAGACAACCTCCACGTTCTTGGCCTTGGCATGTTTTGCGGCATTGGCCAATGCCTCCTGACAGATATGAAATAAAGTCAATGATTGCGTATGCGGCAGGTCTTTCAAATCCGAATCAGGCGCAGTAAAATTCACTTCAGAGAAAGTATGGGCGCGATACTCCGCTATCAGGCGTTTGATACCCATCAACAAACCTTCATTGCCAAGCTGACGGGGTCTCAGGTCGAGGATATAGGCGCGGATATCACGAATCGCCTGATTCAAACCATTGATCGAGTGCTGGATCTGTTCCTTCGCGGATTTCGGATCATCGTTCAATGATAGTTTCGCCCCTTCGAGCGCCAGCCCCACGCCATAAATGGATTGAATGATGCCATCGTGCAAGTCCATGCCGATGCGGTCACGTTCTTCCAATACCGCGAGCCTTCGGGCGTTGGAATGAAGGCGCGCATTTTCAATGGCGAGCCCGGCCCACGTGCCCACTGCTGTAAGCAATTGAACGCTTCTTTCATCGAACGGGTCAGTGGCGCGGGTGGCAACACTCATCACGCCCATCAGGTTTTCACCGGATAACATCGGGATACATGCGATCTGTTGAAACCCAGCCTGCACCACCGAATCACGCAGGAAGTTCGTATCATTCGCCAGGTGTCTGCCGATCATGGGCTTGCGATTTCGGGCAACGATCCCCGGATACCCTTCCCCCACTTGAAAAATATTGGATGTCCAAAACGCTTCGGCGGCCTGGCCGCGATGCAGAACCATTCGCAGGGTGGTCTTATCTTCCTCCAACAGGAAAATCTCGCCCGCTTCGACTTTCATGTAGTTCATCACAAGCCCAAGGGTCTTGTTAAGAATCTCGTCGAGTTCCAGGCTCGAGGTCAGGGTTGATGCGATGCCGTTAAGCAGTCCCATATCCACATTGCGGCGGGTCAATGCCAGATCGCGTTCCCGCATCTGGTCGTATAATCGCGCATTTTGGAGCGCCGTGGCGGCATAGGTGGCAAGCATCTGGATGATCATTTCATCATCCGCTGTAAATTCGAAGGAGTCTATTTTTTCAGTAAGATAGATCTGCCCCAACTGTATCTCACCCGCGCGGATTGGGACGCCCAAAAAGGAAGTCATCTTTGGGTGATGCGCGGGAAAACCCACGGAGTGCGGATGCTCCGAAATGACAGGCAGGCGCAGGGGAGTTTCAGTATCCATTAATTCACCGAGCAAGCCGCGCCCAATAGGCGGGTGTGGAATTTTTTTGATCTGTGAATCGGTCATGCCGACTGATATGAATTGCTTTAATCTGCCCTCATCATCCAAAACCCCCAGCGCGGCATAACGCGCCCCTGCCTGCTCACATGCCGTGGTTGCAATCCGCTCCAACAGGGACTCCAGCGAAACATCCTTCACCAATTCCAAACTTGCGCGGTGCAGTGCAAACAATCGTTCCTGTAGTTGTTCACGGGTAAGGAGCATACAGACATTATAATCAATTCGTTGTTTAATTGACGGAGTCCAAAGTCTCCTGACTTTGGACATCCAACGACTGGAGTCGTTGGACTCCGCATTCCGCTTTTTGATAGAATTTGAAAGAAGCCAAACACTATACTTGGGACAACTCAAATGACCAATTCGCGCATCTCTGGATTTTACAACCTGACTCTCGAAGAACGCCGCATCAAACTAGCCAAAGCTGCGGATCGGACTCCCGAAGACCTGCTCCCGTTTACTACAGGCGGACTCTCCACTGAATCAGCCGACCATATGATCGAAAATGTGATTGGCATGTATGCGCTCCCAATGGGCATCGGCCTGAACTTCATGGTCAACGGGCGCGATGTGCTGGTTCCCTTCGTGGTGGAGGAACCGTCTGTTGTGGCGGGCGCATCCTTTATGGCAAAACTCGCCCGCGCTGGCGGCGGATTCACAGCCACCACCACCGAGCCGTTGATGATCGGACAAATGCAGTTGATCAACGTGGTCAACATGAATGAAGCGCGGCTGAAAATATTTGAACACAAAGCGGAGCTGCTCGAAATTGCCGACGCGATTGACCCGATCCTGAAAAAATTTGGCGGCGGCGCGCGTGACTTGGAAGTGCGCATGATCGAAGAATCCGCCATTGGGCCGTTCATCGTCATTCATCTCATCTATGATGTGCGCGACGCGATGGGCGCGAACGCGGTCAATACAGCTTGTGAGAAACTCGCCCCTCGCATCGAAGAGATCACGGGCGGAAAAGTTCACTTGAAGATATTGTCCAATCTTGCAGACAGAAGAATTGCCCGTGTGCGCTGTACCATCCCCGTCAGCGAGTTGACTGTGGGATTTGAATCCTTCAAAGGCGAGACTGTGCGCGATGGCATTATCGCCGCGTATGCTTTCGCCGCAGCCGACCCGTACCGCGCCGCCACCCACAACAAAGGAATCATGAACGGCGTGGACTCGGTCGTCATCGCCACAGGCAATGACTGGCGCGCCATCGAAGCAGGCGCACATGCTTATGCGGCTCGTTCTGGCAAATATACTTCCCTCTCCACTTGGGGCAAAGACAAGGACGGCAACCTCGTCGGCACGCTGGAAATGCCGATGGCGGTCGGAATCGTTGGCGGGGCGACCAAAGTCCACCCGGCGGCCCAAGCCGCAGTTAAGTTAATGAACGTAAAGACCGCCTCCGAATTGGCAGAGATCATCGTCTCGGTCGGCCTCGCTCAAAACATGGCCGCCCTGCGCGCGCTCGCCACCGAAGGTATCCAACGCGGACACATGTCTCTGCACGCGAGGCAGGTCGCTATTGCCGCAGGCGCATCTGGCGAGTTAATCGAGAAGGTCGCCGCGCAAATGGTGGCGGAGAAGGTTGTGCGTGTGGATCGAGCGGAAGAGATTTTGGGAATGTATGCAGGGAAACAGGGAAACAAGTAGACAGGTAAACATGGAAAAGAAAAAAACACTCACCTCGGAAGAAATTTCTGCCATTGTGGATCGTATAGCAGATGAATTTGCGTCTGAGGATAAGGCAGAAATTAAAATAATAGCAACACTACCGCCAAATGCACGTTGGCTTGTCGGCATTCGCAAAGCCGAAGCGATTCGCGCTGACCTTCGCAACAAGCTTGTGCGGGATTTTCCCGAACTTTCAATGCCTGAAATCAACATGAAGATTTTGAGGTCATTGACGCCTGTGAGAATAGGAAAGAGTTATACCGAGCCAGCCTATCAAGACCATTTTGGATAAATACAGCATCGGTGCGGGATAAATCCCTCCCTCAGTTCATGGAAGTCGGCTAAAGCCGACTCGCCCAACAGCCCGAAGGGCTTCCACGTACTGAGGCAGGACTTTAGTCCGCCGAGCAAGATGTGGAATGCAACAATAGAAAAACTTAGCTATGGAATCTAAAATTCTTAAACTTACTAATATCCTTGAAGAAATAGCGTCTTTGCTTGAGGCTTATAACCAGCAGAATTGGCAAGAGGCTGTAACAGCAATAAAATTAAGACTTCAAGATTCGGATACCTCTGCCTTAAAAGACTACCTTGGCTATTTTCGCGGAATGGGTTCATTAAATGATATAACGTTCTACGACACAACCAAAGATGGAAAGCGTCTTTTCAACAAGAATAATAGTCAAAAGTATTATTCCCTTAGTTCGCGTTCATTTTCTCTCGCAAAAGAAATAAAGCAATCTATAGAAAAAGGTTCTAAATGACAACCCCTCACACTCACAACTCCCCCACCCTCCTCAAACCCATCAAACCTGTTGGCATTGTCGGCTACGGCGCGTATGTGCCGCGCTACCGCCTGCCCGCCAAAGAAGTCGCGCGCGTATGGACAGGCAAGACCAGCGGACTTCCCATCAAAGAGAAAGCTGTGCCCGGCCTCGATGAAGATGTGATCACCATGTCCATCGAAGCGGCGCGCAACGCCATGCTCCGCGCGCAAATTGACCCGACAGAATTGCGGGCGGTTTGGGTCGGGTCAGAGTCGCATCCGTATGCGGTCAAGCCAACATCCACGTTGGTCGCTGAAGCGATTGGCGCAGTCCCCAACACGCAAGCCGCAGATTGGGAATTCGCCTGTAAAGCGGGCACTGAAGCTCTCGTCGCCGCAATGGGCTTGGTCGGCTCGGGCATGGGACATTACGCGATGGCCATCGGCATGGACACCGCGCAAGGCAAACCCGGCGACGCGCTCGAATACACCGCGGGCGCGGGCGGCGGCGCGTACATCATCGGTCCCGCCGAAGAGTCGCTGGCGGTCATCAACGCCTCGTATTCCTACGTCACCGACACGCCCGATTTCTGGCGGCGCGAATATCAAAAATATCCCGAGCACGGAATGCGCTTCACGGGCGAGCCAGCCTACTTCAAGCACATCACCGAAGCCGCCACGCATTTGATGGAAGCATCAGGCACAACCGCCAAAGATTACAAGTGGGCCATCTTCCATCAGCCGAACACAAAATTTCCGCAGCGTGTCGCAGGTCAACTCGGATTTTCCGCGGAACAAATTGCACCGGGACTTCTAGTCCACACGATTGGGAATACTTACGCGGGCGCAGCCATGATCGGCCTGACCGCGACTCTCGACATCGCCCAGCCCGGTGACAGAATCCTCGTCGTCTCTTTCGGGTCGGGAGCTGGCTCAGACGCCTTTGACATTCTCGTCACTGACAAAGTCACCGCCCGCCAGGGTCTCGCCACGAAGACACAGGAATACATCGCGCGCCGTACAGAAATAGATTACGCAACCTATGTCAGGTATCGCGGCAAGTTGGCGATGAAATAGAAATTTCCGTCATTGCGAGGAGGGCTTCAGCCCGGCGAAGCAATCTCGCTCGTTGAGTTGGAGATTGCTTCGGGCAAAGGACAGAGCGCCCTCGCAATGACGAACAAGGACAACACATGACAGAAGTCGTTATCGCAGGTATCGGACAAACACAAGTCGGCGAACATTGGGAGATCAGTTTACGCGATCTCGCTCTCGACGCCATTCAAGCCGCGCACAAAGATTCGGGCGGGTTGAAACCGCAGGCATTATTCGTCGGCAATATGCTCGCGCCGAATCTTTCAGGGCAGGCGCACCTCGGCGCGCTCATCGCGGATTATGCCGGGCTGACGGGCATCGAAGCCGTCACTGTTGAAGCGGCGGGCGCATCCGGCGGGGCGGCGCTCCGTCAGGGTTACCTCGCAGTTGCCAGCGGCATGGTCGATGCGGCGCTCGTCGTCGGCATTGAAAAGTTTACAGACAAAATCGGCGCAATGGTTGATGAAGCGCTTGCCACTACATCGGATTCGGATTTTGAAGCCGTGCAGGGATTGAATCCCACCGCCCAGGCCGCGCTGTTGATGAGGCGTTACATGCACGAGAACAACGTCCCCGCCGATGGGTTTGCTGGTTTCGCACTCACCGCGCACATGAACGGCGTTGCAAATAAGAATGCCATGTTTAGAAAAGCGATCAAGCCTGAGACGTACCACAAAGCAGATATGGTCAGCGATCCGATCAATATGTTCGATGTTGCCCCGAATGCGGACGGCGCTGCCGCGCTCGTTCTGACTCGCCGCGACCTGCTCCCGTCCGATTATAAAAATCCACTCGTGAAGATTGCCGGCTCCGCCGCATCCTCAGACACATTGGCATTGCACGACAGAAAAGATATTTTGTACTTTGACACCGCGCAAATTTCCGCGGGCAAAGCTATGAAACAAGCGGGAATCATTTTGGATCAAATCAGCTTCTTCGAATATCATGATGCATTCAGCATTTTCGCCGCGCTATCTTTGGAAGCGGTCGGGTTTGCGATTAAAGGCAAAGGCTGGAAACTTGCCGCAGAAAATGAAATCAGCTTGAAAGGTAAGATTCCCTGCGCCACGATGGGCGGCATGAAAGCGCGCGGATTCCCCGGCGGCGCTGCGGGTGTGTATCAAGCCGTCGAAGCAGTCACCCAGTTACGAGGTCAGGCGGGAGCGAACCAGATTGCAAATGCAAAGTTTGGACTCATCCAATCCCTCGGCGGGCCGGCATCCACGGCGGTCAGTCATATTTTGCAGAGGATGGATTAAGATGGACGGTGGACCGTAGACGGTAACCAACGGTCTATCGTCCACCGTCTACGGTCTTAAGATTGATTTCCAAAGAATTGACTTGCAACACTTCTCCCCTCAACTCAACCTGATCTTCTCCAGACCCAAAGAACGTCCAGAAGACGGTATGAGATTGATCTGTTTCAAGCATGACAGAAATGGCTGGCTCTTTGTGACCATAATATTTTGAACGCCAGCCGCGCATGCTGTTCGGGTCGGCGCGGACAATCGAAAGTTCCTGCTTCCCACTCAATACGCCTGTTTGAAATTTACACATGCTCGATTCATATTTGAGGTGAATTGAATTTTTATTTTCTTCAAAAGGCGCATCATTCAACAACCAATGAAGTGAATAATGATGCGGCTCGTTCGCATCCAGATGGTCAACAACCAGCCAGCGGTCACCATCGAGCGCCATGACAGTCCGCTTGTGTGTGACAGGTTTATACCCGTTATGCTCACCCTGCCAGAGCCTGTCAGTTTGTTGAAGAACTTTTCCCTTTGACCAATCCGTCCACACAAAGCGGCTGATCATCTTCATTTGATCCCTGGAATCAACAATCACTGTATTATGCGCGGAGGTGTGCGCCAGCCCGTTGCGCCAGATGCCTTTGCCGCTGTATAAGTAAGTCCCTGCATCAGAGGCGATGTTGATTCCATTAAGCCACAGGTCAACGTGGAGTTGATCCGCGTGGGACGGGCGCTCCTGGAAATCGGTACAGCGGATGACGGCCTTGCTGTTTGTGTTGCGGAGGATGTACATTCCGCCCTTGGGAAATGAGTCACCGCGAAGCACGCGAATGTCGCCAAGTTTCTTTCCTATTTCTTCTTTCTTCATGCTCCCTACAGTGCTACATAACCAAAACACATCCTCATCCCACGCCCCTGACTCAAACATGCGCTCGCCTTTGGTGATGACAGAACCTAGCTGCAGCAGCGGACGGTAATCAGTGAAGTCACAATTATTTAACGGCAACACCAACGCGCCGTCGTTTGAGCCGTAGACGGGCATTTGTCCTGTTTGCGGGTCGATGAGTTTTGAGAGGTATTGGATGGAGTTCGCGATGGATTTTTGTAGTTGGGTGGAAAGTGGGAAGTGGTTTATGTCTCCAAGTCGCATTGCATACAAATAGATATGAAGAACAAAGCGATGGTAGTTGAGCGAGTACATCGAATAACTGCCATCGGAGAAAATTTGTTTTACGGCTTCCTGTTCGAGTAGTTCACGGCCTGTGGAGAAATATTTTTCAGAATCTTTCAATTCAGGAAAAAGCAGTCCCACCATCCATAAGCCGAAGGCCTCACTGATGGTGTGATTGCTGCGCGTGGAAATGGCGTAGTCAATATTCTTGTAGATTCGCTCGGCCTGGGCGGCGACGTAAGCGGTAAATTGGGCAATTTGTAATTGGGTCGTGGATGGAGAATTGATAAATGCGTAAAAGCCGAATGTCCACGCCATAAGACGCAGGGCGATCTCCTGTCCGTCCTTCCAGTTCGCGCCTGTGTTGGGTGGGTTATGTTCCGCCCAATCCGAAATCAAGTTCCAGAAGGCTTCGGCATATTTTTCATCTTTGGCGGCGGCGTAGGCGCGGACGAGGGTGTAGATAAATGCAAATCGATTCGGCTCCCAGATGAATTTGATGTCCACTTCAGTTTGAAAATGTCTTTGCGAGGCGGGCACTTGCTCTTCCCGCCGAAGCAATCCCCTACTATTAGTGGGAGACCGCTTCGGCAAAAACCAAGAGCGCCTCGCAGCGACATTATCATCGGAGATTTGCGACCAATGCTTGCTTGAATCCAGTTTGATTCCTGAAACAGGGTCTTTGTGCCAATCGGGGGGAAAACCTGTTTTCTGGAATTCATGCGCGAAATATTTTATTTCACCGTTGAGGATGCGGTTTGCTTCGCTGATGGCGGGATCGCGGAATTCAGGGCGGGGGGACCCCGCCCCTACGTGGAAGAATTGAGGGGAATTTTGTTTGCGCCAATTTGCGTATGACTCGGGCTGGGATGGAATATTTTTCTTCAACCACGTTTCAAGCGGACGATCTGTCCATTTGCAGATTGGCGTCTGCAAGCGGATGATGCCGGTGCGGAGGCGAAATGCATAAGCGAAACGAAATGTCAACCAACGCAGACCAAGCTGACGGTAGAGCGAAGCGAGTGTTCGGAACCTAGTCAACATTCTTTAATTTGGAAGCGTGACGGGACAGGAAAATCCAAATAAGCGGTAATCCCAAAAAGATGAACGGTGCTGCGATCTGATGTCCGCGCGCCCACACATACGAAAGAAATCCTGCGAACAAAGTTAATAGGATGTACAGGGAGCTGACTGTTGAGTGTTTATAACCGCCAATCACCAATCGCTGAAATAAATGGGAACGATGTGCTGAAAAAATCTTCTCACCTTTGAACAGGCGGTGGAGGAAGGTTAAACCCGCATCCATGATGAAGGACCACAAGAGGAGTGTGCCGAGCATCAATGCGTCACCGCCTTTCTCAGCGGAGAGCAGCGGCAGAACCGCGAAACTATAACCAAGAAATGTACTGGCAACGTCGCCCATGAAAATTTTCGCGGGCGACCAGTTGTGCCCAAGAAAACCCAAACTGCCTGCGGCAATCGAGAGTGCGATCCAAAACACAAACGAGTTTCCCCAATGGCCGCTTGCATAGGTAAGAGACATCCAGCCAAGTCCCGCAGCTAATGCAACACCGCCTGCGATGCCGTCGATGCCATCCATGAAATTATAAGCATTCGTTAATCCAACGATCCACAAAAACGTAATTACGATTCCAAAGACACCGAGTTGAAGTTCACCAAACATGGGAATCGTGACGGCCTTGAAATATCCCATGCCAATGATGGAAACCACAGCGATAATTCCCTGCACCGCAAAGCGAATTTTTGGCGAAAGTGATTTGACATCATCCCACCAACCCATCCATGCGACGACACTGCCGCATACGATATAGATCAATCTGCGGCTTACATCCGTTTCATTCGCAGACACCAAGGCCGTTCCCAAAACAATGACAACAATCGCCAACCCGCCGCCGCGCGGGATGGGAGCGGAATGCATACTGCGGTCATTGGGATGATCGAGCAATTGGCCTTTGACCACCCAGCAGCGAATCAAATAGACGAGGACGCAGGAAAGGATGGTGAGAAGGATGAAGATGATGATGATTTGATTCATTGAAATTATTGTAAGCGAGATTTTCGCTTCGCGCTTAATATGGAAGTTGATTCTGTTTCGACGGACATTACGCTCATCCCGTAGCCGCCCGACGATAAACCGTCGGGCTATTCGTACAAAGCCCGCTCAAGCGGACTACTCAAAACTTCAACTCAAGTTTTATCCCATCTTCAAATGAATGAGGTTGATAATTGAAATCCCTTTGCGCCTCTTCATAAGAAAAATCCTTGTTCTCATTCAAACGCAAGACCTGTTCAGATTTGATGGGGAACGGAATATGAATCCGCTCGAATAACCTTAGCATATTCACCACAGGCGCAGACGGCACATGGATTTTCCAGACGCGCTTGTTCATTTGCTTTGCAATCGTATCAATGACCTGATTATATGTGAGCGGATGTTTGCCAGCAATGTTGTAGCTGTTACGGATCGTTTTGTCAGAAACCAAACAACCCAAGATAGCTTGCGCCACGTCATCCACATAGATGGGCTGCTGCAAATAATTCCCGTCACCGAAGACGGGAAAGAACGGCAAAATACGAAGCCATCGAATCAAACGGCAAATGTTGCGGTCACGGTCGCTGCCGTAGATCATGGTGGGACGCAGGATGGTGTAATCAAGTCCGCTGGTTTGGATGGCGTCCTCGGCGGCAATACGAACTGTTTTGCTGCCCGCGTTTAATTGAGTGAAGATGGCTGTTGTGCTGACGAAGACCGCGCGCTGAATCCCCGCATCCAATGCGGCGCGGATGATGGAGTCCGCGTGGCCGAAGCCGAGTGAGGCGATGTTGACAAGAGCATCTGTCCCGCGCATCGAAGCGGATAATGCTTGAGCCTCAGAGACATCCCCTAACGCCCACTCAATTTTCGGCTGAGTCAGAAGCGAGCGGTTACTCGTCGCGCGATAGAGACAGCGGACTTCAAATCCATTTTGCAATAATAAGGGGATGACGCGCGAGCCTGTAAATCCCGTTGCGCCTGTGACGAATATTTTCATAAAAGATTCAACCACAAAGGAAAACCGTCTAAACCTTTGTGACTCTTTGTGCTCCTTTGTGGTTTATAGTTTTTTAACCAGTGATTCAAGCAAACCGAGGGTTTCATTTAATTTATCACGGCGGTCAAGATTCTTGACCAGATACGCGCGCGCATTCAATCCCACTTGCTTTACGCGCTGCGGCGCATTCGAAAGATCGAGAATTGTTTCTGCAAGCTGCTCATCATTGCCAGGTTGAACGAATAGGCCTCCGTCGGAAGATTCGATCACATCACGCACGACACCGTCAATCACCAGAACAGTCCCGCGCGCGGCGGCCATGTAATCAAAGACTTTGTTTGGGTATGTGGTGCGAAACATGGGAACATCCTGAAGAATCGCAAGGCATACATCCGATGAAGCGATCACGAGCGGCATTTCCTTTTTAGGGCAAACGCCCGCAAAAATAACATTCGATAAATTCATGCGCTTTGATTCGGATTCAAGGCGCGCGCGTTCCTTGCCATCGCCAAAAAGCACAAAGCGGATTTTCGAAACTTCGTTCAATCTTTCCGCCGCGCGCAAAATGGTGTCAATATCGTTGGCCTGCCCAAGCGCGCCCGCATACAGCACAACGAATTTATTTTCCAATCCAAATTTGTTGCGGATGGACGAACCGTCCACATCAGGGTTGAACATATCCACATCTGTGCCGTAGGGAATATAAGTTATCTTATTTTCAGGCACGTCTTTGCCAAGCATGTATTCCTTATACGCGGGTGAATTAACAAGAATGTGCGTAGCACGCGCATACAAAAAATTTTCGAGCCAGCGCGCGAGTGCGATGACAATCGGATTTTTCAACACGCCCATACTCACACCGAACTCAGGCCACAGGTCGCGCACTTCCAGCAAAAACGGTTTGCGCCGAATCAACGCCACGACCCAGGCAGACACTGCTTGAAAAATCGGCGGCGTCGTGCCCATGATGATGTCGGCATCTTTTACTGTCAGCGCAGTCCATACCGAACTGAACATAAAACTAAAAAACGAAATGACGCGCCAGAAATAACTGCGATGTAATGCAGGAAAAATATAGGAGCGCAAAATTCTCACGCCGCCAATTATTTGCTCTGCGAATAACCCAGTCCGCGCCACCGTGCGCTGTCCCGTTTGATAGTTCAAGTCACTGGCAACAATCACCAGTTCATGTCCGCGACTGCGTAAAAATTGCGCCATCTCAAAATGGCGCGTATGCCCCGGCTCATCTGGTGAGACGAAGGCCTGATTGATCAACAAAATTTTCATGAACGAATTTCGAATCACTCCGCAAGCTTAAACTTCTTGAAGACCCACGGCGCACCGCCCGCCACCCAAAAACCGATCAGCGAATAACGCACAAATCTCAGCGCATAAGAAATGAGATCATCATTACGCGGGAATATCTGACCAAGTCCCATATAAAGGATGAGGACTCCGACCAGGCCGATGACGTAACGAATGGCGCGCTTCTGAATCGGACCTGCGGCCTGATACCCGCCGATGGACATGATCCACGCCGCGCCAGCCGCCAGCCCGAATAAGATCCCAGCCGAGGTGAAGGTACTGTCTGGGTTAACCGGGGCAGGCACTTCGGCGTTCGCCTGAGCCGCGTTATTGATCCACGCCTCAGGGACTTGAAAGCCGCTTCTTAAAGATGTCGCGCCAAATCCCAGCAGGATAAAAAGCATTGACACGATGAATGCGATCGTGATCTGTTGGCTGAGAGTCTTTGGGCCAACCCATGCAGCAATCGGGTCCCAGAAACGCAAAAAGGCCCATAACAACGCGGCGCCCAACAGCCATCCAAAGACAACATCATGCGGAAAATGCGCGGCCAGAAAGATGCGCGAGAAGCCGATCAGGAATATCAGTACGATTGCAGTGACCCACACCCAGGTACGCTTGTAATAAGCGGCGATCATCCCCCAGATACTGATCGCGTTTTGCGCGTGACCGGATGGGATGCCAAAGGTTGTCTCGGTTGTCCAAAGCGCCCGCACATGTGAACTCGCCCAATAGGGGCGCGGCCCGGCAAATACTAATTTGAAAATATTATTGAACAAATTACTTGTTACAAGAATTACCCCCACCCGCAAACCAAGAGCAGAATCAATGCTCCAGTAGATCAGCGGCAATACAAGTAAAAAGAATTCCTCGTTGCCAAGGAAGCTAAAAAAACGCATGGGGGCAATTAACCAGTCCCCCGCGCCTTGAAGTGTGATAATAAGAGAAATACCGAAATCAATCAGTGCCTGCATAATCAATCCTCCAGTATTGCTTTTTGAATTGACGAACCTGCGGCTTTTATTGTACACTCAAAGCATGGAAAAATCACCCGCGCGCTGGTGGGACATCCCTTCCGCCATATTTTTATTCCTTGCAATCCTGTTTTCAGCCTGGCGTTTACAATCCACTGGCTGGACGGATGGCCTTGAACACGTCCGTAACCTGGCGCTGCTTGGTCTGTTCGTCGGGCTGGCATTGGGGCAAAGCGTTTTCCAAAAGCGCAGCGTGACTCTTCTTGCCATTGGATACATGCTGGTTCTTTTAACCTGGCAACTGCTTGGGATGGTCGAATTTGGCGAAGAAGAAACCTATCTGGGTGACAGACTGATCGTTCTGGCTGGCAGGCTATTGCTTGGGCTAAGCGAATTCACCGCGGGCAGACCAGTCGAAGATCCGTTGTTCTTTGTGGCGATATTTTGCATCCCATACTGGTTCGCCGCGCTCTTCAGTGGATACCAGCTGACACGTTATGCAAATGCGCTGGCGGCCATATTGCCGAGCGGCATCATGATGTTCGTGATCTACTTCAACCATTACACCTCACGTGATTACAGCTGGATGTTTGGCCTGTATCTTTTCGTTGCCCTGCTTCTTTTGGGGCGGCAAAAATATTTACGAGACAGGCAAACCTGGCGGGAACAGCATGTGCAGGTCTCCGCGGAAAGCGGAATGGATTTCAACAACACCATCATGGTCAGCGCGGCAATCCTGATCCTTATCGCATGGCTGGCTCCATCCACGCTGACGTTTAATGCGCAGGCCAGGACGACCTGGCAAAACATATCAAATAAAATATTTCAAAAAAACGACCGCCTGGAAAACATGTTCGCTGCGGCAAAAAAGGAAAACCTGCCTGTCAGTGATTTTTATCGAAATGAATTGTCACTGGGCACAAAAGCCAAACAAAGCGCGGCTGTGGCATTTCTTGTTTATGTACCGCCATCGGCAAATGAAATACCCAGGCTGTATTGGCGCGGCCGCGTTTACGACAGTTTTGAAAACGGGCGCTGGGTGACAACGAACGTGGAAGGCCTGAACTACGAGCCGCAGCAAGGCGATTTCGATACGCCCAACATGGGTGAACGGATCAGCATGAACTTTACGTTCAACGTATATATCAAGGGACAGACCATCCTTTACTCCGCCGCACAGCCGTCGTTCGTCAGTCATCCCGCAAATATTGTTTATAAGAAAATCCCCGAATCAGAATCGCTGGATATTGTGGCGGTGCAGGCGTCGCCCAAGCTTGACGCGGGCGAAAGTTATCACGCCAATGCCCTGATCGCCAATCCAACGATCGCTGAATTACGCACAGCCGGGACGGAATATCCCGCCTGGGTTTCAGAGAGATATTTACAGTTGCCGGAAAACTTTTCCACCCGCATACAAGCGCTCGCATTTGATATCACAGCCGATCAGGATAACCCATACGATCGGACTGCCGCCATTACCAATTATCTGCGGACTGAAATTGAATACAAGCCTTCCATTTCGTTTCCGGAACAACCGGATAACCCCGTTGATCCATTGGAATATTTTCTATTCGATATCAAGCAGGGTTTTTGCAACTATTACGCCACCTCTGAAGTATTGATGCTGCGTTCCATAGGAATCCCCGCCCGCCTGGCGGTGGGCTTCGCACAGGGCGAAGCAAATTTACAAAGCACGCTCTTCACCGTCCGCGAACGTGACGCGCACGCCTGGCCTGAAGTGTACTTCCCCGCTTATGGCTGGATCGAATTCGAACCGACCGGCAACCAGGATGAACTCAGCCGCCCGGAAAAGCGGGAGGATTTGCCCGCCGCAGACCCCATCCCGCAAGGCACACTTGAAGTGGATCCGATCACGCAGGAAAAACCGCTGATAGACCAGAACATTGAAAAACCCGCGGTATCCATCACACGCAATCAAATCATTTTGATCAGCGCCGCGACAAGCCTGGCATTACTTGCCGTCATTGCCTTCCTGCTTAAGCGACGCTTTGCGCCCAATACACAAACAGCGCAGATCTTGAAAAACGTAGTCGAACGGAATGGATGGGAAACTCCCCTATGGTTGAACCGCTGGGTCCGCTGGACATCCCTCACGCCAATTGAACGATCCTTCCAAAGCATCAATACCGGCTTGCGCTGGATGGAAAAGCCGCAGCCCGTTCATATCACCCCGGCCGAACGCGCAAAGATCCTAATGGAACTCGTCCCTTCCGCCGCGCCTGCCATCGAAACCTTATTGCGCGAGCATCAATCCGCCATGTTCAGCCGGCGCGGAGGAAACGCATCACTCACCCGCCGTGCAGCGCGGAACGTTCTTTATCAAATCCTATATCTGCAAATTAAATCCTTCATCTTGGGATACAATTACGAAGCGCCGCAGAAATAATCAACCCCGTGAACTTTTCAAAAAAGCTTAATAACTATGCGCCATAGATAGAACGGAAAAAACGCCGAAGTCTTAATGGAAGAATCCTATGACCCCTGAGCAAACCCGTCCCACGACTGTCCACGATCAATTACTTACTCTCGGTTTGCAGGCCGAAAAAATTCGCATCGAACTTGAGGAGAGCAGGCTTAAACTTCCCAAAAACGCAATGGACGAACTGCGCAGCCTCGAAACAACGCTTCCGAAAGTCAGCGGGAAAATGGAAGCCTTCCAAAAAGAACACAGCAACATGCTGGCGCTCGCCGATATTGGACAGGTGGTCAACTCATCGCTCGAACTTGATGAAGTGCTGCGCATCGTGATGGACAACATCGTGCGGCTCACCAAGGCCGAACGCGGCTTCCTCATGCTGCGCGACGACAAAGGCGACATGGTCACGCGCATGGGGCGCAACTGGGAAATGGAATCGATCAACCCATCCGAGTTGACAGTCAGCCGCTCGGTTGTGGGGCGTGTCATTGAAACCGGCGAACCCATCGTCACAACCAATGCACAGGAAGACAACCGCTTTGTGGGGCAGGAAAGCATTGTCGCATTTAATCTGCGTTCCATTTTATGCGTGCCTCTCAAGGTAAAAAATGAACTGATCGGCGTAATCTATGCCGACAATAGAATCCGCGCAGGCATCTTTGCCGACTCCGAAAAAGACCTTCTGGTGGCTTTTGCAAACCAGGCCGCAGTTGCCATCGAGAACGCGCGATTGTTCTCCTCGCTCAAACGCACACTCGAAGAAGTGACCGGACTCAAGAACCTGATGGAATCCGTCTTCGCATCCATCGCCAGCGGAGTCATCACTGCGGATATCGAGGATCAGGTGACGCTCGCGAATCGAGCCGCGCAAACCATCATCGGACACACCGCGCCTGAGATACTCGGTCATCATCTTAACGAGGTGCTTGCTTCTGTTTCGAAAGAGATCGCACCGCATCTGATGGAAGTCCGCGCAACCGACAAGCCCATCATAGACCTTGAGATCACCCACAACCTCCCCCCGCGCGGAAATGTCAACTGGCGTTTGAATTTCTCCCCGCTAAAAGATTCAGGCCAGAAGACTCAGGGTGTTGCCATCGTGCTGGATGATCTGACTGAGCGTAAAAAACTCGAAGCCCAGCGCCGACTCTTCGAGCGCATGGTCTCCCCCGCCGTGATCGAACAACTCGACCCGAACAGTTTGCAGCTTGGCGGCAAACGCATGAACATCACCGCATTATTCGCAGACATTCGCGGGTTTACAACCTACAGCGAAAAGTTATCCCCCGAAAAATTGGTTTTTACTTTGAACCGTTATCTCGCCGCAATGGCAGATGCCGTGCTTTCACAGGAAGGCACCATAGACAAGTTCATGGGCGATGCCATCATGGCCTGGTTCAACGCCCCCATCCAACAGGAAGACCACACCCTGCGCGCCGTCAAAGCCGCGCTGGCAATCCGTGACTCAGTGGAAGCGCTTTACAAGATACTGCCTGAAAATGAACATCTCTCCTTTGGCGCTGGCATCCATTTCGGCGAAGCTGTCCTCGGCCTGATCGGAACGGAAAAACGACTCGAATACACCGCCATCAGCGACAACGTCAATATCGCCAAACGCATTCAGGAAAACTCGAGCAGGAATCAGATCCTGATCAGCAAGGAAGCCTACGAGCGCGTAAAGGATGAAGTTAAAGTAATGCCCCATGTGGAAATGAATCTAAAAGGCAAGACCCATCCAATTGATGTGTTCGAAGTGATGGGGTTGAAGTGAGTTCGATTTACGATTTTGATTGACGATTGAGTAATCAGCAACCTGTGTTCAGTATAAAGGCCTCCACATCGGAAGCCTTTATTTATTAATTGCACCCCAATTCGGACAAGCCGACCTGCGGTAAAGAGGCTCACCGCGATGGCCGCCAGGATCGCGAAGTTTAAAAAGGTTTTTCTTTGCGTTCTTCGCGGTTCAAATAATCCTTGTGGACATGTGCCTGCGGCCCAGCGCAGACAAAAAGCAAACATTTAACTTCTTACTTCTTACTTTCTCCAACCAATTCCACAAACCTTGCCACCCCATTTATCCCTTTCTCCACGGGGGCAGTGTCGATATATTCATGCGTGGTATGTGCGCCGCCGCCAGTGGTAATACCCATCACCACAGCAGGGATGCCTCGGCTTAATGGGATGTTCGCATCTGTCGACCCTGAAGTAAGCGTCGGCTTCAAGCCCTGCTCCTTCGTACAATTCACAGCCAGCTTTACCAGCGGATGCTCGACCGGAAGCTCACCGGCCGGGCGCTGCCCGATAATTTCAGCGGTCACCTTTACTCCGTCACGATCCGCGAATCGAAATAACTCCTCGGCCTGATAAATCAGTCTTTCGAGCGCAGCAGGATCCTCCGAGCGCAGGTCCAATTCACATTTTGCCTCGGACGCCAGCACATTGATTCCCGTCCCGCCTTCGAACCTGCCAACATTCATTGTGGTGCGCGGCTCACGCGGCAGATGCAGCGCGGTCAATTGCGTGACCAGCGCGGCCAGTTCATGCACCGCCGACGGCTGACCGTAATCGGACCAGGAATGTCCGCCCGCAGTTTTTGCAGTGATGCGATAACGCCTCACGCCAATCGCGCGATGATAAACATGCCCAAGCGCAAGTCCTTCCAAAACAAGGTAACCGATCACATTTTTATTAAATCGGTCCACCACGCCGCGCATTCCGCACAAGTCCCCAAGTCCCTCTTCACCGACATTGGCCACGAACCAAACATCATGCGCCAATTCGATCTGTCTCGCACGTAATGACCATAGAATCCCGAATAGCGACGCAACACCCAGCGAATTATCCCCGATCCCCGGCGCGGAAATTTTTCCCGCATCACTCTGTCCCTGCCCCCTGCGGGTAACCTGCAGGTTGATACTCTTTGGAAAAACAGTATCCAAATGGGCAGAGACAATCAGCGGCTTTGCATGTTTCTCCCTGCCCGGCAGCCGCGCATATACATTTCCATGCGAATCCATGGAAACATCCTGTAACTGCTCATTCACAAAAAGCCCGCGCACGAATTCGCCGCGCGGCTCCTCCGAAAATGTAGGCGCAGGGATTTGCTGGATTTGAACGGCAAGGTCAATGATTCGGGCTGGAAGATTGTTCATGGGTTAAGTATAAAGGTAGACACGTAAATAAGTAAACAGGTAAACAGGGGATACACGTTAAACATTCAAGTAAGACCCGCTTCATTCTTCAAATCTCGCGCGCCATATCCTGCAAGGAGCGCAGGCGGGCTTCGGCCAGACCGGGCATAACATCCAACGGATAGAATGGGCCGCTGCCTTCTATCTTTAGCGAGGCGGAAACACTTCCATATAATGCCGCCATTAAGGGATCGTTCGTTTTTTGGAAGCCAGCCAGGAATCCCCCGCAAAAGGCATCGCCTATCCCGGTTGGGTCTGCAACCCGTGAAGGGTAGGCAGGCACTTCATAACGATGATTGCCCGCCGCATCGTACACCAATTGACCCAATGTGCCGCGTTTGATAACAATGACCTGCGGGCCGTATTCACTTATCTTGCGCGCCATCTCCCAAAGGTCATTGGTCTCGCCCCAAAAGAGCGCGCGCATTTCCTCTTCCGAGGGTTGGAATATCGTAACGCCTTGCAGCACCAGCCTCAGATCACGCCAAAAGGTGGGAGACATATAGCCGGGAGCAGGGTCCAGGCTGACGGTCTGGTTTGAACCGCCCTTGAAGAGGTTGACCATCTGACTCTGGCTGATAAAGTCAAAGGGGCAGAGATGCACATGGCAGACATCCCAATATTCTTTTGGCACATCCAGCGCGGCAGGAGAAGATATCTCCGGTTCACGCGGGTCTTTGCGCGAAGTATCGGGGGCCTGATAGCCAAGCAGTGCTTTTGGAAATATAAGCTGACGGCGCGCAAAATGCGAAACCACGTTGGATTGACTGCGCTCACCGGCATCGGTATAAGCAATGAAAGCACGCAAATCCATATTTTGCGAATCGCGGATCGTGCGGATACCGCGCGTATCAAAGCCACGCGTCTCCAAATCACGCAGCCATTGATGCGGATAATCCTCCCCCACGCGCCCAACCAAACCTGCATCTTTATCCCATGCAGCCAGCCCGCCTGCGGCATACAGCAAACTTCCGCCGGGCGTATCCAGGAGCGGATGTCCCAATCCCGGTGGGGGCAGGATATATTCGCGATTAAGTTTTCCCGCAATGATAAAAGTTGGATGTGTCGTCATGGGGATTATTTTCGCATCCACGCGGGACGCAGGCTTGCCACCGTCCGATAGACAGGACACTGCTCCTCATGCGCTCCGACCAAATACCCCGTGGACATTAGAAACTCGTTAACGATCTCGCCGCCGGTGAATACGAATGTTTTTTTAAATAACCTGGTCCACTCATCCTTTGTGAGCGGATGATGTGAATCGAGCCAGCCTTTGAATGAGCCGTATTCTTTTTTCAATTCAAGAATCTTCTGTGCGTTGACAATCGCCGCGTTGACTTTTAATTTGTTTCGAATAATACCCGCATCTGCCAGCAAACGGGCGCGGTCTTTCTCGGTATACTTTGCGATCTTCCCAATATTGAATTTATCGTAGGCTTTGCGGAAGTTATCCGCTTTCTTCAGAATCGTAATCCACGAAAGCCCGGCCTGATTGATCTCAAGAACAAGGCGCTCGAAGAGCAGGTTGTCATCGTTGAGGGGAAATCCATATTGAGTGTTGTGGTAGGTAATGTTAAATGTATCTTCGGGGTGGGAGTTGCAGTAGTCACAGTATGTTGTCATGCTGATATTTTACTATCCAAAGCGCTTTTTGTTCCATGTGACAGCAACTTACAGCCATAAACTTACAGGCTTAACACACCCATTACCAATGGTTAATAGTTTACTGGTTGACTTTTTCTGGTTTCTTTCTATAATAAGGATGAAAAGCGTCCTTAATGTCCAATTCAGACCCATTTTATAGGAGAGATGATATGAGGAAAATGTTTGGCAAGTTCGTAGCTTTGACAAGCCTGCTGGCGTTTATGGTTGGGGCAATTGGTCCAGGTTCAGCAGAAGCCGATTCAAACAGCAAGTCGTTGACAGATAAAGTTATTTTCTTCACCTCTGACGGAATGCGTCAGGATCTGGTTGAAACATACGCCGACCAGCGCCTGATGCCAAATATGAGGGAGTTGTTGAAGCATGGGACAAAGGCGAGCGACAATGGCTTGCTTACCCAGGCTCCCACCAATACCGGGGCCGGCTGGTTTAGCCTGGCAACCGGCGCATGGTCGGGCGTGCATGGTTCAACCAACAACACCTTCGCGATCAATGGCGCGCCGTTTGCCAATCGCACAAGCGCTTTTGATGCCGGCGTGCCCAAGGCAGAGTCTCTGGCTCAGGCGGCTGAACGCGGCGGCAGGAAGGTGGCGCAGATCGAGTGGGCTGGCGGCCGCAGCGGGACAATCAACGGTCCAACCGTGGATTTTCGCGCCTTCTTCTCCGGCCGCGGCGTGGCTACAAACTTTATCAGCCCAACCGATGATGCGGCGTTCACAGCCTCCTTCGGTTTGCAATTCGATCACCCGGCCGGGTTCGCGGGGCAGGCTCCCTTCCCGGGCGCAGAACCCGTCGATGCAATCGGCTGGACAAACGTACCACGTTCTTTTAATCCAGCCAGGGAAATGCGCCTAAGGGTAATAGACTTTGGTACAGATAAATATGGTTTGAATGCCTATATTTATGACTCAACCAATGATCACAAAGTAAATTATGATCGCGTTCTGTTCTCCCCCACCAAAGATGGCGCGAATCCAGTCGCTAATTTAAAGCGAGGTCAATGGGGCGATGTCAAAGTCAAAATCGTTGGCGGCGCGCTGGATGGAAAAACCGCCGGCATGTTGTTGAAGGTGGAGGAATTGAAAGGCGACCTGTCCATGGTCCGCCTGTATCACACCTCCGTTGCCCGTGCGAATGCAACCTGGCCGACATGGCCGGGCGAACCCGGCTTTACCGGCGATTTCGCCGAATATGTGGCGCAGAAATTCCCCACGTCCATGGCCGCCGACTTCGCGATCCTTGAGGCCGGTATTGTCAGTGAAGAGACTTATGTTGAGCAGGGAGTGTATTGGGAAACAGGCCACCATCCGCTCATCAAATACATCATAAAGAACTACAAGCCCGATCTGGTCATGGTCGGTTACCCGGTAACAGATGAATTCCAGCATCAGTTCCTGGGATTGATCGTCCCCAATCTGCCAAACGGTGACGCCAGCCCGGCCTATGACGATGTACAGGTCAACGGCACACCGGATGGACGCGTGGCTCAACGCACAGATTTCATCAAACGGGCATATAAAGGCGCTGACGATACGCTGGGCCTGGTTCAGTCACTTATGGGCAAGAAGGCAGATACTTTTGTGGCATCGGATCATGGCTTCGCACCCCAGTTCCTTGCCATTGATGCCAGTAAAGTTTTAGTGGATTTGGGATTGCTTTCCAGACCACAGACCTCCAATTGTCGCCCGGCCAGCGGTGAGACAATTGGCAAAGCCAAGGCTTGTTGGGCAGGCGGCACAGTTCAAATCTATTTGAATTTGGCCGGGCGTGATCCGTCTGGAGGCGGCTTTACACAAGTTGCCGCCGCAGATGAAGCCGCGACCGTTGCCCAGATCAAGGCTGCATTCCTCGCTCTGAGCGATCCGAATGACTGGTCTGGTGATGCTCAGCCGGAAAGCTGGATGATGATCGACCGCGCCTACACCAAAGCTGAGGCACGCTACATCCCCAACGGGCCGGACAGCACCGCAGACATGGCCCACCCAACCCGCACCGGCGATCTGATCGCCTTTGCTTATCCGCCCTACCAGTTCGATGCGGCTACACCCGGCACGCTCGTGGCCCGCTCCGCATTCTTTGGTCAACATGGGTATGTACCGGACGTTCAAAATTTGGATGCCGGTATTAACATGCGCGCCAGTTTTCTTGCTGGCGGTAATGAAATCCGCGAACGATTCGTTGCGGAAGGAATTCAAACGATTGATATCGCCGCGACAATCGCCTATATGATGGGCATCCCGGAACCTCAATTTTCCCAGGGCGTTGTCAGGCTCGATCTGTTGAGTGCAGGAGATGACCGCACCCTCGTGCCTGTGACCGGCTTAACTGACTTCCACGGTCAACTCGAACAAACAACCTTCTCGTTGGATGGACGCAACGTACCCGTTGGAGGCGCTTCACAACTGGCAACGATGTTCGATGAAGAGTCCGCGCAATTCCCGAACGGCTCCTTCCTTTTTGCTTCCGGTGATAACGTCGGCGCTTCACCTGCGAATTCCGGTCTCTTGCAGGATACGCCCGCAATCGATGTGGAAAATGCCTGGGGCCTGCAAGCCACTTCGTATGGCAACCATGAATTCGATTATGGCATAGCGCGATTGCTGCAACATCAGGCGCGCGCCAACTTCCCATTCCTCGGAGCAAACATCGTGGATGAAACCACGTTGGAGAATCCAGACTGGGTCGAAGGCACTCATGTCTTTGAGTATGGCGGACTTGAAATTGGCGTGATCGGCATCGAGTTAAAGGAGACGCCGGAACTGGTCAGCGCTGGAGCCACGGCAGGCTTGAAATTCCTGGATGAAATCGAAACGATCAAGGCTGAGTCTGAGAAATTGCGCCGGGATGGCGTCAGGATTCAAATTGTGTTGATCCATCAGGGAACTGCCGTCGGGCAGAATGCCGTCGATGGCAACGCAGCCGTCCCGTGGGCTGGACCGATCATGACCATCGTGCAGGGCATTCAAGACACCACAGTCGATGTCGTGCTGGCAGGTCACACGCATCGCGTCTCCAATCTGATGGTTGGCCGCATTCTGGTGGCTGAAGGAATCAATGCCGGCGCCAGCTATTCGGTTGTGCAAATGGTAGTCAAGGGGAACGATGTTGAATGGGCTGGAGCGGCAACGCGCATCGCCAAGAATATCGGCGTTGCCAAACGACCTGATGTGCAGGCGATTGTGGATGATGCAAACGCACAGACAGCCATCCTGCGCAATCAGGTAATTGGCACTCAGCAATTCGATATCAAACGCGCGCCGACCCGCCTCTTTGAATCGGCGATGGGAAATATGGTAGCGGATGCCATGCGGCTGAAATATCCGGGCGTCGATGCGGCATACACAAACTCCGGCGGTCTGCGTCAGGACCTGTTGGTTACTCCTCCAACTGCGGGAGAGCTGCCGGGTGAGATCACCTGGGGCGAGATGTTTGCGGTTCTGCCGTTTGGAAACCGCACGGTCATCGAGACCCTGACAGGCGCTCAACTGGAGCAGGCCTTCATAAATGGCTTCTCGCCCTTCTGTAATGTGGCGATTTCCACAGGGCGCTTCCCGCAAATCTCAGGATTGAAAGTTACTTTCGCTTGTAACGGCACAACCCCGGTGGTTACCGGTATGTGGAAAGCGCCGGATGGCGTCGGCGGTACACTCACCCCCATCGGCCCGGCGGATACTGTCCGCTTTGTGACCAATGACTTTATGTTCACCGGCGGTGACGGATACACAATCTTCTCCCAAGGCACGAATGTCTTGCAACCGGGCGATGACCTCTTGCAGGTCGCCATTGAATATGTGACCGCTAACTCGCCGGTCGGCCCCGTTGTGGATGGACGCATCACGGGTCCGTAATAGTCAATTGATAAGTTAGTAATTAGGAGGCTCGCTTGGTATCAAGTGAGCCTCCTTTCATAGACCAAAGTGATGAAATCAAAATAATAGCCATATCGTTGCGAAAAGGGCTAGTCCAACGATACAGTCCCTTCATCGGATTGGAGATTGCTTCGCCCTATCGGGCTCGCAACGACATATTACGTTTTGAGATTTAGACAATCCCAATATTTTATTCAAGCAACTTCAAAAGGTACTTAATACCGACTGTCACCAAGCCTGCTATAACTGGCGTAATAACAAAACCGATAATAAATCCCAGAGATGAAAACGGAACAATGTCTGCATTCTTCAAATACCAAAGCAACATTTCGCCAATAACAGCGATAATCACCCATACTAAATTCCAAGCACTTTTCATTTCGCCACCTTTTCGAACTCACCCCACCACGCGAATCTCACGCGGCATATCAGACAAACAATCCGCGCCGGTTTCGGTGATGACCATATTATCTTCAATGCGCACGCCGTTGCGGCCTGTCAAATAAATACCGGGCTCCACAGTGTAAGCCATGCCGGGTTCAAGTAATTGCATATTGTCACCGCGCATATAGGGGTCTTCGTGGCCTTCCATGCCAATGCCATGACCGGTGCGATGCGTGAAATATTTTCCATAGCCAGCTTTCTCGATCACATCACGCGCGGCTTTATCCACGTTTGCGCATGGGACGCCGGGCTTGCCAGCGGCACGTCCAGCCGCGTTTGATTCCTGCACGATGTTATGAATCCTTTGATATTCATCCTCCACCTCACCCACTGAGAATGTGCGCGTGAGATCAGAGATATAACTTTCATACGCCGCACCCCAATCCACAACCAGAAGGTCGCCAGCTTGCAATTTTCTTTCGGTTGGCGATGCATGCGGATTTGCTGAGTTCGGTCCCGATGAAACAATCGGAGCAAATGGAAATTCAGAGTCAGAGCCGTTCTTCAACAATTGCATCACCAACTCCGAAGCCAGCTCACGCTCGGTCAAGCCGATCTTTATCAACGGGATGGTCGCTTCGAGCGCATCCTGCGCGATCTTTACGGCGCGGCGCATGGCATCCACTTCGGCTTTATCTTTCTTCAAGCGCAGCGCAGACAAGACATTGCTCGCATCTGGAAATTCTGATTCAGGCGCGCCAGCTTTTACATGACTGAATTCCAGCAGCCGCAGTTGACGCGGTTCGACTCCAATGCGCTTCCCATCCAACCCCAAGGCTTGGGCCGCCTTTCGAAAGGCATCGTCCCACTCTGACGGGATTTCGCCGTACGCGAACGCCTGCACTTTATATGGGAACAGATCCACTTTGGGCAGTTCAAGTTCGGGCAATACCAATATCGGGTCCTGGCCGGGCACTACAAATAAAACAACAGGCCGTTCCATCAGGTGAAATTTGAGGCCGCTAAGATACGTCAGCGTGGGACCGGGATTCAGAATAACGGCATCCAGCCCGGACGTCAGAAGTGAAGCGGTGAGGTTGTTAAGTCGCGCAAGAGTCATGTGAGTCTCCTAATCCAATTTATGGTTTTTTTTCGAGAAGGCGTATGTGATCCAATCCACAACGACGGGGAAGAGCATATCAAAAGTGGTGACGATGCGAAACCACCACGGAATGACCAGACTGCGGCGCGGGCGTTTGGCAACATCCACAACGCGGCGCGCAACATACTCGGAAGTCATGTGAATGTTGATCCACTTTTTTATTGAGCCATAGGCTTCGTTCTTTCCAACATGCTGCCCAAACTCTGTGGCGGCGGGGCCGGGATAAATGCCGCTGACTTTGATACCCAGCGGCGCGACTTCTCGGCGGAGCGCATCTGTAAAACCACGCACGCCATGCTTGCTGGCGGAATAACTCGTAATGAGCGGGGAGGCGATGAGACCCGCAACGGAAATCATATTGATGATGTGGCCTTCGCGGCGTTTTAGCATGTATGGCAAAACCACGCGGGTGACATGCATGAGCGCAGTCAAGTTGACCTGCACAAGCATATCGATATCGCGCACCGAAGAATGATTCTCGAACCAATCCACGCGGCCAATGCCTGCGTTATTAAAAAGAATATCGATTTGACCATACAGATCAAGCGTGGACTTCACCATGTTATCCACATCGGCCGGGTTGATAATGTCCACTGGAATGGCAATGGCTTCGCCGCCCGCATCTTGAATTTTTGCGGCGAGGGCTTGTAACCGGTCAATGCGGCGCGCGGCCAGGACAACTTTGCAGCCTTCCTTTGCAAAGAGCAGCGCGGCATCTTCTCCAAAGCCAGAAGATGCGCCGGTGATGAGGATAACTTTGTCTTTCAAATTTTGCATGAATGAGTTATTTCCAACCATGTCACCCTGAGCGGCAGCGAAGGGTCTCTACGCTAACCTAAGAGGTTCTTCGCTCCGCTCAGAACGACATTGAATAAAACAAAAAAGGTGACGCGAGTAATTTTATCACCCGCGTCACCTTGAAGTATAATTTCAACTAGAAGGGAAATCAATCATGTATCAACAACCGATACAGACACTCTCTTTTTAGTAGCTATAAATTAAATTATTCGCTCCCGCCTCCAAGCTTCGTCTTCTAATGCAATTAACTCCCATAACAAAACCATGAGGTAAAGGACAAATGCAAAAAAGAAACGATATTCTAATATTAAGCCTTCTGATAATAATGGCCATCACCGCCTGTCAAAGTAGTGCAACAGCCGCGCCATTTCCAACGCCAACTCCCACGGCACCCGCTTCCATTCAGCAAAAGAAAGCAGCCATTCTTCAAGAGATTACTGCACTTGTAGATCAATACAATGCCTTCCTTGAAAAGGAAAAACAAACAGGAAATTTCGTTACCTTTGAACTCCCTGATGGCAGTGAAGGATTTCTACTCACAAACGAATCTCTGAAACGTGCCCAGCAAAAAGAAACGGAAGTACGGAACAAAATTGCCGAACTCAATGAGGCGTATTATCAGTTGGCTTCCCAGGAAAATTCAAAGGGAGCATACCCAAATCCACAATATGCCGCCACCCGTGAATTCCGAATAGCGATGGGCGAATACTCTGGCCCTACCAAGGAAGAATGGGAAAACGGAACATACGTTTCGATCTATTCAGCAGACAGCGGCGGTTATCCAAAGGTGGCAATTGGCGACCTGTATCTCATAGTGAAAGAGAGCGAGATACTCAACGCCACGGCTCAAGCCAAATATGAGGAACACCTAGATTCACTACCTGTGCCTGAAAATATAATTCAAGCCATCCAAAGAATAGAAGGGAAGGAAAGCCACGTCAAAGTGGGATATTCGTCGGGCTTTTCAGATCCAAGTCTGCCAGGCTTGGTCCTCAACACATACCAAACCGAAACTAGATACTACGCCTTTGATGATCAGATCAGCCAGATCATTGCTATCAATCCCGTAGAAATGCCATCAGATAGTGAACCTATCTCGATAGAGGAATTGGAGAAAATAGCGCGAAACCTGGTGGCTCGGGCTTCTCCCGGCATAAACCTGGACGCGCTTACCCCCGACCACGGAGAGAAACGCGCAGGGAATATTGCAAACCTTTTCTTCCGTTGGATCGACATCAGCAAAATGCTTAGCAACGGGAACCATCCATACATTCAGATAGGGTTGACAGGAAAAGGAGAACTGCTCAATTACATCAACCTCATCCCACTGGCGAGATAAAAAATAAAAAAAAACGGCGTCCCCAAAAGAGGTTGCCGTTTTTGCTTTTAACTATTCATCACCCGCATCATCTCTTACATGTTTCTTCGGCCTCGGCGGCTCGACTGTGACCTTATCTGAAAGCGCAATTGCGAGAACATCATCCATGTGTTTGATGGGGATGATCTTCAACTCAGATCTGGCAGTCTTGGGAAGTTCCACCAGATCCTTCATATTCTTTTCTGGAAGAAGCACGGTCTTCAAGCCCGCACGATGCGCGGCGAGGACTTTCTCACGCACGCCGCCAATTGGGAGCACACGTCCGCGCAGGGTGATCTCGCCGGTCATGCCCACGTGACGTAACACTGCCCGTCCCGTCAGCGCAGAGATGATGGCTGTCGCCATGGTAATGCCAGCCGAAGGGCCATCCTTGGGAATTCCGCCTTCGGGCATGTGGACGTGAATATCCAAACGATCAAAGATATCCAGGTCAATGTTCAATGAAGCAGCGCGTGACTTGATATACGTCAACGCAGCCTGACCTGATTCCTGCATCACTTCGCCCATCTGACCGGTCATCTGCATAATACCTTTGCCTTCGATGATGGCAACTTCCACAGACATGATCTCGCCGCCTGTTTCAGTCCACGCGAGGCTGGTGGCAACGCCAACTTCATCGGTACGTTCCGCTTCAGATTGAAAGACTTGCTGCGGGCCAAGCAACTTTTCGATCATGTCCGCTGCAATGGAAATCGGATACTTCTTCCCCTCCGCTTTCAGGCGCGCAACTTTTCGGCTCACCCGTCCGATCTCACGCTCCAGATTACGCACACCCGCTTCATAAGTATATTCACGGATAATACGTTGCAATGCGGCAGGTTCAAAGGCCATGCCGAGATTGTCAATTCCATTCTCTTCGATCTGGCGCGGAATGAGATAGCGGTTTGCGATCTCCATCTTTTCTTCTTCAATGTAGCCGGGGAACTCGATCACTTCCATGCGATCCAACAATGGCGACGGAATGTTTGCCAATGAATTAGCTGTGGTCACAAACATCACCTTGGAAAGATCGAAAGGCAATTCCAGGTAGTGGTCACTAAAAGCAAAGTTCTGCTCCGGGTCGAGCACCTCAAGCATGGCCGAGGCGGGATCGCCTCTAAAGTCAGAATACAGCTTGTCGATTTCATCCAGCATAAAGAGCGGATTCGCTGTGCCGGCGCGCTTCATCGTTTGCAGAATGCGCCCCGGCAGAGCGCCGATGTATGTGCGGCGATGTCCACGGATCTCGGCTTCGTCACGCACGCCGCCGAGAGAGACGCGCACGAACTTGCGTCCCAACGCATCCGCGATGGAACGGCCTAACGAAGTCTTGCCGACTCCGGGCGGCCCAACAAAACAAAGTATCGGCTGACGTTCCTTCTTCGGTTTGAGCGAACGCACCGCAATATATTCGAGAATTCTTTCCTTGGCTTTCTTCAAGCCATAATGATCGCGTTCCAAAATCTTCGCAGCATTCTTTACATCCAAATTATCGGGCGACGAATTGCTCCAGGGCAGGTCAACGATCCAATCAATGTATGTGCGGATCATCCCCACTTCAGGAGACATCGGCGGCATTTGATTCAAGCGTTCCAATTCCTTGAGCGCAACAGCTTTTGCTTCTTCTGGAAGATTGGCGGCATCCACTTTTTTCTTTAGATCAGAAGCATCGCGGGTAAAAATATCACCTTCGCCCAATTCCGTTTGGATCTGCTTCATCTGTTCGCGCAGATAAAACTCGCGTTGACTCTTGTCCACTTCATTCTGAACGCGCGAATGGATCTCATCTTCCAGTTCGAGCACATCCACTTCCTGCGCCAACAAATTATTCAACATGCCCAAACGCGCTTTGGGGTCTAGGATCATCAGCAAGCGCAGTTTCGATTCGTATGTAAACGAAAGCGAGGTGGAGATCATATCTGAAAGCCAGCCTGGTTCCGAAATGTTCAAGGCGAATAAATGCGCTTCTTCGGGAATGGAGCGATCCAATTGCACACAGCGCTCGAACAGACTCAACGCGGAACGCATCAACGCTTGAGTTTGCCGGTCTGCAACTTGCGGTTCATTGATGACGCGCGCGCGCACTTTTAGATAAGGCTTCGTGCGAATAAACTCAACGATCTCAACCCGCTTGCGTCCCTGCACCAGCGCGGAGCGTGAACCATCGGGCATGTTCAACAAACGCCCAACCGCCATCTCGACACCGATCGGCAAAAAGTCATCCACGCCGGGTTCATCGAGTTCGGAATCTTTTTGTGTGAGTCCGATCACAGTTTGTTCCTTGCGCTGCGCTTCTTGCACAGCCAGCAATGAAGCCTCGCGCCCGACAAAGATCGGCGAAACCATGCGCGGGAAAATGACCATATCGCGCAATGGCAGCACCACGGCCTCGATCAAACCGTCAGCGTTCGGCTCCATATTCGGAACACGATACAGCTCCTCGGTCCGCTGTGACAGCGTGAGGTCAAAATTATCTTCTTCTTCGTTCCAATCAGATTGATGATTCATTTATTTTTCCATGCAGACATGACTTCCGCTGTGACGAACATACTTCCAGCGGATAAGACAATGCTACCATCTTTTGATGACAATTCCAGCGCCCGCGCCAATGCGGATTTGACAGGAGTAACCGCTTCCGACTCCGCCCCAGCCTGCTCGGCCAACTGTTGAATTTTCTCCACTTCCAGCGCGCGCGGATGATCGGCGCGCGTGATGATAATTTTCTTGATCTTCGATTTCAACTCCGCAAACATGCCGGGAATATTTTTATCCTCTGATGCGCCAAAGATCAGATAAACTTTTCTGCCGGGGAAATATGTTTCAAGAGTCTCGCTCAACTTCGCGAACGAATCCTGATTATGCGCCGAGTCAAAGATCACAGGCGGATCGCGCCGCGCGATTTCAAAGCGGGCGCGCCATTGTACTTGAGAAAAGCCTTTTTGTATCTGTTCGTCAGAAATTGGAATTCCGCTGACCTTTAAGGCTGTGTAAGCAGTAGCGGCGTTTTCCACTTGGTGGTTGCCCAGTAAGGGAATTCGTAATTTGACGATAGACGATTGACCGTTGACCGTCCATCGTCCGCCGTCCACGGTCAGTCTTTGCCCCTCCAATGACGACTCAATCAACTCAAACTTTACGTCGCGCCCGACAAGGGTTAAATCTGAATTTTTTAGCTTGGCTACGCGCTCCAACACTGTAAGAGCTTCTTCCTTTTGCGGGGATGAAACCACGGGCACACCATCTTTGATGATGCCAGCCTTCTCGCCGGCGATCAATGTCAATGTGTTTCCAAGCACGGCGGTATGGTCATACGAAAGTGATGTGATGACCGAAACCTTCGGCGTGACGATGTTGGTCGCGTCCAGCCGCCCGCCGAGTCCCACTTCAAACACCGCCGCGTTGACTCCGTATTTTCCAAACGCCAGGAATGCCAAAGCGGTGGTAATTTCAAACGTGGTCAGGAACGGAACACGCGACACGGCGGGTTTTATCTCTTCCACCAACTCAGCCAATTGCTCATGCGAGATCGGCTCACCGTTGATTTGAATCCGCTCTGTGTAATCCAGCAAATGCGGCGAGGTATATAACCCAACTTTATAACCTGCAACCTGCAACCCTGATGCACACATCGCGGAAGTGGAGCCTTTGCCCTTCGTCCCCGCTACATGGATGATGGGATACTTACTCTGCGGGTTGCCCAAAGACTCCATCAGCGCGAACATGCGGTCGAGGTTGAAATCCGCCTTGGCAAGTTCGGAGGAATGTTTAAGGCTATAATCCACGAAAGAATAAAGGTAATCGAGGGCGTTGTTGTATGCGGTTTCAGTGTCCATAAATGGGATTGTAATCGGCGGGTAGGTCAAGTGCAAGAGGATATTATTCTTTATGCAAGAAAAGCATAAATCCTATTGATAGAAATTCTCTTTTACCAACAGGGTAGTTGACTAAGATGGCGTTTCAGCCTTTTTAGGATCAAAAGGTATTTGAATAATTAATGGCCGTTGACTTCTGATACCTTTTCCAAAAACTATAGCATGCAATTGAGGCAAATTGGGGATTATAGAAACATAAGATGACCCATATACATTACTTAGAAAATTTAAACTTGTATCATCAAAACAATTAAAACTAATAACCGTATTGCACTGAGTAAGAATTGATTTACTAACCGTGGCTGTGCGCTGAGCAACAACTAATAACCCTACTCCATACTTTCTTCCCTGCAACGCGATTTGAGCAATCTTTCCAACCAACCCTCGAGAGTCATAATCACCAAGACCCATAGTGCTAGGCTCTGGCATTACGGTATGTGCTTCATCAACTACTATTAATACTTTGGGCGCTTTTCCTATATTATCTTTTGCGTAATTCAACAAACAAGTCAAATACATCTCTGTGATGAACAAAGTAGCTTTTGAGTTAGATATTTCTTCGAGAGTAATAATACCAATTCTATTATTATCATCAACTGTAGTTAAGAACTCCTGAATTGCCTTTTGAACATCTTCTCTTATTTTTTTAGCAAAGCCTTCCAAAGCCTTTTTTTCAGCTCCTGCGCCATAAGTGCCCGTCTCAACATCAAACAGTTTTTTATTTAATTCTGTTACATTTTCAGCCGACAAAGAAAGATTTTTAGGAGCAAGATCGCTTAGACGAGCTTCAAATCTAGCTGTTAAGTCGATACTAAGGACTTTCAATCCTTTATCAACTGAATGACGAATTAAATCAAACGCTAATTCTGTTTTTCCTGAACCTGTAACTCCCAATATCGCTGTATGATGATCCATGTTTTTAAGAAAAGGTCCAGCAACCTTTAACTCCGTACCAGGTAAATTTCCATAAACAAAATCATTATCTTGCGAAATATCTATACCCTCACCAAAAGATTCGTTTTCTGCAAAAACAGGCGTGTTCATTCTTGGAACCCAAGGATGTTTCAGGAATCCTTGTTTTTCATCCATTATCCCCAATTGCGTAGCGCTACCAAGTTGAAATCCGTGACGATTGGATTGAAAAACTTCTTCTTCAGTACTACCGCTCGTAATCTGATAATACACACGCTTTCCACCAATCTCACACCAAACTAGCAATCCTTCCCAACATACTTTGGGATCCCAAATTTCAAATTTGACTTCTGCTATCGTAGATTTTTCAACAATAAATCCAACCAATTTTGATTTAGAACCACCCCCAAGTGCTTCCGAAATTTCAGCATCGGCAACACTTGCAGACTGATCTGCATCATACATAAACCCATCTGTAAGTCCTTCAAGTTTGTCTTTATATTCTTTTACAACCAATCCAGTTCCAACTAACTCAGCACCTTGAGGTTCATAAAAGAGGGGCAAAATTAAGCTTTGCTTTCCATCCACTTGTTGAAATATTTTTATTGATTCATTTGTCCATTTGGTGCTAGATTGAATTGTGACACGAACTATATTCGGCCAGTCTGTACGCATCACATGACCTACAGGCTGACGTCGAGTTTTTTGAAATGATAATCTGGATAGTAGCTGAGGTAATCTAAGAGGCCAAATAACGACGAAAATACCCCAAAATAAAACCAACATAACTGTTTGTAAAGATTGCACGCCTTTGAAAGAAAAAACCGCATATAAAAACACTACTGAATAAAGAACTCTTGCCTGTCCCAAAACAATGGCTGGTTGGTAACATAATTCTGCTAGTCTTATAAGTTTTGGATTCTGAACTTCAAATGAATATATCGCCGTTGTCGTTATTGACAGAAAAAACACAAATATTAGATATGAGAACATTGCCCACCAGAACACTTTAGGTGCAACATCATACACGCCCATTAATGTAATTACCCCCATCAATGAATTAACCATTGAATCGGCAGGCTTTGTATAATATTTTTCCAACAATGCAATCCCAATAACAATTAACAAAAGAGCATTTTGAAATATCAAAGCGTCTTGTGAATCTCGTGGGATAATAGAACCTGTAAAAAGATAGGATAAGCCTGATATAACTATAGTAGAAGACAATAAAATAATTACTCTTACCCAAGGTGCAATATAGTCTTTATTCATAACAACCTCCCAAAATTCATTCTATAGCTCAATTATGCCAATAATATCATTAGTTTACTTAGGGACATAACTAAATGACAGTTGCCACCCTCACCATCCACCTGCACCTCCCCACTTGCTCGCTGACGCAGTCCCTCAAAGAAAAGCGCGGATATGATTAATTCCTCTGTTGTATAATAAATCCAATGGAAAGCAAAGGTGTTGTATGAAACAAAAGCCATCCCCACAACAAGTGAATGAGCGCATTGTTCAGCTTGAAAGTGAAATCCAGCGTTCGCAAAGCGAACTGGCTGTTCTACGTTCCCAAAAGCTGGTGGACGCACTTTTGAAGGCAGATGCATCCCCGCTACGCGAAAACCACACAGTTGTCCGCACCGAACAAGGGTTGACCGTCAAAGGCACCCGCCTCACGCTGTATTACATCATGGATTCCATAAAAGAAAATAACTCCCTGAAAAACATCCGCGACATTTACGAGTTGACCGACGAGGAAATGCTGGATATTCTCGATTACATCCACTTGCACAAAGAGGAAGTGGAAAAGGAATACCAGGAAGTTCTACAATCTGCAGAACGCAACCGCAAATACTGGGAAGAACACAACCGTGAAGTAATGAAAAAAACCTATCAACAACGGGAAACTGTCCGCGCGAAGTTGAGAGAATGGCGGGAACAATATCACGCGGAAAACAAACCATGAAAGTTCTTCTTGACCATCACATGAAAAAGCAGGGAATATTGCTCTGGGCAACCATGGGAAGTGAAGGCTGGCTCAAATTGCTGGACATCCCCATGCTAACCTTCGATGATGTGGGACTTCCGATCAACAGCAACGACCGTGAAGTTTGGCGTTTTGCACAAACACAGCAATTGATTCTTCTCACGGGAAACCGAAATAAGGATGGCGCAGATTCACTGGAACAAACCATTCAAGATGAAAACACGCCAAATTCGCTTCCCGTAGTCACGATCGGAATCGTAGACCGCCTAGAAGAAAGCGTATATCGAGAACAATGCGCCGAGCGGCTTGTGGAAATCATTTTGAACATCGAAAACTATCTTGGCATTGGGCGGATTTACATCCCATAAAATCCAAAGCATAAAATTCCCTTGCTCGCCACCCTCACCATCCACCTGCACCTGCCTACTTGCGCTTCCCTCAAAGAAAAGCGCAATGATTTGATTTTGTTTTGATGTAAAATAAATCACTTGCCATGAAACAGGTTTCCGCCTCAAAACCCCGAAAAATCAAGGAAGCATCCACCAGGTATGCTGTGGCGAAGCGCGCAGAGGTCAAACCGGCCTTCCTCAAAAAACGAATCCCATTTGACTTTAAAAAGATCACCGCATTTTGCAAACGCTGGAAAATCTCGGAGTTTTCCTTTTTCGGCTCCGTTCTGCGCAACGACTTCCGCCCCGACAGCGATGTGGATGTGCTGGTCAGTTTTCAGCCAAATGCTGGCTGGAGTCTCTTCGATCTGGTGTCCATGCAGGAAGAACTGGAAGCCATGTTCAAACGCAAGGTTGATCTGGTCGAGAAGGAAGCGCTGCGCAATCCATACCGCCGCCATTCCATCCTCACCGGGCGGGAGATTCTCTATGCAGCCAACTGAACGGGATGCAGCATATATCTGGGACATGCTCGATGCCGCCCGCACCATTCAGGGGTTTATGTCCGGCGTGCGGTTCGAGGAGTTTCTGAAAGATAGAAAGCTGCAACTGGCGATTGAACGTTGTGTAGAAATCATAGGAGAAGCCTCACGGCGGGTTTCAGATGAATTCAAAACAGCACACTCACAAATACCGTGGGCACGAGTCATCGCCCAGCGCAATGTCATCGCTCATGAATATGACGATGTCAAGCAGGAGCGCATGTGGCTGATTGCTACCGTTCATGCGCCTGCCTTGATTCCTGATCTGGAAGCCATCCTTCCCCCGCCTCCTCCAATCCAATAAACTTGCTCGCCATTCTCACCATTCACCTGCACCTGCCTACTTGTGCTTCCCTCAAAGAAAAGCGCGGACGGATCAAGCCGCTTATCTCGCGTTTGCATCGTGAGTTCAACGTCTCTGTCGCTGAGATGGATTTGCAGGACAAATGGCAGGAGACGGTCATCGTGTGCGCAATGGTCAATTCCGATGCGGTGACTTTGCGACAGTCCCTGCAAAGTGTGGCAAAATGGGTGGAAGCAAATTGGGAAGACGGTCAGATCATTGATGAGAAGATAGAAATAATCTGATGTCGCTGCGAGCGGTTTTTGCGAAGCAGTCTCCAACTAAAACAGGAGATTGCTTCGTCGCTCCGCTCCTCGCAATGACATGTAAATTTAAGGAGAAAAAATGGATTTAGGCTTGAAGAACAAACGCGCACTCGTCACCGGCTCATCGCGCGGACTTGGTTACGCCGCCGCGTTGGCATTAGCAAGGGAAGGCTGCAAAGTCGCCATCAACGGGCGGGATGAGGCGAAGATAAAAAGGGCGGCGGAGATGGTATACAAGGAAACAGGTACACAAGTGATTGGACTCGCAGGAGATGTAAGCCAAACCGATATCCCTGAAAAATTGATCCACCAAACTGTGGATGCGTTTGGCGGGTTGGATATTCTCGTCACCAACGCGGGCGGACCTCCGCCCGGCACGATTGATTCGCTCGATGAAGCGGCGTGGCAAAAGGGCGTGGACTTGTGTTTGATGACGCATGTCCGCTTGATCAAGTCCGCGCTTCCTTATTTGAGAAAATCAGATGCGGCAAGCGTTTTGACGGTTACGTCCATATCGGTCAAACAGCCGATTACAAATTTGCTTTTGTCGAACAGCATCCGCATGGCGACGATTGGATTGACCAAATCGCTCGCGCTTGATCTTGGCAAAGAAAGTATTCGATTCAATTCCATATTGCCCGGCTGGACGGAGACGGAACGTGTCACAGAGTTGATGACTGCCCGGGCAACAGCGAACAGTTCCACGGTCGAGGAAGAGACGCGCAAGCAGTCGGAGCAGAGTCCGCTTGGGAGGCTGGGTCAGCCCGAAGAATTCGCAAATGCCGCGGTGTTCCTCGTCTCCCCGGCTGCGTCTTATATTACCGGCGTCATGTTGAATGTGGATGGCGGGATGTATAAGGGGACGTTGTAATTACATGTCGTTGCGAGGAGGGTGCTTTTCCCGACGAAGCACCTATCATAGTTGGAGATTGCTTCGGGAAGAACACCCTCGCAACGACATAACAAAATTGGAGAAACCATGAGCAAAAAAACATGCTTGAACTGCAATCGCACAGATGCGCAGATTCCTTTGATTGCGCTCATATTCAAAGGTGAAGCAAACTATATTTGTCCGCAATGCCTGCCGGTGTTAATTCACAAGACTCAGAACCTGCTTGAAAAATTACCAGGCATGGAGATCGCCCCGCCTGCGGATGAATAAAAAATGAACAAGCTCTCACGCCTTACCCGTAACTCGCTGATCATCGCGTTCTTTTTCCTGATAGATAAAATTCTCGCCTTCGTGCGCACTGGGATCATCTCGCGCCAATATTCAGATTCAGTGCATTTGCTGGATACGTTCAACGCGGCGAATAATTTACCCGATGTGCTGTTCGCGCTCATCTCGGGCGGCGCGCTGGCAATGGCATTCATCCCATTGCTGACGGAGTATCTCACCACCAAAGACCGCGCCGCCGCATGGGACTTGTTCTCGCGCGTTGCGAACGTTGCGTTTCTGGTGACAGGTTCAATTGCAATCCTGATCGCCATCTTCGCACAACCCATTGTGGATGCAAAACTCGGCATCGCGCCGGGCTTTGATGTGGAACAGCGCAAATTACTCGCGGAACTGATGCGTTTGAATTTAATCGGTACAGTCATATTTTCGATCAGCGGATTGGTGATGGCTTCGCTGCAAGCGAATCAACATTTTGTTTTGCCCGCAATGGCCCCCAGCATGTATAACATCGGACAGATATTCGGCGCGATTTTTCTTGTGCCGCGTTTTGGAATTCATGGTCTGGTGTACGGCGTTATCATTGGCGCGGCCATGCACTTGTTAATTCAATTGCCGATGCTCTTCAAATTCGGCTTCCGCTGGACTCCATCCGTGGATATTCGCCACACTGGTTTGATCGAAGCGTTGACATTAATGGCGCCGCGTTTATTGACGATGGGCGGCATCCAACTCATCGTGTTGGCGCGCGATAATTTAGCGTCGCGGCTCGACCAGGTTGGCGCGGTGACATCACTGACCTATGGCTGGATGATCATGCAAGTGCCCGAGACAATCCTTGGGACTGCAATCGCCACTGCGATGTTACCAACGCTTTCAGAGCTCGCGGCACGCGGCGACTGGGCAGGATTCCGTTTAACGATAGAACGCGCCCTGCGGGTCTTGATCTCACTAACCATCCCGGTCGCGGCAGTCATGGCCGCGGGAATCAGTCCACTTGTACGCGCAGTTTTCGGATTCGACCAGGCCACATCCACATTGATCACGTGGACAACGCGCGCCTATTTGATGACACTGACCGGATACACCATCCACGAGATTGCGGCGCGTTCATTTTATGCGCGCAAGGAACCGATGTTTCCGCTGTATGCGGTGGGATTGCGTATTGTCATGTTCCTAGGAATTGGGTTTATCGGCCTCACATTCTTCAAGGAAGTCGGCGCGCCGGTCATCGCATTTGCTGAAATCGCCTTGCTGGTGGAAGCCATCATCCTTTTTGGGTGGCTGTCCAAGCGCACGCATGAACCGATCCGTGTAGGGAATTCGGTTATAAAAGGGGCGCTGGCTGCCGTCATTGGCGGAATGGTATCTTATGCCATTGCCGTATATCTGCCCGGCGGCGCTGTTGTGACCGCACTGGCGGGAATGGTTGTCGGCGGAATTGCAGCGCTGGCAATCGTCTGGTCGGAAGCGAAGCAGATCATTAATTTATAAAGAAGACCCTAAAGGTTTTTAAAATCTTTAGAGGTCTGGTTGAATAACTCACCTTACGCAGTTTTCTTCAAGAAGCCTGTTTTTTTGTTCGGACTGCGGACTTTAGTCCGCTTCTTGCCGAAAACGCGGACTAAAGTCCGCAGTCCAACTTTTTTGCGTAAGGTGAGTGAATAAAATAAAAATAAGAAAATTTTTGAACAAACAATAGGGAAGTATAATTATCGCCATGTCAGAACAATTTGAAACCACACAACCTCAAAAACCCGTTGAACCAGACGACACGCAGCCGATCAAACCGATCAAGAAGAAATCCACCCGCTGGCGCACCATTCTCACCGGCGCTTTGGGACTGATCCTTCTCGTCGGGCTGGGCGGATTCGGCGGATACTCCCGCGGAATTGGTGACCGCAAGGAAGCGGAAGTCTCGATCACCTCGAAACAACTCACCGAGCAATTCACACTCGCGCTGGTTGACATTGAATCCGGCCGCTATGCAACCGCGAAGGAACGACTCGAATGGATCATTCAAAGAGACCCTGGCTTCCCCGGCGCGCAGGAGCGGCTTACCCAGGTGCTGGTGTTGAGCAGTATTCCAACGAATACGCCCGTCCCGACACTCACATCCACGCCGGATTTCAGCGGAGCTGAAAGCGCATACCAGCGCGCGCAACAGCTCATTCAGGCAAAGGATTGGCCCAATGCATTGGGCGCTCTTGATACCATCCGCAAGCTCGACCCCACCTATAAAATCGCGCAAGTGGATGGCATGTATTATTTTTCCCTGCGCAACCACGGGGCTGACCTGATCGCAAAGGAAGGCAACCTCGAAGGCGGTATCTATTACCTGGCTCTTGCAGAACGCTTTGGGCCGCTCGACAATACAGCCCTTGGATTAAAACAAGGCGCGCAAGCGTACATCACCGGAGCGAGCTTCTGGGAATTGGACTGGAAACAGGCCGTTGAGATCTTTGCTCAAGTGGGTGTCGGCTGGCCGTCCCTCTGGGATGGAACCATGACGGCATCGCAGCGATACTATCAGGCGTCCATGCGCTATGGTGATGAGCTTTTTTTACGGGATGATTTTTGCGGCGCATATAAACAATATACAAACGCCATGGCAATGGGCGGCTTGGATGCAACTTCACAAAAAAATTATAACGAGGCTCTCACAGGATGTTACCCGGCCACAGCTACTTTTGAAGCAACAGCAACAGGCGCACTTCCCACAGAACCTTCAGTCACTGAAGTTCCAACTGAGGTCCCAACTGAGGCCCCAACCGCCTCTCCAACACCTTAGCCTCCAATATGGCTACACCTCCTTCATGGGTCATGGCGATCATCTACTGGCTCCACATGCTGGCGACAGTCACATGGATCGGAAGCCTGGCCGCCATCAATCTGCTCGTTCTCCCCGCTTCCCATCGGACCTTGAAGCTGGCCGACCAACTTGGGTTTATCACCGCCCTTCAAAAGAGACTCGAACCCCTCGCATGGTTTTGCATGGGACTGCTGCTGGCGACCGGTCTGTTCCAATTGAGCGCAAATCCGCACTATGACGGGTTTCTCTCCATCAGCACACAATGGTCACTGGCAATTCTTGTTAAACATAGTTTGGCGGTCGTCATGGTAGTGGTCAGCGCCATCCAAACATGGGAAGTGCTGCCGTCCATCCACCGCACATTGATGAGAAAAGAAACCGCAAAAGCGGAAGACCTCGCCAAACTACAAAGACGCGAAATAATTTTATTGAGGATAAACTTAATACTTTCCGCCTTGATATTAGCCGCCACCGCATTTGCAAGAGCCGCATTATAGAAATAGAAGAAGCCGCTACTTTTCAGGGTAGCGGCTTCTTCTAATGACTCTGTAGCGCGACATTTATGTCGCCTTACTTGGTCAAGCGACATAAATGTCGCGTTACAGTTTTATCAATGGCTTTGCCAGCACGCCAGTCAAATCATAAGCCATCGCGCCGGTGATTCTCACAGGGACAATATCGCCTACTTTGGCCTTACTTTCAATAAAGACCATGCCGTCAATTTCGGGGGCGTCGCGGTATGAACGGCCAATGGATAATCCGTCATTGAATCCTTCAACCAGCACATCGAGCGTCCTGCCCACATGGGACTGATTCACCTGCAATGAGATGGGCTGCTGCAACTCCATCAGGCGCTGATAACGCTCCTCTTTAACAGAAGCAGGCACGGGGTCGCCCAGAGGCGCGGATGTTGTCCCCGGCTCGAATGAAAACTGGAATGCTCCCACGCGGTCAAATCGAATCTCGTTCACAAAATCATATAAGGCCTGAAATTCCTCATCCGTCTCGCCGGGATAACCGACGATGAACGTGGTACGGATGGATAACTCAGGCATGGCAGTTCGCATCTTTGCAAGGGTCTTATGCACCCAATCAATATTGGACGGGCGCTTCATGCGATACAAAGTTTTGGGATGCGCATGTTGGAGCGGCATGTCGAGATACGGCAAAATTTGTTTGCGGGTGGCCATCACCTCGATGAGACGATCCGTCACATAGCCGGGGTAGGCATACATCACGCGGATCCAATCCATATCTGGTACTGAGTCTGTTAATTGTTCGAGCAAAATAGCAAGGCCGTCTTTCAAGCCGAGGTCGTGACCGTAATC